>NZ_QEES01000002.1:617947-926921 GCF_003115775.1 Cellulomonas sp. WB94
GCGCACCGAACAGCTTGCCCGACGCCTCCCCCGCCTCGACGTAGACGTCGGTGCCCGCGGCGATCCGCAGCAGCGCGGGACGTGACCCGAGCAGCGCCTGGACGACACCGAGCGCCTCGCCACCGAGTCGTCGGCCCCAGAGGGCAAGACGTGCGACCAGGACGTCGTCGCCCGCGCCGGCCTCGGCGATCTCGGCGACGGCGAGGTCGGCGTGGCTGTGGTCGTCGAGCACGTCGAGGACGAGCGCGCGAGACGTCTCGTCGAGGCGTGCGGCCGCGATCCGGCAGAAGTCGTCAGCGACCCCGTAGCCGACGTACGACGTGAGCAGCCGCTCCCACCACGTGCTCGGTGAGGTCCGCAGGTCGAAGTCGTCGAGGACGTGGTCGAAGCAGCCCATCGCGGCCAGCGGGTCCCCACCGAGCTCGACGATCCGGTCGATCACACGGTCGCGGCGCTCGACGGCGGCGGCGGCGAACCTGCTCAGCGCGAGGCGCTCGTCGAGGGTCGGGGCGGCGGCCGAGTCCTCGGCGCTGCGGGCGAAGGCCTCGAGCTGGAGCTGGGCGACCAGCCCGAGCAGCTCGATCGCGTCGGCGGTCGTGCCGCTCGTCCCGGGAGAGCCGGACGTGCCGGACGTGCCTGACTGCGCCGTCTGGGTCATCGGATGATCTTACCGCCGCGCGGAGGACCGTCCGGTAGGATGGGCCCGTACATCGGTTGCCCGGTCGTCTCGACCGCCTCGCGCACCGCGCGAATGACATTCACGATCGGCTGCCGGCCAACCGCGTGACGATGCCCGCTCCCGACCCGGCCCACGTGCCGCAGGAAGCGCGCGGCTCGTCACCACTCGAGTGAAGAGTCCTCTGTGACCACGACCGACACCACCCTCGACCCTGCGACGGACAGCTCGCAGGCCACGGACGCCGACACCGCAGCAAGCGTGCAGGCCACCAACCCGTCCTTCGCGGACTTCGACATCCGCCCCGAGATCGTCGCGGCGCTCGCCGCCGCCGGCATCACGCACCCGTTCCCGATCCAGGCGATGACGCTGCCCGTCGCGCTCGCGGGCCACGACATCATCGGCCAGGCCAAGACCGGGACCGGCAAGACCCTCGGGTTCGGTGTCCCGCTGCTGCACCGCGTGGTCGCGCCCGGCGAGGAGGGCTTCGACGACCTGCCGCAGCCCGGCAAGCCGCAGGCCCTCGTCGTCGTCCCGACGCGCGAGCTCGCCGTCCAGGTCGCGACCGACCTCGCGACCGCGTCGACCAACCGGTCGGTGCGCATCGTGCAGCTCTACGGCGGCCGTGCGTACGAGCCGCAGGTCAACGCGCTGAACAAGGGCGTCGAGGTCGTCGTCGGGACGCCCGGGCGCATGATCGACCTGCAGAACCAGGGCATCCTCGACCTGTCGTACGCACGCTGCGTCGTGCTCGACGAGGCCGACGAGATGCTCGACCTCGGGTTCCTCCCCGACGTCGAGAAGCTGCTGTCGCGGACCCCCGCGGCGCGGACCACGATGCTGTTCTCGGCGACCATGCCGGGTGCCGTCGTCGCGATGGCGCGCCGCTACATGACCCAGCCGACGCACATCCGGGCGAACGACCCCGACGACGGCGGCCAGACCGTCAAGAACATCAAGCAGGTCGTCTACCGCGCGCACGCGATGGACAAGGTCGAGGTCCTCGCGCGCATCCTGCAGTCCGAGGGTCGCGGCCTGACGATCGTCTTCGCCCGCACCAAGCGCACGGCCGCCAAGGTGGCCGACGACCTGATCGAGCGCGGGTTCGCGGCCGGCGCGATCCACGGTGACCTCGGCCAGGGCGCCCGTGAGCAGGCGCTGCGCGCGTTCCGCAACGGCAAGGTCGACGTCCTCGTGGCGACCGACGTCGCGGCGCGCGGGATCGACGTCGACGACGTCACGCACGTCATCAACTACCAGTGCACCGAGGACGAGAAGATCTACCTGCACCGCACCGGCCGCACCGGTCGCGCGGGGCACAAGGGCACCGCGGTGACGTTCGTCGACTGGGACGACATGCCGCGCTGGGGCCTGATCAACAAGGCGCTCGACCTCGGCATCCCGGAGCCCGTCGAGACGTACTCGAGCTCGCCGCACCTGTACGCCGAGCTCAACATCCCGGTCGGCACCAAGGGACGCCTGCCGAAGGCGCAGCAGGTGCGCGCCGGACTCGACGCCGAGGTGCTCGAGGACCTCGGCGAGACGGGCAAGCGGCACGCCACGGGCGGCGGGCACGGCTCGTCCGACCACCACACCGACGGCGGACGTGGTCGTGGCCCGCGTGACGGCGGTTCGCGCGACGGCGGCCAGCGTTCCGGCGGTTCCCGTGACGGCGGTTCGCGTGACGGCGGTTCCCGTGATGGCGGCCGTACGCGCGGTGCACGGTCTGCCACCGACGGCGCGTCGTCCCGCAACGCCGACGCCGCTCCGGCCGCCGGGGCCACCCGCGCACCGGAGGCGCCGTCCGGCGCGAACGGGCCGGACACGGCCGGGTCGAACGACCGTCCGCGCCGTTCACGCAACCGTCGCCGCACGCGCGGGGGCGACTCGACCACGACGTCGGCGGCGTCCGCCGAGTAGGTCACCGAGCCCGTCGAGGGCTCGCGCACGCAGATCGGCCGACGGGCCGGTCGCCGAGGTTCATGGACCCAGGCGACCGGCCCGTCGTTCATCAGCCGGTGCGCGTCAGCCGGTGCGCGTCAGCCGGTGCGAGTCAGCCGACGTGAACCGGACCGGTCAGCGGGACACGATCAGCCGGACACGATGAAGGCGCGCACCGCATCGGCGACGAGCTGTACGGCGATCGCGGCGAGCAGCAGACCGGCGATCCGCGTGACCAGCGTGGTGCCGGAGTCGCCGAGCACGCGATGGAACACGCCGGCGAACCGCATCGCCAGGTACAGGCAGATGTGCACGCCGAGGACGCCGAGCCCGATGGCGACCCAGTTGCCCATCGACCCGTCGGAGCGCTGCACGAAGACCATCGTGGCGACGATCGCACCGGGTCCGGCGAGCAGGGGTGTGCCCAGCGGCACCATGGCGACGTTGACGCCCTCGTTGCCGGACGGCTGCGGCTCCTCCATCTTGCCGGTCAGCAGCTCCATGGCGACGAGCAGCAGGAGCAGCCCGCCCGAGGCCTGCAGGGCCGGGAGCGAGATGTGCATGTAGCTGAGCAGCTGCTGGCCGAACGTCGCGAACGCGACGATGACTCCGAAGGCCACAGCGATGGCCTGCCGGGACGCGCGGATGCGCTGGCGGCGGGTCATCGCGGCGGTCAGCGCGAGGAAGATCGGCACGGTGCCGGGCGGGTCCATGATCACGAACAGCGTGATGAAGACCTCGGTGAGCAGCCGCAGGTCGACGCCGCTCATGCGCGCACGACCTCGAGCGCGCCCTGCTCCTCGATCGCCGCGAGGACGTCCGGTGCGGTCAGGTTCTCCCCGAGCAGGTTCTCCTTGCCGGCGCCGTGGTAGTCGCTGGACCCGGTGACGAGCAGTCCGAGCCGCGCGGCGATGGCGTGCAGCCGGGTGCGCTGGGCGGGCGTGTGGTCGCGGTGGTCGATCTCGATCCCGGCGAGCCCCGCGTCGGCGAGCTCCTCGAACGCCGCGTCGGGCACGATCCGGCCGCGGACCTCGGCACCCGGGTGGGCGAACACCGGGACGCCACCCGCGGCACGCACCGCCCGTACCGCGTCGATGCCCGACGGCGCGTAGTACGGGACGTAATACTTCGCGTGGCTGGACAGCACGCCGGCGAACGCCGAGCTCCGGTCCGGCAGAAGGCCTGCCGCGACCAGCGCATCAGCGATATGTGGCCGGCCGACGACGGTGTTCGGGGCCGTCTGGGCGAGCACGTCGTCCCAGGTCAGGGGGTAGTCCGCGGCGAGCAGGTCGACCATCGCCCGGCCTCGACACAGCCGCGCCGCGCGGGTCCGCTCGAGCTCGACCATGAGGTCGGGGTGCGTCGGGTCCTGCAGGTAGGCGAGCAGGTGGATGCTCACCCCGTGCAGCCGGGCCGACACCTCGGTGCCGCGGACCAGCGCGACGCCGACCTCGACGGCCGCGGCGGCCGCCTCGTCCCACCCCGACGTCGTGTCGTGGTCGGTGAGCGCGACGACGTCGAGACCCGCGCGTGCGGCTGCGGCCATCACCTCGGCCGGACTCTCGGTCCCGTCCGACGCGGACGAGTGGGTGTGGAGGTCGATGCGCACTGACCCACCCTAGGTCCCGTCCACCTGTCGAGACTGCACCCCAGCGGCCGCAGGGCTGACGCCGGGGGCGGGGCAGGTGACCCCCGAGCCGGTGGGAAGATGGGGGTCATGACGACGGACGTGACACCGGAGACCACCCAGGGCGACAACCAGGACCTGTCGAGCCGGAACGACAACCGCTCGCAGCGACCGAGCTCCGCGGCGTTCAGGAGCTTCATCACGTCCGGCTGGGGACCTCGCCCCGACACGGAGGGCTCCCCCGGGCCCGCCGTCGCGCAGACCGCCGACCGCCGTGCGCGGCTCTCGGCCCAGTTCCCCGGTGAGCGGCTCGTCATCCCGGCCGGCACGTACAAGACGCGCTCGAACGACACCGACTACCGGTTCCGTCCGCACTCCGCGTTCGCCCACCTGACGGGCCTCGGCTCCGAGCAGGAGCCGGATGCGGTGCTCGTCCTCGACCCCGCGACCGGTGACGACGGCAGCGACGGCAGCGACGGCGCCCACGAGGCCGTCCTGTACATGCGCCCGCTGGCCGGGCGGGACACCGAGGAGTTCTTCTCCGACTCCCGCTACGGCGAGTTCTGGGTCGGCGCGCGTCCCACGCTCGAGGACCTCGAACGCCTCACGGGCATCCGCACCGCGCACCTCGACGACCTGAGTGACGCGCTCGCGAAGGACGCCGGTCCGGGCGGCATCGGTGTCGTCGTGGTCCCCGGCGTCGACGAGACGGTCGAGGCCGTCGTCGAGGAGATCCGCGCGGCCGAGGATGCCGGCATGCGCGACGACGTCCTCGCGGAGGCCCTGTCCGAGCTCCGGCTCATCAAGGACGCCCACGAGGTCGAGCAGATGCGCACGGCCGTCGCGGTCACGATCGAGGGGTTCGAGAAGATCGTGCGCCGGTTGCCCGAGGCCGTCGCGCACCGCCGCGGGGAACGCGTCATCGAGGCCACCTTCATCGGGCACGCCCGCCAGGAGGGCAACGCGGTCGGCTACGAGACCATCGCGGCCGCCGGGGAGCACGCCACGACGCTGCACTGGACGGACAACGACGGCCAGGTCCGGCCCGGCGAGCTCGTCCTCATCGACGCGGGCGCCGAGGTCGACTCGCTCTACACCGCCGACGTGACCCGCACCCTTCCCGTCGACGGGACGTTCACCGAGGTCCAGCGTCGCGTCTACCAGGCGGTCCTCGACGCGGCCGACGCCGCGTTCGCGGTGGCCAAGCCGGGCTCGGTGTTCCGGGACGTGCACGCCGCCGCGATGGAGGTCATCGCGGACCGCCTCGCCGAGTGGGGGCTGCTGCCCGTGTCGGCCGAGGAGTCGCTGAGCCCCGAGGGTCAGCAGCACCGCCGCTGGATGGTGCACGGCACGAGCCACCACCTCGGGCTCGACGTGCACGACTGCGCGCAGGCGCGCCGCGAGCTCTACCTCGACGCGGTGATCGAACCGGGCATGGTGTTCACGATCGAGCCGGGGCTGTACTTCAAG
Organism: Cellulomonas sp. WB94; assembly: GCF_003115775.1. Lineage (NCBI taxonomy): Bacteria > Bacillati > Actinomycetota > Actinomycetes > Micrococcales > Cellulomonadaceae > Cellulomonas > Cellulomonas sp. WB94. The sequence goes on from NZ_QEES01000002.1 coordinate 623,662, forward strand.
AGCGACGACCTGCTGGTGCCGGCCGAGTACCGCGGCATCGGGGTGCGCATCGAGGACGACGTCCTGGTCACGGCCGACGGCAACGAGAACCTGTCCGCCGCCCTGCCGCGTCGGCCCGACGAGGTCGAGGCGTGGATGGCGCGCCTGCTGCCGCCGCGCTGACCCTCAGAGCGCGCCGGGCGTCGGCGGCACGGTGGGCGGCGCCGTCGGGGGAACGGTGGGCGGTCCGACCGGCGGCACGGTGGGCGAGCCGGCAGGCGGCTGGTGCGGTGCGGCGGGCTCGGGATAGGCCACGCGCGGGTCCGACGGCGGGGTCGACGGGCCGGCCGGCCGCGCGGGCCAGCCGGACTGCACGCCGCCGATCTCCTGCAGCAGGTTCCGCGCCTTGTTCGCGTGCTCGGCTCCGCACAGCAGCGCATAGGTCGTCGCGACGATCTGGCTGGTCGACGTGAAGTCGCGCTTCCCGCCCGTGAACGAGTACGTGATCACGGAGAACAGCAGGCCGAACGCGCCACCGATGAGGATCGCGGCGAACATGAGCGACGAGTCGCCCGAGCCGAACATCGACAGCAGCAGCCCCACGAACAGCCCGAACCAGGCGCCGGACGCGAACCCCGCGAGCGCGACGCGCGGGTAGGACAGCCGCCCGGTCACCCGCTCGACCATGCGCAGGTCGGTCCCGACGATCGTCACGTGCTGGACGGGGAACTGCTTGTCGGCGAGGTGGTCGACCGCGCGCTGGGCCTCGAGGTAGGTGCCGTAGGACGCGACGGCCTCACCCTGCGGGAGCGTGGGTGCGGTCGGGACACGGGTGGCGCGGGTGAACGACATGCCCCAATCCTCCCCCACCGGCTCCGACGTGCGCCACCCGGTACGACGCGCGGTGACCGCGTCCCGCCCGAGAGCTCCTGCGGCGGACCTGGCCGTTAGGCTTGCGCCCGTGAGCAGCGCCGGAACACGAGTCTTTGTTGCGCGCCTCGCCGGAACCGCCGTCTTCGATCCGATCGGGGACCAGGTCGGGCGGACGCGTGACGTCGTCATGCTCATCCGCGACAACTCCGTGCCGCGCGCGGTCGGGCTCGTGGTCGAGGTGCCCGGCCGGCGCCGGGTGTTCCTTCCCCTCACGCGAGTGACCAGCATCGACGTCGGGCAGGTCATCTCGACCGGCCTGGTCAACATGCGGCGCTTCGAGCAGCGCGGTTCGGAGACCCTCGCGATCGGCGAGCTGCTCGACCGGACCGTGCAGTTCGTGGACGGCTCCGGCAGCGCCTCGATCGAGGACATCGCGATCGAGCAGCAGCGCAACGGCGACTGGTTCGCCACCCAGCTGTTCGTGCGCCGGCACGTCGCCGGCAAGGGTGGGCTGCTCCGGCGGCGCGGCGAGACCCTCGTCGTGCCCACGTCCGACGTCACGGGGCTCGCCCACGGCGGCCACGCGCAGGGCGCCGCACTCCTGCTCGCGTCGTACGAGGACCTCAAGCCCGCCGACCTCGCCGACGTCCTGCACGACATGTCCACGACGCGCCGGCTCCAGGTCGCGAGCGCGCTGGACAACGAGCGACTCGCGGACATCCTCGAGGAGCTCCCCGAGGACGACCAGGTCGCGATCCTCTCGGGACTCGAGCGGGGCCGCGCCGCCGACGTGCTCGAGGCGATGCAGCCCGACGACGCCGCCGACCTCCTCGGCGAGCTCACGGACGAGCAGGCCGCCGAGCTCCTCGGACTCATGGAGCCCGAGGAGGCGCGCGACGTCCGACGCCTCCTCGCCTACGAGGACAACACCGCGGGCGGGCTCATGACGACCGAGCCGGTCATCCTCGGCCCCGAGACCTCGATCGCCACGGCGCTCGCGCACGTGCGCCGGCAGGACCTCGCACCGGCGCTCGCGTCGATGGTCTTCGTCGCCCGCCAGCCGCTCGAGACCCCGACCGGGCGGTTCCTCGGCGTCGTCCACCTCCAGCGCATGCTTCGCGAGGCGCCGCACGAGTCCATCGGCGCGATCATGGACTCCGACATCGACGCAGTGACGGCCGAGGCCCCGCTCCTGCAGGTCACGCGCCTGCTCGCGACCTACAACCTGCTCGCCGTCCCGGTCGTGGACGGCGAGAAGCGGCTGCTCGGCGCGGTCAGCGTCGACGACGTGCTCGACCATCTGCTGCCCGAGGACTGGCGCGGGCTCGACGACGAGCCGCCGGCCGCGGCTGCGACACAGGGACCGACCCCCGACGACGGACGAACCGGAGGCACTCGTGGCTGAGCGTCTCGACACCCCGAAGGAGAACCGGCGGACCCTGCTGCCGAAGGTCCAGGTCGACCAGGACGCGTTCGGCAAGATCGCGGAGGGCATCGCGCGGTTCATGGGGACGCCGCGGTTCCTCGCCTACATGACGGTGTTCGTCGTGGTGTGGCTCGGCTGGAACTCCGTCGGCCCGATCGCCCTGCGGTTCGACTCGAAGCTCTACGGCTTCACCCTGCTCACGCTCATGCTCTCGCTCCAGGCGTCGTACTCCGCACCGCTCATCCTGCTCGCGCAGAACCGCCAGGTGGACCGCGACCGGGTCGCGGCCGAGCAGGACCGGCAGGGCGCCGAGCGCAACCTCGCCGACACCGAGTTCCTCGCCCGCGAGATCGCCGCGCTGCGCATCGCGTTGTCCGAGGTCGCGACGCGCGACTTCGTCCGCGGCGAGCTCCGCGACCTCCTCGAGGAGCTGGCCGCTGAGCGGGCCAACGGCGGCGACACCGACCGGGCCTCCGGCACCGAGACGAGGCCCGGGTCGCCGTCGGCGTGACCGCGGGGGCGAACGGCCCACCGACAGGCTGACGGCTCGACCTACGATGGTCCCCATGTCCGCCCTTACCGACCCCGCCCAGCTCGCCGACGCCGTCCGCGCCACCCTCGTCGGCGTCATCGACCCGGAGATCCGTCGCCCGATCACCGACCTCGGGATGGTCCGTTCGGTCGAGGTGACCCCCGGCGGCGCCGTCGACGGCGGCCCGCTCGTCACGGTCGGCCTCGACCTGACGACGCAGGGCTGCCCGCTCAAGGACACCCTCACGAAGGACATCACGGCGGCCGCCCGCACGGTCGAGGGCGTCACCGACGTGCGGGTCGCGATGGGCGTGATGTCCCCCGAGCAGCGCACCGAGCTGCGCACGATGCTGCGCGGCGGCTCCCCCGAGCCCGTCATCCCGTTCTCCTTGCCGACCTCGCTGACGAAGGTGTACGCGATCGCGTCCGGCAAGGGCGGCGTGGGCAAGTCGTCGGTGACGGCCAACCTCGCGTGCGCCATGGCAGCCGACGGGCTGCGGGTGGGGATCGTCGACGCCGACATCTACGGCTTCTCGATCCCCCGCATGCTCGGCGTGACGCGTCCGCCGACGAAGGTCGACGACATGCTCCTGCCGCCGATCGCCTACGACGTCAAGGTCGTGTCGATCGGCATGTTCGTGCCGGCCGGGCAGCCCGTCGTGTGGCGCGGCCCGATGCTGCACCGCGCGCTGCAGCAGTTCCTGGCGGACGTGTTCTGGGGCGACCTCGACGTGCTCCTGCTGGACCTTCCCCCCGGAACGGGCGACATCGCGATCTCGGTCGCGCAGCTGCTCCCCTCCTCCGAGCTCCTCGTCGTGACGACCCCGCAGGTCGCGGCGGCCGAGGTCGCCGAGCGGGCCGGGTCGGTCGCGCTGCAGACGCGTCAGCACGTCGTCGGCGTGCTGGAGAACATGTCGTGGCTCGTGCAGCCCGACGGGTCGCGCCTCGAGCTGTTCGGCTCGGGCGGGGGTGCCGTCGTCGCGGAGAACCTGTCGCGCGCCATGGGGGCACCCGTCCCGCTGCTCGGCCAGGTCCCGCTGGACATGGCGCTGCGTGAGGCGGGCGACGAGGGCATGCCGATCGTGCTCGCGGACCCCGACTCCCCGAGCGCCGTCGTGCTCCGCTCGGTCGCGCGGACGCTCGCGGCCCGGTCGCGCGGTCTGGCCGGTCGGTCGCTCGGGCTCTCCCCCGTCGCGCACTGAGCGATCGCCCGAGGAGACGCCGCCCGCTGAGGCGCCTCAGCTGATCGGTCTCGCACGGGTCGACGCCCCCGCGACGCGCCTGTTGGTTCCTGTTCGACTGTGGTGAATACTGTCCACATGCTCGCGCCGCAGCGCCAGGACCGGATCCTGGCCCAGATCCGTGCGCTCGGCGCCGTGCGCGTCACGGACCTCGTCGACGAGCTGGACGTCTCCGACATGACGGTCCGGCGCGACATCGCCGAGCTCGCGCGCGCCGGGCTCGTCCGACGCGTCCACGGCGGTGCGGTGACGCCCGAGCCCCCGGCCCGCTCGACGCACGAGCCCGGCTTCGAGACCAAGCGCACCTGGGCCGCGGCCGAGAAGGCGGCTATCGCCCGCGAGGCGCTCGCGACGATCGAGCCCGGGCAGGCGATCGCCCTCTCGGCCGGCACGACGACCCACCTGCTGGCCGAGCTCATCGCCGCCGACCTCACGCTGCGACCGCTGACGGTCGTGACGAACTCTCTCCCCGTGGCCGACGCCCTGCATCACGCGGCCGACTCGTCCGGCCACTCCGCGCTCGAGGTCATCCTCACGGGCGGGGTCCGGACGCCGTCGGACGCGCTCGTCGGGCCGGTCGCGGACGCCGCGATCGAGCGGCTGCGCGTCGACCGCGTGTTCCTCGGGGTGCACGGTCTCGACCGGCACGGCGCGACGACCCCGAACCTGCTCGAGGCCGCGACCGACCAGGCCCTGGTCGCGAGCGCAGCCCGGCTCACCGTGCTCGCCGACCACACCAAGTGGGGTGTCGTCGGGCTGGCCCGGATCGCCTCGCTCGACGAGATCGACCTCCTCCTCAGCGACGACGGGCTCCCCATGGACGCCCGCACGGTCCTCGAGGACACCGTCGGACAGCTTCTGCTCGCCACCACCCCCGCCATGCCCACCGCATCCACCCCGCCCAGCCCCGAGGACCTCTGATGACCGATCCCGCCCGCCTCGCCCGGGTCCGCCGCACCGCGACCCACCTGGCCGACGGCCGCGAGCTCATCTACTTCGACGACTCCGAGCCGTACGTCTCCGGCGGTGCGACGCGGCGGCTCGACGACCCGCGCCCGCTCGGCGACCGGTTCGAGGCGGCGACGTCGGGCGACGCCGGCGGCGCGGCAGCCCCGGTGCAGGGCCCGGAGATGCGGCGCGACCCGCTGACGGGCGACTGGATCCCCATGGCGTCGCACCGCATGAACCGCACGTTCCTGCCGGCCGCCGACTCGTGCCCGCTGTGCCCGGCACGCCCCGACGCCGAGTACTCGGACGGCGAGGTGCCCGACACCGACTACGACGTCGCCGTCTTCGAGAACCGGTTCCCCGCCCTCATGCGCATCCCCGGCGTCACGCTCGACGACGGCTGGCGCGTCGACGACGATCCGCTGTGGCCGGCGCTGCCCGCGGCGGGCCGCTGCGAGGTCGTGTGCTTCAGCTCGGACCACACGAGCTCGTTCGCGGACCTCACCTCGGCGCGCGTCCGGACGATCATCGAGGCCTGGGCGGACCGCACCACGGAGCTGTCCGCGCTGCCGGGGATCGAGCAGGTCTTCTGCTTCGAGAACCGCGGCAAGGAGATCGGGGTCACGCTGCCGCACCCGCACGGGCAGATCTACGCGTTCCCGTACCTGACCCCCCGTACGCAGGCGATGCTCCGAGAGGCCGCCGCCTACCGCGAGCGCACCGGCGGGAACCTGCTGGCCGACGTCGTCGCGGCGGAGCGCCGCGCCGGCACCCGCGTGATCCTCGAGACGGAGCACTGGACCGCCTACGTGCCGGCCGCGGCCCGCTGGCCCGTCGAGGTCCACCTCGCGCCGCACCGCGACGTCCCGGACCTCCCGTCGCTCACCGACGCCGAACGCGACGACCTCGCGGTGACCTACCTCGAGCTGCTGCGCCGGCTCGACCGGTTCTTCGTCGAGCCCGACGGCACACCGATCCCCCTGCCGTACATCGCCGGGTGGCACCAGGCGGTGACCGGCGAGGGCCGCGAGCTCGGCCGCCTGCACCTCCAGGTGTTCTCGGTGCTGCGCGCCCCCGGCAAGCTCAAGTACCTCGCGGGCGTCGAGTCCGGGATGGCCGCGTGGATCAGCGACACCACGCCCGAGCGGGTCGCGGCGCGGCTGCAGGAGCTCGGCCGATGAGCGCCCGGTGGATCCCCGCCTGGACCGGTGACGAGGGTGCCGCCCGCGCGCTCGCGGCGTTCGCTGCGCGCTTCGGTACCGACGGCGTCGCCCCGACCGTCTGGTCGGCGCCGGGCCGGGTCAACCTCATCGGTGAGCACACCGACTACAACGGCGGGCTCTGCCTGCCGATCGCCCTGCCGCACCGCACCTACGTCGCGCTCCGGCCGGCGCCAGCGGGCAGCGACGTCGTCCGCCTGGCATCGGCGCAGGAGCCGGGCGCAGGGCTGGTCGAGATGCACCTGGCCGACGTCGGCCCAGGGACCGTCGACGGCTGGACCGCGTACGTGCTCGGGGTGGCCTGGGCGCTCCGGCAGCCCGGTGCGCTCCCGACCGGGTCCGACGCCTCGGCGATCGGCGGCTTCGACGCCGTCGTGGACTCGTGCGTGCCGTACGGAGCTGGCCTGTCGTCGTCCGCGGCGCTCGAGGCCTCGGTCGCCGTGGCGCTCGACGCGACCGCCCACCTCGGGTTGGCCGGCCCGGCCGACGACCCGGACGACGCGGGCCGGGCGCTGCTCGCCGCGGCGTGCGTGCGCGCCGAGAACGAGGTCGCGGGCGCCCCGACGGGCGGCATGGACCAGTCGGCGTCCCTCCGGGCGCGGGCGGGCCACGCACTGCTCCTCGACTGCCTCGACGGCTCGGTCCGCCAGGTGCCGTTCGACCTGGCGGCCGACGGTCTCGCGCTCCTCGTCATCGACACCCGCGCCGAGCACGCGCTGGTCGACGGCCAGTACGCGGCCCGACGCACCACGTGCGAGACAGCGGCGGCACGGCTCGGTCTCGGGACCCTGCGCGAGATCCACGGGACCGACGGTCTCGCCGCCGCTCTCGCGACGCTCGCGGCCGACGGGGCTGCTGAGGCCGACATCGCGGTCCGCCGCGTGCGCCACGTGGTCACCGAGATCGCGCGGGTCGAGGAGTTCGTCGCGCTGCTCGACGCCGGGAAGGTCCACGAGGTCGGTCCGCTCATGGACGCGTCGCACGCCTCGCTGCGGGACGACTACGAGGTCTCGTGCCGCGAGCTCGACCTCGCGGTGGCGACCGCCCGGTCGGCCGGCGCGCTCGGGGCCCGGATGACGGGCGGCGGCTTCGGCGGATCGGCGATCGCCCTCGTCGAGGCCGACGCGGTCGAACCGGTCGCGGCCGCGATCGCAGCGGCCTTCGACTCCGCGGGGCTCACTGCTCCGACGTTCCTGCTCTCCCCGCCGTCGGCGCCCGCGGGGTAGGAGTCATACCACGGGGGGATTTTCCGGGCGCCGATACGTCGATAGGTTGCGCGTGCGGGGGCGACGGGTGTCGCCCCCGTCCATGACCACTCGAGGGGCAGCGCTGTGGGCATCACACGCAGGTACATCTTCCCGACCGTGCGCATCCTCCTGTGGGCGGTCATCGCCGTGGCGCTCGTCAAGATGGCGTTCACCGGCGCAGACATCACCCCGGCCGCCGACCCGCTGCGCCCGACGGCCGAGATCGTCGAGCCGCACGTGGCAGCCTCGGCGGGCACGATCACCAACACGGTGACGGTCAAGGCCGCCGTCGTTGCCGACGCCGGGACCTCCGTGCGTGCGACGCTCGCCGGCACGGTGACGAAGCTGCTCGCGAAGGACGGCCAGCAGGTCGACGCCGGCACGGCGATCCTCGTGATCACCCTCGAGACCCCGGTGGACCCGACGGTCACGACGAACGCCGAGACGGGCGTCCAGACCGTCACCGAGAACAAGCCGAAGATCACGACGGCGACGATCAAGGCCCCGCATGCGGGCACCCTCACGCTCCCGACGCTCAAGGACCAGGTCGTCTCGGTGGGGGACGTCGTCGCGACGGTGTCCCCCGGGACGATGTCGGTGTCCGGGACCCTGACGCCCGACCAGCAGTACCGGCTGCTCGGCGCACCGGCCGACGCCAAGGTGTCGCTCAAGGGCGGACCGGCGCCGTTCACGTGCACAAACCTGCGTATCGGCGCCGCCGCCCCGACCACCGGGACCACCGACTCGACCCAGGTCGCGGACACCGGCACGAGCACGGCCCAGCCTGCGTCCGGCGTGGTCACGTGCGCGATCCCCGCAGGCGTCATCGCGTTCCCGGGGCTGGGCGCCGACATGGCCATCACGAACGGCACCGCCGAGAACGCCGTCGTCGTCCCGGTCACCTCGGTCCAGGGGTCGGTGCAGAACGGGAACGTGTGGGTGGTGCAGCCGGACGGCACGTCCGTGTCCAAGGCCGTGACGCTCGGCCTCACCGACGGCGAGACGGTCCAGATCGTCGAGGGCCTCGCGCTGGGCGACGAGATCCTGCAGTTCATCCCCGTCGGGGAGGGCGGCGTGCCCGACTGCAACGACCCGGCATCGTTCGACCCGGTGAAGTGCGCCGGATGAGCCTCCTCGAGCTGACCGACGTCACGCGGTCCGTCCGGCTGCCCGACGACCGGGTCCTGCACATCCTGCGCGGCATCACGCTGTCGGTCGACGCCGGCGAGCACATCTCCGTGGTCGGCCGCTCGGGCACAGGCAAGTCCACGCTGCTGAACATCCTCGGGCTGCTCGACGAGCCGACCTCGGGCGACTACCTCCTCGAGGGGACGGCCGTCACCCGGCTGTCGGGCCGCCGCCGGGCCCGACGACGCGGGGACGCCTTCGGCTTCGTCTTCCAGCAGTTCAACCTGCTCCCGGGCCGCACCGCGCTCGAGAACGTCGCCGCCCCGCTGATGTACGCGCGCGGGAGCGCGTTCTGGCGCAGGTTCCGCCTCGCCGCCGACATGCTCGACCGCGTCGGGCTCGGCGACCGTCTCGACGAGATGCCCGACAAGCTCTCGGGCGGCGAGCAGCAGCGTGTCGCGATCGCCCGCGCGCTCGTGCGCAGCCCGCGCGTGATCCTCGCCGACGAGCCGACAGGTGCGCTCGACGTCGACACGGGCGGGGAGATCATGAGCCTGCTCGACGAGATCGCGTCGCAGACCGGCGCAGCGCTGATCGCCATCACGCACGACCTCGCCGTCGCCGCGCGTGCCCAGCGGCACTACCGGCTCGCGGAGGGCGTGCTCGTGCCCATCACCCTCAACGCACCCGGCCGGATCACCGAGTGGGTCGGCGACGTCCCGACCGACCGGCCCGACGACGCCGTCACGACGCTCTCGTGAGCGGCATCGTCGGCACGATCGTCGAGGCCTGGGACGAGCTGCGGATCCACAAGCTGCGCGTCCTGCTCGCGCTCATCGGGGTCGCGGTCGCCGTCACCGCGATCACCGGCGTCACCGCCGTGGTGCAGATGATGAACCAGGCGTTCAAGGAGTCCGCCGACCGCCAGAGCGGCCGGTCCGTGACGATCGACCTGTACGCGTGGCCGACGGGCGCCGGGGGGACGACGCCGCCGACCGCCGAGCAGTACGCCACCGAGTTCGACCGGATCGTCGAGCGGTACGACATCACGTATGCGACCCGACATGTGGGCGGACCGATGCGGTTCCGGTTCCCCACCGGCACGGCCATCGTGAACGCGCAGGTCGTCGACCCCGACTTCGGGGTCATCACGCGCTTCCGGACGACCCAGGGCCGCTGGTTCACCGACGCGGACACCCAGCGGTTCGCACCGGTCGCCGTCGTCAACGAGGCGTTCCTCGCCGCGCTCGGCGTGACCGACCTGTCATCGCACCCGACGGTCCTGCTCGGGACCGACACCCCGGTGCGCACCGAGGTGATCGGCGCCTACCACGACGAGTGGAGCGATGCTCCGCCGTCGGCGTACCTGCTCTACGACCACGTGACCCGGTGGGGGCTGCTCGGAGCCGACATGGCCAACCAGACGCCGACCTTCAAGGTGTGGGTGCCGCCGGACCTCGCCGCGGAGCTGCGTCCCCTGCTCAAGCGTGACCTCGCCGGAGCGCTCCCCGGCACGCAGGTCGAGGTGCCAGAGCCGTACACCGGCCAGAACGTGCTCGACGGCGCGACCCGGTGGGTCGTCCTGGGCATCGGCGGGTTCTCGCTGCTGCTGGGCGGGCTCGGTCTCGTCAACATCGCGCTCGTCACCGTGCGGTTCCGGATCCGGGAGATCGGCATCCGCCGCAGCTTCGGGGCGACGTCGGGCCGCGTCTTCTTCGGGGTCCTCATGGAGTCCGTGGTGGCGACGGTGGTCGCCGGTGTGGTGGGCGTCGTGATCGCCGTCGCGGTGATCAAGAACATCCCCATCGAGAAAGTGTTCGGCGGAAGCATCGAGGACGTCCCGCCGTTCCCCGTCGCAGCGGCCGTCACGGGCATGGTCTGCGCGACGACGGTCGGCGCGCTGGCCGGTCTGATCCCCGCGATCGTGGCCGTCCGCGTCAAGGTCATCGACGCGATCCGCTACTGACCCGGGGTCACCACCCCGACCGTCGCGGCGCTGCGTGCGGGCGCGCCGAGCTGGCAGGGCTACAGGTCGTAGGTCGCCACGAGCGGGGCGTGGTCGCTCCACCGCGTGTCGTAGGACGGCGCCCGGTCGACGTCGACCGCCACCGCCGCGTCGGCAAGGTCCGGCGTCACCAGCTGGTAGTCGATGCGCCAGCCGGAGTCCGTGTCGAACGCCTTGCCGCGCCACGACCACCACGTGTACGGCCCGGGGCCCTCTCCGCCGAGCTCGCGACCGAGGTCGTGCCACCCGAGGTCGTCGAACCACCGGTCGAGGTAGGCGCGCTCCTCGGGGAGGAACCCGGCAGCCTTGAGGTTGCCCTTCCAGTTCTTGATGTCGACGTTGCGGTGCGCGATGTTGAGGTCGCCCGCGACGACCACGAGCCCGCCACCTTCCGCGAGCTCGCCGAGCCGGGCCGTGACCCGGTCGAGGAACGCGTACTTCTCCTCCATCGACGGCGTGCCGACGGTGCCCGAGTGGATGTAGGTCGAGACGACCGTGAGTGTGCGCGCCGGCGCGGCGTCGCGCGCGGGGAGCTCGAGGTCCGCCTCGACCCAGCGGCCGGTCTCCCCCGGGACGTCGGAGCCGAGGCCGATGCGGACCGCGCTCATCGGTAGGCGCGAGGCGATCGCCACCCCCGCCCGCCCCTTGAACTCGCTCTCCTGGTGGGCGAGGTCCCACTCGCTCGTCGGGAAGAAGTCGCTGAGGATCTCGTCCGGCGCCCGCACCTCCTGGAGCAGGAGCACGTCCGGCGTGCGGGTCTGGATCCACGGACCCATGCCGCGCTTGAACGCGGCCCTGATCCCGTTCACGTTGGCGGTCGCGATCGTCAGCACGGGCCTATCCAACCCCACGGGACCCACACCACGTCACGACCGTCCGCCGCTCGCCCGTCGACGTGCGCCCTGGGCGCTGCCTCCCGGCGGGCGACCGTCGTCCGGACACGGCACCGCCCGGGTGCCGATGCTCCGAGGAGCGCCGGCACCCGGGCGGTCACCTTCCGCGCGTCAGGGCCTGTGCACCCGGACCGTCAGCACGGAGCTGCTCGTCGTGCCCGCGGCGTTCGCGAGCTCGGCGCGGTACGTGTGCTTGCCCACCGACCGACCCGTGACCGTCGTCGAGGCCGACTGCGGGCCGAGGCCCGCGCTCGCGGACATCGCCTGGGTGTCGATCAGGACGCCGTCCTCGTAGAGCCGGTACGTCGTGGCGGGAGTTCCCCACCACTTCACGGCGGTCACCGTGTACGTGCCGTTGCCGTCCCAGTTGTCGGAGAACAGGTGCGGCTTGCCGGGGCTGGCATCGGTGACCTTCACCGTGACCGAGGTGGTCGCCGTCGTGCCCTTGAGGTTCGACAGCTCGCCGGTGTACACGTACGTGCCGTTGACCCGGCCCGTCAGGTGCACCTCGACGTGCTGCGCGTTCGGCGTGCCGTCCACGAGGGACTCGGTGTGGATCAGCACGCCGTTCTCGTAGAGCGTGAACGTCGTGCCGTTCTGACCCCGGCGCAGATCCGCCGAGATCGTGTAGTCACCGTCGTGCAGACCGCGGGGCCAGCCGTTGTCGCTGGTCAGGACGGCCCGCCCGGGTGCCTTCGGCGGGATCGGGACTCCGGGGGCCACGGTCACGGGGATCGTGACCGTCGTGCCCGAGGGGGCGGCGACCAGGCGCAGCGTCGCTGCCCCGACGACGTCCCGGGGGACGACGACGGACACCTGGGCGGCACCTGCCGTCACCGGCACCTGCACCGGCGCTGCGGCGCTCCCGACCCAGGAGGCCGTGAGCGTCGTGTTGGCGGGGCTGCCGAGCGACGTCAGGTCCAGCTTGGCGACCCCGAACGCGAGGGTGTCGTCCTGCGTCGCTGCGCTCGGCAGGCCGGTGACCTGCACGGCGTGCCGGGCGAAGCTCGGCGACACCGGCTGGTTGGCCGTCAGGTAGGCGATCCACGCGTCCCGGTCCACGAGGCCCGAGTCACGCACGTCGGTCGCCGACGTGAAGATCCGGAAGTTGTCGCCGCCCGTCGCGAGGAAGTTGAACGTGCCGACCCGGTAGGACGCCGTCGGGTCGAGCGCTGCCCCGTTGATCGTCACCGAGGTGATGCGGCTGCCTGCGGCGAGCGACGCGTCGTAGGTGTACGACACGTTGTCCGACAGGCCGAGCTGCAGGTAGGGCCGCGACGGCACGGTGCCGTCGGGGTTGGTCTGCCACTGCTGCTCGAGCATCGTCTTGAACTGCGCTCCCGTGAGCGAGACCGTCCACAGGTTGTTGAGGAACGGCAGGACCGCGTTCGCCTGGGCGTACGTGATCTGGCCGTCCAGCGCCGGACCGGCGGGGCTGTAGGACGACTGCTTCGCGAACAGGTCGCTCCGCAGGCCGCCCGGGTTGACGACGCCGATCTGGGCGCCGCCGCGCAGCGGGTCGCTGAGCGAGGCGCGCAGCGAGTTCGCAACGAGGTTGCCCAAGGTCGACTCCGACGCGCGGTCGTCGCGCGAGGTGCCGATGTAGGCCGTCGTGATGTCGGCCGTGAGCGAGCCCACGACCTTGTTGCCCTCGACCGCTGCGCTGGCGATCGCCGCGTCGACGATCGTCTTGACGGCTGCGGCCCGCGGGTACGTCGCGACCAGCGTGGCGGCCGGCGTCGTCGTGCGGGCCACGTTCGTCGCCTTGTATGCGATGACGTCGTCCGTGGCGTTGTCGATCGTCAGTGTGATCTCACCGACGAACGCCCCGTAGGAGCCCGTCTGCAGGATCGGCCGGGTGGCGGTCGTCGATCCGGGGACCGGTGCGTCCCACGCGTACACCTTGTGGGTGTGGCCCGTGAAGATCGCGTCGACCTTGGCATCGGTCTGCGTGACGATCTTTGCGAACGCGCCGCCGGCGGCTATCTCCTGCTCGAGCGTCGCCCCGTCGGGAGTGCCGGCACCGGCACCCTCGTGGTACTCGGCCACGAACACGTCGGCCTCGCCGTTGGCCTCGTTGCCGTCGCTCAGCTGAGCGACGACGCGGTTGACGGCGTCGACCGGGTCACCGAAGTCGAGCCCCGAGATGCCCGTGGGTGTCACGAGCGCCGGGGCCTCCTGGGTGACGGCCCCGATGACGGCCAGGCGCTTGCCTGCCACGTCGAGGACCTTGTACTCGGGCAGCGCGGGGGTCGTGGTGCCCTTGAGGTAGACGTTCGCCCCGAGGTAGGCCCAGGTCGCGTTCGTCCCGCCCGCGATGACCCGGTCCGTGAGGTCGGCGAAACCGCCGTCGAGCTCGTGGTTGCCGACCGCCGACGCCTTCAGACCGAGTGCGTTGAGCACGTCGATCGTGGGCTGGTCCTTGGCGACCGACGACGCGAACAGGGTGGCGCCGATGTTGTCGCCCGCCGAGAGCAGGACCGTGTTGCCCTCACCCTTGGCCGCGCGCTCCTGCTCGATCGTCCCGGCGAAGTTGACGGTGTTGGCGTCGATCCGGCCGTGGAAGTCGTTGATGTTCAGCAGGGTCACGTCGGTCGTCGGGGGTGCGAGGTTGGCCTTGAGGCCGAGGATGACCGGGTCGTGGTCCGAGGACGCGAACGGGTCAGACGCGTAGAACAGCGTGCCGTGGTAGTTGTACCGGCTGTACTCGAGGGCGATCGACTCCGGGGAGTTGATCGACCAGATGGTCGAGCCCGTCGAGCGCGCCATCATCGCGTCGTTCACGAGCACGTGGTCCAGCGAGCCCGACAGCCCCGAGAAGCTGTACGAGTACTCCCCCGTCGCGAAGTGCGAGGTGGCGTCGGTGTAGCCCGCCGAGTACAGCACCTGCAGCGGGTCCTCCTGGGTGTAGGAGTTGAAGTCGCCGAGCAGCGCGGCTGCCGTCACCGGGGTCGTCGTGTACGACGCCAGCACGGTCGGGACCCACGCCGCGAGCGCGGTGGCCTGCGCGACGCGGGACGCGTTGGACGCGCCCTGGCCGTCGCCGGAGTCCACGTCGCCCGGCAGGGGACCACCCGAGCCCTTCGACTTGAGGTGGTTGACGGCGACGAAGAACGGCTCGCCGCCTCCGGCCGGGGTGAAGGCTTGGCCGATCGGCTCACGCGCGTTCGCGAACGCCTGACCGTCGGCGCTCGCGGTTCCCAGCGCGTGGGAGTCGCCGAGCCGCGTGACGGCCGTCGTGCGGTAGATGAGCGCGTTGGTGATCGCGTCCTGGAGGTTGACGGCCGGGAGCTCCGTCGAGGAGGGCACGAACGCCCAGTGCGCGGCCGGGTCGGCCGCGTTGAGCGCGCCGACGAGCGTGCTCACCGCGGTGTCGACCGGGTCGCCGAGCGCCACCGAGTTCTCGATCTCCATGAGGCCGACGACGTCGGCGTCGAGCGAGTTGATCGCGGCGACGATCTTGGCCTGCTGACGCGCGAGGTTCGCCGCGTCCCAGGCGCCGCGCGGGCCGGTGCCCGGGCAGGTGTTGACGGTGATCGGGTTGCCGGCACGGTCGTTGTACGAGGTGCAACCGGCGACGGCCACACCGAGCGTCGTGAAGTAGTTGAGCACGTTGAACGACGAGACCCGCAGGTCGGCGCCCGCGAGGGCAGCCGTGTCGGGGGCGTCGGTGCGGGTGTTCTTGAACTGCGTGCGCTCCGCGAGCGGCGTGGCGTCCGTGACCCGCGTCGTGGGGTTGAGCTTCCAGGCGGAGTTGCGGTAGTCGACGATCAGCGGCTGGGTGAACTGCACCTGCGCGCCGACGCGGACGGGGTTCGTCAGCGAGACGTACGGGGGCGTCAGGCCCGAGTTGGCCGAGTTGAGGAAGTTCGTCGTGGCGCCGTCGTCGAGCACGACCTTGCGCGCGGCGTTGTCGTTCGTGGCAGCCGTGGCCTCGGCCGAGCCGGGCCGGCCGACCTCTGTCGGCTGGAGCAGCGGCGTCGTGCCGAACGCGAGGCCGACCTCGCCGTACTGGTTCGTCGAGTAGGTGTTCGTCACGGTGTAGGCACCCGTAGGGGCGAACAGCATCGACTCGAGGGGCTCACGGGCGGCGTCCGTCGCGGGCCACGCGGCGACCGCGGGGGTCACCGGGGCGACCGTCTCAGCGCTGACCTCGACGGTGGTCGCCGTCAGCTCGGTGAGCCCGCTGAACTCGCTCACCGCGCCGGTGACGAGCACGTACTGGCCGATCTGCGCGGTCACGCCTGCCTGCTGGTACACGAAGATCGCGTCGGAGGCGGTGTGCGTGGCATCGATCGTGCCGCCCGTGCCGGGCGTCTGGATGACGAAGCCTGCGATGCCACCCGTCGGGTAGGTCGCGGTCACGACGCCGGCCGTGGTGACGGTCTGCCCGACGAGCGGGCTCGTCGCGCCCGTGCCCTGGATCTCGGTGATCGGCACGACGGCCGCGGGCGTCGTGGGCGTCGGGGTCGGCGTCGGGGTCGGCGTCGGCTCGCCCGTCGTCGCGGCGGTCGGGGTCGGGGCTCCGGCACGGAAGTCGGCCGCGTTGTCCGCCGAGTTCACGTAGCCGGTGCGGGAGATCGAGGTGGTCGCGCTCGGCGCGGGGGCCGCGGCCGTGCCGGCGAACGCGGCTCCGGTCCCGAAGCCGACGAGGTCGACGACGGCGGTGTCACTCGCGCAGGCGGTCGTGATGCAGCTCAGCTTCGTGGTCGACGAGACGAGGGCGACGTTGCCGTTCGCCGCGGCCAGGTTGACGACTGCGTTGCTCAGGTCGGGGGTCGGGAGGTTCGAGACCGTCGAGGTGCCCGTCTGCGAGGCGGCCTGGACGAGGTAGGTGCTGTGCGCAGGGATCGAGCCGACGAGCGGGATGAGCCCGCTCCAGCTGGTCCCGGCGGCCGACGCGTACTGCAGCGACCACGTCGACACGTCGAGCGCGGTGTCGGCGCCGTTGTAGAGCTCGATGAAGTCATGGGTCAGCACTGACCCGGAGTTGCCGCCACCGCCGTAGATCTCGTTGATGACGACCGTGGAGGTCGGTGAGACGGCGGCGAAGCCGGGCGTGATCCCGGGGACGGCGAGCGCGGCAGCTGCCGCGACCGCGACGGTCGACCGTCGCAGCCATGGGTGGTTCAGGAGCATGCGGTGATCCCCTCCGAGCGCGGGCAGAGCCCGCGGCGTGTCCGAGCGCACGGTCCGGGTATGGACGGTGTGCAGGCACCGGCAACGTTCCCCAGCCGGTAGGCCAGGTGTACGCAACCCCTATGTCGCAGATGTGCGAAGCCGGTGAACCCTGTGTGAACATCTCACATATCGGGCACTTCGGAGAAGGGGGACACCCGATCGGGTGTCCGGGCATCAGGCGTCGAGCGCACGCTCCGCGGACTCGACGACGTTGTTGAGGAGCATCGCGCGCGTCATCGGACCGACCCCGCCGGGGTTCGGGGAGATCCATGCGGCGACCTCGGCGACGCCCAGGTCCACGTCGCCCGCGACGCGTGTCGCGCCGGTCTCCGGGTCCGTCACTCGCGAGACACCCACGTCGACGACGACGGCACCGGGCTTGACGATGTCGGCCGTGATGATCCCGGGGACGCCCGCCGCGGCGATGATGACGTCCGCGTGCCGGGTGTGCTCCGCCAGGTCGTCCGTGCCGGTGTGCGTCAGTGTGACCGTCGCGTTGACGGCTCGCCGCGTCAGCAGGAGCCCGATCGACCGCCCCACGGTCGTGCCGCGGCCGACCACGACGACGTCGGCCCCCGCGAGCACGACGCCGTGCCGCTCGAGCAGCTCGATGATGCCGCGCGGCGTGCAGGGCAACGGCGAGGTGATCTCCTGGTTGACGCGCAGCACGAGGCGACCCAGGTTCGTCGGGTGCAGGCCGTCGGCGTCCTTGTCGGGGTCGACGAGCTCGAGCACCCGGTTCGTGTCGATCCCCTGCGGGAGCGGCAGCTGCACGATGAAGCCGGTGCACTCCGGGTCGGCGTTGAGCCGCGCGACGGCGGCCTCGATGTCCTCCTGCGTCGCCGTGGCCGGCAGGTCCTCGCGGATCGAGGCGATCCCGACCTCCGCGCAGTCCTTGTGCTTGCCGTTGACGTACCACCGGGAGCCGGGGTCGTCGCCGACGAGCAGCGTGCCGAGCCCGGGCGTGACGCCCTTGGCCGCGAGCACGGCGACGCGGACGGTCAGCTCGGCCTTGATCGCGGCGGCGGTCGCCTTGCCGTCGAGCACCTGTGCAGTCATGTCTGTCTCCTTCAAGACGCGCCAACCTCGCCCCCGGCCGCTCCGTGAGCGGGACGGCCAGGGGCGAGGTTGCGGACGGGCGAGGTCAGTACTGCTGGAGGCCCTCGTACAGCGGGTGCGCCTCGGCCAGCTTGGCGGCGCGGGCGCGCAGCGCGTCGAGGTCGGCCGACGCGCCGTTGACGAGGGCCGTGGCGATGATGTCCGCGACCTCCGTGAACTCGGCGTCCCCGAAGCCGCGGGTCGCCAGCGCGGGCGTGCCGATCCGCAGGCCCGACGTGACGCGCGGAGGGCGCGGGTCGAACGGCACCGCGTTGCGGTTCACCGTGATGCCGACACGGTGCAGGAGATCCTCGGCCTGCTGGCCGTCGAGGTCCGAGTGCCGCAGGTCGACGAGCACGAGGTGGACGTCCGTCCCGCCGGTCAGGACGGACACGCCTGCTGCGGCCACATCGGACGCCAGGAGGCGGTCGGCGAGGATCCGTGCACCGGCGAGGGTGCGCTCCTGCCGCTCACGGAACTCCGCAGAGCCGGCGATCTTGAACGACACGGCCTTCGCGGCGATGACGTGCATGAGCGGGCCGCCCTGCTGGCCCGGGAACACCGCGGAGTCGATCTTCTTGGCGAACTCCTCGCGGCTGAGGATGAAGCCCGAGCGAGGGCCGCCGAGCGTCTTGTGGGCGGTCGAGGACACCACGTCGGCGTGCGGCACGGGGCTCGGGTGCAGCCCTGCGGCGACCAGGCCGGCGAAGTGGGCCATGTCGACCCAGAGCTTCGCGCCGACCTCGTCCGCGATCGAGCGGAACGCGGCGAAGTCGAGCTGGCGCGGGTACGCGGACCAGCCGCCGATGATGACGTCGGGACGCTGCGCGAGCGCGGCCTCGCGGACCTTGTCCATGTCGACGAGGAACGTCTCCGGGTCGACCCCGTACGCGCCGACCTCGTAGAGCTTGCCCGAGAAGTTGATCTTCATGCCGTGCGTCAGGTGGCCGCCGTGCGCGAGCTCGAGGCCGAGGATCTTGTCGCCCGCGTTGATCAGCGCATGCAGGACGGCGGCGTTCGCGGTCGCGCCCGAGTGCGGCTGGACGTTCGCGTGGTCGGCGCCGAACAGCGCCTTGGCGCGGGTGATCGCCAGGGTCTCGGCGATGTCGACCTGCTCGCAGCCGCCGTAGTACCGCTTGCCGGGGTAGCCCTCGGCGTACTTGTTCGTCAGGACGGAGCCCTGCGCCTGGAGGACGGCGCGCGGGACGAAGTTCTCGCTCGCGATCATCTCGAGGGTGCTCTGCTGGCGGGCCAGCTCACCGTCGAGCACCGCGGCGATCTCAGGGTCGACCACGGACAGGGACTGGTCCAGCAACGGGGACTGATCGGCGCTCATGTGTCTCCTCGGCAGTCAGCGGGTGTGCGCGGCCCGGCACACGGATGGGCACGCACACAGAGGTGTGGTGACCGGGGGCCCAGGCGTCCGACCCGTAGTCTGCTGCTGCGTCGCTCCCCGGTGGTAGTCCACCCGTTGCGCCAGTTGCGACGGGCACAGCCTACCAATGCCTGCCCGTGCCGCGGTGCGGGTGGTCAGATCGTCGCGTCGTGCCCGAGGATCTTGCGCAGGTAGGCGTACGTGAGGTCGCCGGCGGTCTGGTCGCGCTGGTGCTCGTACCCGTGCTTCGCGTACAGCGCGAGGTTCTGCACCGAGTCGCGGCCCGTGAAGACCCACACCTCGGAGGTGTCGTCGGGCAGGAGCGGCAGGATCGCGAGCAGGAGCTGTGTGCCGACGCCCTTGCCTTGCAGGTCGGGGGCGACCGCGAGGCGGCCGAGCGTGGCCTTCGTGCCCTCGAGCAGCACCCGGATCGACCCGACGAGCCGGTGGCCGTCCCACGCGCCGAGCGTGATGACGTGCGGGTCCGCGAGGTCCGCGCGCAGCTCCTCGAGGGTCTGCGTCAGCGGCGGGATGTTGGGGTCGCCGTAGATCTGCGCCTCGCTGACGAACGCCGCACGGCGCACCGTGAGCAGCTCGCCTGCATCGGCGTCGGTCACGGTCCGGATCTGCACCTCGGGCTCGCTCATGGCCCCATCGTCGCACCACCTCCTCCCGACCCGTCGCACGACGCGCTCCCGCCCACCTCGGCTACCGTGGGGCCTCGTGTCCTCCACTGTGCCTGTCAGGCCGGCCGGCCCGACCACGCCGCCGACCACCCCGTCCGCCGCGACTCACTGGGTCCTGACGCTCTCGTGCCCCGACCGCCCGGGGATCGTGCACGCCGTCGCGGGGCTGCTCGCCGAGCACGGCGGCAACATCACGGAGTCGCAGCAGTTCGGGGACCCCCTCACCGGCCTGTTCTTCATGCGCGTGCAGGTCACCTCCACGGCGTCCCGCGCCGACCTGGAGCTGGCCCTCGCCGAGCTGGCCGCACGGTTCGCCATGACGTGGACGCTCGACGTCGCGGGACGTCCGATCCGCACGCTGATCCTCGGCTCGACCGCCGCGCACTGCCTCAACGACCTCGCGTTCCGCCAGCGCTCCGAGAACCTGCCGATCGAGATCGTCGCTGTCGTCTCCAACCACACGGTGCTCGCGGACCTGGCCCGGTTCTACGACATCCCGTTCCACCACATCCCCGTGACCGCGGCCACGAAGGCCGCGGCCGAGGCCCAGCTGCTCGCGCTCGTCGAGGAGCTCGACGTCGAGCTCGTCGTCCTCGCGCGCTACATGCAGATCCTCTCGGACGACCTGTGCCGCGCCCTGGCCGGCCGGATCATCAACATCCACCACTCGTTCCTGCCGTCGTTCAAGGGGGCGCGCCCGTACGCGCAGGCCCACGACCGCGGGGTCAAGCTCATCGGGGCGACCGCGCACTACGTGACGGGCGACCTCGACGAGGGGCCGATCATCGAGCAGGACGTCGAGCGCGTCGACCACACGCGCGGGGTCGAGGACCTCGTCGCCCTCGGCCAGGACGTCGAGCGCCGCGCGCTGGCGAAGGCCGTCCGCTGGCACGCCGAGCACCGCGTGCTGCTCGACGGGCACCGCACCGTCGTCTTCCGCTGACCTGATCTGACGGGCCACTGGGCCGGCCTGTCAGCGGGCCGGCAGACGCACTCAGACCTCGCGGGCCCGCCGCATGAGCGTGTCGATCGCGATCGCCAGCGCGAGCACCAGCCCGGTGATGACGTAGCGCACCGCCGTGTCGAGGTTCAGGAGCGTCAGCCCGCTCGAGATCGACTGGATGACGAGCACGCCCAGCAGCGCCGACCACGCGCTCCCGCGGCCACCGAACAGGCTCGTGCCGCCGATGACCGCGGCGGCGATCGCCGTGAGGTTCGTGTCGCCCCCACCCGTCGCCTGGTTCGCGGCGGCGAGCCGGCCGACGGACAGCACGCCGCCGAGCGCGGCCAGGGTCGAGCACGCGACGAACACCGAGACGAGCGTGCGCCGGACGGGGATGCCCGCGCGGCGCGCCGACTCGACGTTGCCGCCGACGGCGCGCACCGCCCGCCCCCACCGGGTGCGGCGCAGCAGCAGGTCCACGACCGCGACGAGGCCGACGAACAGCGCGAACGTCACACCGACGCCCCGGTTGGTGTTGAGGTAGGCGACGCTCGCCCCGAGCACGACCGCGAGCGCCCCGACGCGGACGCCGAGGTCGAGCGGGGAGGCGACGGGCAGCTCGGCCCGCAGGCGCCGCGAACGCTCGACGAGGAGCATCGCGGCGTACCCGAGCACGACCGCCGCGACGATCGCCGACGAGGCGGCGGGGGCCAGGAACCCCTGCTGGCTGAGCCGGACGAGCGTGGACCGGAACGGGAGGTTCACCGAACCCGTCGGCCCGAGCACGCGCAGCTGCAGACCGGCGAACACGAGCAGCCCGGCGAGCGTCAGGACGAAGCTCGGCAGCCCCAGCCGCGTCGTGAGCGCGCCGTACAGGACCCCGACGACAGCGCCGACCCCGAGCGCGACGACGACCGCCAGCAGCGTCGGCCACCCGAGCTGCACCGACCCGATCGCGACGACGGCGGCTGCCAGACCGCTCACCGAGCCGACCGACAGGTCGATCTGGCCGACCAGGAGCACGAGCACGATGCCGAGCGCGATGACCCCGGTCGCCGCGCACTGGAGGGTCAGGTTCACGAGGTTGTCGCTCGACAGGAAGTGCGGGTTGAGCAGCTGGAAGACGAGCCAGATCACGACCAGGGCACCCACGATGGGCAGCGTCCCGAGCTGGCCGCTGCGCATGCGCTGGGTCAGCACCGCGCGCAGACCGTTCAGGCCCCGGGCCGGTCCCGGTGCACCGGTGCGCGGATACGTCGAGACGGTCATGTCGCGTTCTCCTCTCGGCGTGCGGTGCGCGTGCGTCGGCCGACGGGTGTCGCGCCGGTCATCGCCGCGATGAGGTCCTCGTAGCTGACCTGGTCGGCGTCGAAGACACCGTTCGTGCGGCCGAGCCGCAGGACGACGATGCTGTCGGCGACGGCCTGGACGTCGACGATCGAGGAGCTGATCAGCACGACGGCGTGGCCGTCGTCGCGCAACCGTTCGACGAGGTTGAGCACCTCGGCGGTCTGCGTGATGCCGAGCGCCGCGGTCGGCTCGTCGAGCACGACCACGCGCGGGTCGCCGAGCAGCGCCCGCGCGATCGCGACGGCCTGGCGCTGCCCGCCGGTCAGGGCGCCGACGGGCACGCGCACGGACGGCACCCGTGCGGCGAGCTTGTTGAGCAGGCTCCAGGCCTCCTTCTCCATCGCGACCTCGTCGAGGACCGGACCGAGCGTGACCTCCTGCCCGAGGAACAGGTTCTCCACGACGTCGAGGTTCGCGCACAGCGCGCCGTCCTGGAACACCGTCGCGATCCCGAGCGCGCGGGCGAGGCCGGGGGACGCGAGCGTCACGGGTCGGCCGTCGAGCTCGACCAGTCCGGAGTCGGGCACGAGCGCCCCGGACAGCACGCCCGCGAGCGTGGACTTGCCCGCGCCGTTGTCGCCCACGACGGCGACGACCTCGTGGGTACGGACGTCGAGGTCGACGTGCGCGAGCGCCCGCACGGCGCCGAAGCTCTTGGACACCCCGCGCAGGGACAGCACCGGGGAGCTCACGAGCCACCACCGGCGATGAGGCCCGCCTCGATGCACGCTTGTCTGTAGGGCTGCACGCAGATCTCCTCCGTGGTGAAGACGCCGCCAGCGACCAGGATGCGGCCGACGTCAGCCTTGGTGACAGCCACCGGCGCGAGCAGCAGGGCCGGGACACCCGAGACGCTGACGCTGGTGGACGGCTGCTCGCCGCGCGTGACCTGCACGGCGAGCTCGGCGGCGATCCCGGCCTGCTGGCGGATCGCCTTGTAGACGGTCATGTACTGGTCGCCCGACACGATTCGCTGGACCGCGGCGAGCTCGGCGTCCTGCCCCGTGACGGGCGGGACGGGGTCGAGGCCCGCTGCCTTCATCGCCGAGATCGCCCCGCCGGCGGTCCCGTCGTTGGCCGCAGCGATCGCGTCGACGCGGCCGTCGAACTGGGTGAGCTGCCCCGCGACCCACTCCTGGGCCTTGTCGGGGCTCCAGTCGGGGGTGTCGTACGACGCGAGCACGTCGATGTCGTGGCCCTCGAAGGCCGCGAGCACCCCCGCGCGGTACTGGGCGGAGTTGGGGTCGGTCGCCGCGCCGCCCACGACGAGCACACCGCGTCGGCCGTCCCCGGCGGGGGGCGTGGCGTCGAGCGCGCGCACGACCGCCTCGCCCTGCAGCCGCCCGACGAGCTGGTTGTCGAACGACACGTAGTAGTCGACGGGGGCGTCGGCGATGAACCGGTCGTAGGCGATGACCTTCACGCCGCGCTCGTTGGCCGCGGCGACGATGCTCGCTGCCGCGGCGGCGTCGACCGCGTCGAGGACGAGGACGTTGGCGCCCTGGGTGAGGACCGACTCCGCCTGCTGCTGCTGCCGGGCGGCGTCCTGGTCGGCGTTCGCGTACAGGACGCGGCACTCCGGGCAGCGGGTGGCGACGACGGCCTCGAACGCGGGGCGGTCGGCGCTCTCGTACCGGGCGGTCTTCGACTCGGGCAGCAGCAGCGCGATCGTGTCGGCCGAGCGCGACTGCACCGCGGGGGTCGCGCAGCCGGCGAGCACGACGAGGGCCGCGACCGCGAGGCCGAGGACGCGCAGCCGGCGACGCGCGCTCATCCCGTCACCGCCAAGGAGCCGGCGATGCCGGCGCGGTCGAGCGCGACGGACAGCGCCCCCCGGACCTCGGCGGCAGCACCGAGCTCGGCCTCGACCACCTCGACCGGCCCCGCGGTGCTCGGCAGGACCCGCTCCGCGAGCACGGCACGCAGGGGGTCGAGCAGGAGCGCCCCGGCCTCGGCGAGCTGGCCGCCGACGACGACGAGCTCGGGGTCGAAGAGGTTGCAGACGTTGGCGGCGGCGCGGCCGAGGTAGCGGCCGGCGTCGGCGATGACCCGCCGGCAGTCGGGGTCACCCTCCTCGGCGCGCGTGATCATGTCGCGCATCGTGAGGTGCCCGTGGCTCGGCTGGAGCTCCGCGAGCAGCACGGCACCCCCGATCAGCGTCTCGAGGCACCCGCGGTTGCCGCACCGGCAGAGCGGGCCGTCGTCAGCCATGATCATGTGCCCGATCTCCCCCGCGATGCCCGCGCGACCGTGGAACACGTCACCGCCGATGATGAGCCCCCCGCCGACGCCGTAGGACACGCGCAGGTAGACGACGTCACGGCGGCCGCGGGCCGCGCCGAGCCGCACCTCCGCGAGCGCGCCGAGGTTGACGTCGTTGTCGACGTAGACGGGGATGCCGAGGCGCTGCTCGAGGACGTCGGGGACCACGACGCCGTCCCAGCCGCGCAGGATCCCGACCGTCGACACCAGGCCCGTGCGCACGTCGACGGGTGCCGGCACCCCGACCCCGACGGCGAGCACCTCCTGCAGGCTCGCGTCGACGGACTCGACCATCTCGGTGAGCAGCAGGGCCGCGCGCTCGAGACCCGCGTCGGCGCGGTGGTCGGGCGGGAGCGGCATGCGCTGCTCGGCCACGATGCGGTGGGCGACGTCCGACAGCGCGACGCGCAGCGACCGGGTGTCGAAGTGGATCCCGGCCACGAGCCCGAGGTTGCGCGCGAGCGTCACCTGTTGGGCGCGCCGACCGCTCCGGGAGGTCGGCGCCGTGTGGAGCACACCGATCGCGGTGAGCTCCTTGACGATGTTCGACACGGTCGCCGGAGACAGCCCTGTCACACCGGCCAGCTCGACCTGCGTGAGGGAGCCCCGTTGCTGAACTGCGCTCACGATCCGGGCCCGGTTGGCTTCACGGAGTGAAGTTTGAGAGCCGGGAGTCGCCCGGTCAGTGCCCACGCGGGCACACTACCGTCCGCGACGTCCACCGGTCGCCACGTGCGTGGACGCGTCGCCCCGCCGAGGGGACGACGCGTCCGAGCACGCGGGTCAGGCGTTCACTTGTTGTGCCGGAACCACCGCGGACAGGCCGTCACGACCACGGCCAGTCGAACCCGTGGTGGTGGCTCGGGGACTGCTTCTCGACCAGCACCGCGACCGTGCGTGCCGGGACCGTGACGGTG
Source organism: Cellulomonas sp. WB94 (assembly GCF_003115775.1). Classification (NCBI taxonomy): domain Bacteria; kingdom Bacillati; phylum Actinomycetota; class Actinomycetes; order Micrococcales; family Cellulomonadaceae; genus Cellulomonas; species Cellulomonas sp. WB94. Next base: position 648,965 of record NZ_QEES01000002.1, read on the forward strand.
CCCGACGCCTTGGCCCACGTCGTGCCCTTGACCACGGGGTCGGAGCCCGCGGCCTGGACCGGCGAGAGCGCGAGCGTGCGGCCCGCGAGCGCGGGGACCGTCTGCGTCGTGGCCTCGTCGGACGCGTTGAGCACCACCAGGACGCCCTTCAGCGACCCGTCGACGTCCTTGCCCACCGTGTCGTCGATCCGCATGACGATCACGCCGGGGGTCGCCGTCGTCCCGCCGTCGGGGAACGAGACCTTCTGCTCGATGAGCTGCGCGGACCCGAGGCGGAACAGGTCCGTCGAGAACCGCAGCCGCAGCAGGTCGTCGGCCGCGGACGAGGCCGCCCGGATGTCGGCCGCCGCCGGCTTGAGCGCCGGGTTGGCCAGCGCGGGCTGGTCGTAGACCCACATCGCCTGGTTGTCGGCGCTCGGCGGCAGGCCGCGGCCGAAGCCGTTGTCCTGCTTGGTGAAGTCGAGCGAGTTGAACCAGTCCCCGGAGTTGAACGAGTTCTTGTCGAGGGACTTGCTGCGCAGCAGGTCGGCGCCCGCGTGCCAGAACGACGGCGTCTGGGCGAGCGCGGTCGTCGCGAGCGACAGGGTGTTCATCCGCACCCGGTCGGTCATGGACGTGGCGGTCGGCAGCTTGAGCGTGAGCGAGTCGAACAGCGTCTGGTTGTCGTGCGCGTCGACGTAGGTGATGACCTCCTCGGGCGAGTCCGCGTAGCCGGCGGGCTGCCCGTTGTAGTCGATCTGGGCGCCCGTGCGGGTCGTCCCGTCGGCCGTCTCGAACGAGAAGGCGCGCAGGTTGCCCGCCATGCCGAGCTTGACGAGGTCGGTGTCGTGGCCGAGCCGCGCGAGCTGGTCGGCCTCGGTCCCGTTGACGGCCGCCCCGTTCGGGTCGGTCGCCTCACCCGAGCCGAAGCCCTGGATGCGGGGGTCGGAGTCGAACGGGCCGCCGCCACGGACGGCGTCGCGCAGCCGGTCGCTGAACGTCCCGATGCCGGTCCCGCCGAGCTGGCCCTGCGTGGCCTGGGTGAACAGGGCGTTGTTCGCGACCTCCCCGAAGTTCCAGCCCTCGCCGTAGAGGTAGACGGCCCTGCCGTCGACGCCGTCCTTGCGGGGGGTGAGCGCGTCGAGGGCGGTCCGCACGGCCTTCATCGTCTCGACCGAGTGGTGGCCCATGAGGTCGAAGCGGAACCCGTCGACCTTGTAGTCCCGGGCCCACGTGACGACCGAGTCGACCATCATCTTCCCGGCCATGGCGTGCTCGGTCGCGATGTTCTGGCAGCAGGTCGAGGTCTCGACCCGACCCACGGCGTTGAGCCGGTGGTAGTAGCCGGGCACGACGCGGTCGAGGATCGACTTCGGGTCCTGGCCGCTCGCTGCGGTGTGGTTGAACACCTCGTCGAGCACGACCTGCAGCCCGTCGGAGTGCAGCGCGCCGACCATCGTGCGGAACTCCGCGACGCGGGCGCCGCCGAACGCGTCGACCGCGTACGAGCCCTCGGGCGCCGACCAGTGCAGCGGGTCGTAGCCCCAGTTGTAGCCGTCTGTGTCGGCGCCGGCCATGACGCACGCCTGCTGCTCGGTCGAGTCCGGTGCGAGCGACGGGAGGTCGCACGCCGGGGTCGTCTGGGCGCTGCGGTCCTCCTCGATCGACGCGATGTCGAACGTCGGCAGCAGGTGCACGGTGGTGAGGCCGGCCTCGGCCAGCTCACGCAGGTGGTTGCGACCCGCGCCGTTGACCGCGAACGCGAGGTAGGTCCCGCGCTTGGCCGCCGGCACGCTCTGGTCGTTGACCGAGAAGTCCCGCACGTGCAGCTCGTAGATCGTCTGGTCGACGGGTGCCACGACGGGCTGCTTGGCCTTCTCCCACTGCCGCGGCCGGTAGGCCGGGTCGGCGAGGTCGACCAGGACGGAGTGCGTCGAGTTCAGGGTGAGGGCGACCGACGACGGGTCGGTGACCTCGTTGACCTCGACCTTGTCCGTGCTCGGCACGTACACCGAGACGGCATACCGGTACGCGGCACCCTTCCAGCTCGTGTCACCGCGGACGGTCCACGACCCGTCGGACTGCCGTGCCATCGCGACGCGCTGGGGGGCCGCCGTCGTGTCGGGCGCGTTCGTTCCCGACGCCGGCCACAGCAGCAGGTCGACTCCCTGGGCGGTCGGCGCCCACACAGCGAGCGTCGGCTGCTTCTTGCTCCACGTCGCACCCAACGTACGGTCCGCTGCATCCGCGGCGTACACGTCGTCGAGCACGCCCGGGATCTGCACGCCGGTGGCCGCCTGCAGGGTCCCGTCGGAGGCTGCCTGCGTCACCAGGAGCTCACCCTTGAGCAGCTCGGCCACCGCCGCACGGTCCGTGTCCACGGGGTGCAGCGCGATGTAGCCGGCCAGTGCCGGGAACCGGCCGAGCTCAGCAGCGCTGAGGCCCGCCGGGTCGTACGTGAGCGCGACGGTCGTCCCGCCCGTCACAGCGCCGTCGACGACCGTCACCGCGCCGTCGGACGACGCGTGGAGCGCGAAGGTCAGTGTCGCGGGGTCGGCCCCCGCGAGGAGCGCCGCGGGCCACGCGATCGTGCCGGCGTCGATCCACTGCGCCCGCACCTCGCCCGTGCCGGGCAGCGGCGCGTCGGTGACGCCGACCGTGAGGATGTGCGTCGCGAGCACGTACGTGAAGGTGACGGGCTTGCCGCCGGGAGCGGTGAACGAGATGTTCGCCCCGCCCGCGACGCCGTCCGCACCGTAGTTCTCGGTCCAGGAGAGGTTGTGCACGACCTTGAGCTCGTAGGTGCCCGCGGGGATGGCAGCGGCCGTGTAGGTGTAGGTGCCGTCGCCCTCCTTGTCCTGCAGGGACGTCACGACGCAGTCGGGCTGCCAGTCGCCGGGGCAGCCGACCTCGCTCTGGTAGGAGCCGGGCAGCGTGATCAACGGGCCCTGGGCGCTCGAGGAGAACCACTTCGTCGCGTCGTCGTAGACGAACGTGACCGACGCGGGCGCTGCGAGCGAGAACAGCACGTTGTCACCGCCGGGCGCACCACCTGCGCCGTAGTTCTCGGTCCACGAGCCGCCGATGGCGATCTTGTACTGCCAGTCACCGGCCGGGACCGTGAAGGTCCCCGAGTACACGCCGTTGCCACGGTGGGTCAGAGCGACGGCAGCGCAGTCGGGCTGCCAGTCGCCCGAGCAGCCCAGCTCGCTGTCGAGGCTGCCGGGGATGGTCACCAGGAGATCGGTGCGACCCCCGACCGAGCCGGGCGGCTCGGGCACGACGCCGTCGACGGCGATGCCGACCGAGGCGTAGGTGGAGCCGGCGACGCGGTTGCCGGCGGCGTCCGTGGACACGGCCCGGTACTCGACCAGGGTCCCCGGCGCCAGCGTCGTCACGTCGTGGAACACGCGCGGGCTCGTCGTCTCGGCGGTCCCGAGCGGGGTCCAGCCCGTCGCTCCGGCCACGCGGTACGCGACGGACGTCTCGCTCCACGTGCTGCCGGGCACCTCGGCCGCGACCGGGGAGACCCCGGACAGGGCGGCACCCGCGGTCGGCGCGGACACGGTGATCGCCGTCGAGCTGCCGCTGGCCCAGGCGCCCACGGTCCGGTCGGCGCGGAGCACGACGGCGGACAGTGCCGGGACCGTGAGCGCGACCGAGCCGGTCGCGTCGGCCGTGACGGGATCGGTCGTGCCGTAGAGCGGCGCGTAGGTCGCGCCCGGCGTGAGCGTCGTCAGCGTGACGGTCGCCGGGGTCGCGGCGTTGTTGAGCGCCACGAGGTGCTCGATCTTCTCGGTCCGGTCGACGCGGGCGAACGAGTAGACCGACCCGCTCGCGGACAGCTGGATCTGTGCGCCGTCGGACAGCGCCGGGTTCGCCGACCGCAGGGCCGCGAGCCCGGCGATGTGCTGGTAGAGCGCCGCCGACGTGTCGTAGCGGTCGACCGAGCCGGCCGTCGTCCCGTCCACGAGCGCCTGGTTCGCGTACTCCGCGACCTGGGTCGCGAACAGCGACTGCCTGGCGTCCTTGTCGGTGCCGCCGAGCGAGCCGTTGCCCACGAAGCCCTGCTCGTCGCCGTAGTACACGACGGGCTGCCCGCGCGTCAGGTACATGAGCGAGTGCGCGAGCTCGTCCCGCGCGACCTGGCTGCCGGCGTCCTTCAGCATGTAGCCGATCCGGCCCATGTCGTGGTTGCCGAGGAACGTCGGCAGCGCCGATGCGCTGGTCGTCGGGGTCGTGTAGTAGTCGTCGGTCGCGAACAGCGCCGCCAGACCGGTCGCCGTCGAGCCCTTGGCGAAGCTGGCCGCGCCCGACTGGAACGAGAAGTCGAGCACCGAGCTCATGTCGGTCGTCCGGACGTACGGGGACGTCTTCGTCGCGTCGGCGTCGTAGACCTCACCGAACATGAAGAAGTCGGGCTTGCCGTGGGCGCGGGCGTAGTCCCGGACCGCCGTCGTCCACTGCTTCCAGAACTCCATGTTGACGTGCTTGGCCGTGTCGATGCGGAAGCCGTCGATCCCCAGGTCGACCCAGCCCTCGTAGACCTGCTCGAAGCCCGCGACGACAGTCGGGTGCTCGGTCATGATGTCGTCGAGACCGTCGAAGTCGCCGTAGGTGACCGACTCCCCCGCCCACGTCGAGTTGCCGCGGTTGTGGTACAGCGTCACGTCGTTGAGCCAGGACGGGACCTTGAGGTTGGCGTCCTCGGTCTTGACGACCGGGGTGTACGGGAACGACGTCGCGGCCGAGAGCGCCGGGAACGTGCCCGTGCCGGCGTAGGTCGCCGGGTCGAACGCCGTGCCGGACGCGTCGAGGTACGGGGTCGTGGCCTTGTCGATGTACGTGTAGGCCTGCTGGGTGTTGTCGATGACGTCGGCGGTGTGGTTCGTGATGATGTCGAAGTACACCTTGATGCCCCGCGCGTGCGCGTCGGCGATGAGCTGCTCGAGCTCGGCGTTGGTGCCCAGGTGCGGGTCGATGCGCGTGAAGTCGGTGATCCAGTAGCCGTGGTACCCGGCAGAGGCGTTCGCGCCCGTGCCCTGGACCGGCTTGTTGAGGAACGACGGCGTCAGCCAGATCGCCGTGGTCCCCAGACCCTGGATGTAGTCGAGCTTGCTGCGCAGGCCGGCCAGGTCGCCGCCCGAGTAGAAGCCCTTGTCGGTCGGGTCGAAGCCCGTCGCCATCCGGTCGCCCGTGAGACCGCCGGTGTCGTTCGACGCGTCGCCGTTGGCGAACCGGTCGGTCATGACGAAGTAGAACTGCTGGCCGTCGCCGGCCTCGCGCGCGGGCGGCGCCACGAGCGCGTCGTCGGCCGCGGTGTAGCCGCCCGGAAGCTCGACCGGGGCGAGCGCGATCCGGTGGGTCGTGTCGTCGAACGTGAACCGGACCTTCGCCGAGCCCGCCAGCACGAGCGGGATGTTGTCGGCCCCGCCGTTCGCCCCGTACGCCTCGTCCCAGGTCCCGTTCACCGCGACCTTGTACTCGAACGATCCGGCGGGCAGCGTCCACTCGGCGGCGTACTGCCCGGGCGTCGCGGTCGGCGCGAGGGCCGTCGCGGCACAGTCGGGCTGCCAGTCACCGGGGCAGCCGAGCTCGTCCTGGAGCGAACCGACGACGGCGAACGTGCGCGGCTCCGCGGCCGCCGCAACGGTGCCGCCCCCGAGGTGCCCGCCACCAGCCCGACGGTGGCGAGGGCCACCGCGGCGAGTGTTGAGGTGAGCTTCCGGACCATTGCGTCGACAGCGACCATTCCCGGCTCCTTCGTCGCCCGCACGACGATGTGCGGGATGGCGTGTGGGGCTGACCGTAGCGATTACTGCAAATCACCGCAATACCTGAGAATTCGCACGACATCATGGGATGAATAACGCCGGAAATCACGTCGCCAGCGGCTGCGTCCGCGCAGGTGACACGCCTGCGGGCATGCGCACCGGGGCCGAACTGCTTACAGCCGGCACACAGGTCGCCCTCGAGGGGCGCTCCGCTCCCCCGCGCTCAGGTGCGTCCGGGAGGCCTTCGCTCAGTCGGTCCCGCGCAGCTCGTCGAGGCGCTCGGCAAGGCCCGAGACGGCGTCGTCGACCTCGACCAGCTTGTCCCGGCTCGTCGCACCCGAGACGAGCCGCACGTGCCGACGCCGGGCCCCGAGCGCGTCCGCGAGGGCCGCGAGCGCGGCCTCCGTGGCCGCGCCGTCGACCGCCCGGGCGTTCACGGAGACGACCAGCCGGTCGCCGTGCAGACCGCCGACGCGCGCGCGGGACACACCCGGCTTGACCCTGATCGCGACCCGCACGGTCATCGGCTCACGGGCGCCGGCGGCCGGTGGCTCAGATGAGTCCGAGCGCCTGGACGGCCGCCCGCTCCTCGACCAGCTCGGCGACCGACGCATCGATGCGTGCACGCGAGAACTCGTCGATCTCGAGACCGTGCACGATGTGCCACTCGCCACCCTCCGACGTCACGGGGAACGACGAGATGAGGCCCTCGGGCACCCCGTACGACCCGTCGGAGACGATCCCGGCCGACGTCCAGTCGCCCGCCGGCGTGCCGTTGACCCACGAGTGCACGTGGTCGATCGCCGCGTTCGCCGCCGAGGCCGCCGAGGACTGCCCGCGCGCCTCGATGATGGCCGCGCCCCGCTGGGCGACCGTCGGGATGAAGACGTCCTCGACCCACCGGGGGTCCGCGACGACGTCCGCCGCCGGGCGGCCCGCGATCGTGGCATGCGTGATGTCCGGGTACTGCGTCGTCGAGTGGTTGCCCCAGATCGCGAGGCGCTTGACGTCGGCGAGCTGCACGCCGGTCTTCTTGGCGAGCTGGATGTGCGCGCGGTTGTGGTCGAGACGCGTCATGGCGGTGAAGCGGCCCGCCGGGACGTCCGGCGCGTGCGACGCCGCGATCAGCGCGTTCGTGTTCGCGGGGTTCCCCACGACGAGGACACGGATGTCGTCGGCGGCGCCCGCGTTGATCGCCTGCCCCTGCGGCCGGAAGATCCCGCCGTTCGCCGAGAGCAGGTCGGCCCGCTCCATGCCGGCCGTGCGCGGCCGCGCGCCGACGAGCAGCGCCACGTTGGCACCGTCGAACGCCGCCGTCGCGTCGTCGAAGATGTCGACCCCCGCAAGCAGCGGGAAGGCGCAGTCGTCGAGCTCGAGCGCAACTCCCGCTGCGGCCTTCATGCCCTGGGTGACCTCGAGGAGGCGGAGGCGGACGGGCGTGTCGGCGCCGAGCAGCTGGCCGGAGGCGATGCGGAACAGCAGCGCATATCCGATCTGGCCGGCGGCGCCCGTGACCGTGACGTTGACGGGTGTCGTCATGAGAGATCTCCTTCGATCGGTTCTGCTGACGCGGGCGAAGCGTGTGGTGGTGCCTGCGAGCCGGGGCGGGAGCGCCCCGACGGTCATGCCAGGCGCGCTGAGAGGTTCTCGTCGAGCGCAGCGAGGAAGGCCTCGGTCGTGAGCCACTCGGCGTCGGGCCCGATGAGGAGCGCGAGGTCCTTGGTCATCTTGCCGCTCTCGACGGTCTTGATGACGACGTCCTCGAGCGTCTCGGCGAACCTCGTGACCTCGGGCGTGCCGTCCAGCTTGCCGCGGTGCTTGAGCCCGCCGGTCCACGCGAAGATCGAGGCGATCGGGTTCGTCGAGGTCGGCTTGCCCGCCTGGTGCTGGCGGTAGTGGCGCGTCACCGTACCGTGCGCCGCCTCGGCCTCGACCGTCGTGCCGTCGGGGGTCATCAGGACGCTCGTCATGAGGCCGAGCGAGCCGAAGCCCTGCGCGACGGTGTCGGACTGCACGTCGCCGTCGTAGTTCTTGCACGCCCAGACGTACCCGCCCTCCCACTTCATCGACGCGGCGACCATGTCGTCGATGAGGCGGTGCTCGTACGTCAGGCCGGCCGCGGCGAACTGCGTGGCGAACTCGGTGTCGAACACCTCCTGGAAGATGTCCTTGAACGCGCCGTCGTACGCCTTGAGGATCGTGTTCTTGGTCGACAGGTAGACCGGGTAGCCGCGCTGCAGGCCGTAGGCGAGCGAGGCGCGGGCGAAGTCGCGGATCGAGTCGTTGAAGTTGTACATCCCCATCGCGACGCCGCCGCCCTCGGGGTACGTCACGACCTGCTGCTCGATCGGCTCGGAGCCGTCCGACGGGGTGAACGTGAGGGTCAGCGTGCCGGCGCCCGGGACCTTGAAGTTGGTCGCGCGGTACTGGTCGCCGAACGCGTGGCGGCCGATGATGATCGGCTTGTTCCAGCCGGGCACGAGGCGCGGGATGTTCGAGATGATGATCGGCTCGCGGAAGACGACGCCGCCGAGGATGTTGCGGATCGTGCCGTTGGGCGAGACCCACATCTTCTTCAGGCCGAACTCCTCGACGCGGGCCTCGTCGGGCGTGATCGTCGCGCACTTCACGCCGACGCCGTGCTCCTTGATCGCGTACGCCGCGTCGATCGTGACCTGGTCGTCGGTCGCGTCACGGTTCTCGATCGACAGGTCGTAGTACCGCAGGTCGATGTCGAGGTACGGGTGGATCAGGCGGTCCTTGATGAACTGCCAGATGATCCGCGTCATCTCGTCGCCATCGAGCTCGACGACGGGGCCCACGACCTTGATCTTCGCCATGCGGGGATGCTCCTGTGCTGGGGTGAGTTCTCGTGCCTGCGACCAAGATTACTCGACATCAAGAGACTTTGCGTCGCCCGCACATGCGGGACGGGCCCGGCCGGGTGATCCCGGCCGAGCCCGTTCCTCGTGCGGTGCTACTGGCGTGCTGTGATCAGGAAGCAGCCTTGACGATGGCGAGGAGCTTCTCGTCGTTGGCGTACGACTCGGCAGCGTTCGCCTTGGTGACGATCTGCGGCGGCAGCAGGTACGCCGGGACGGTCTTGACGCCGTTGTCGTACGACTTGGTGTCGTTGACGTCAGGCGTCTTGCCCGTGCTCAGGTCGGTCGCCATCTGGATGGCGGCCTTGACGAGGTTGCGGGTGTCCTTGTTGATCGTGGAGTACTGCTCGCCAGCCATGATCGACTTGACCGACTCGACCTCGGAGTCCTGACCGGTGACGGTCGGGAGGTCCTTGCCGGCACCCTTGACCGACGTGAGGATCGCGCGGGCCAGCGTGTCGTTCGGGGACAGGACGCCATCGAGCGTCTTGTCCCCGTTGTACGTGCTCGTCAGGAGCGAGTCCATGCGGCTCTGGGCGTTCTCGGCCTTCCAGCCGGCCGTCGCCGTCTGCTTGATGTCGGTCTGACCCGAGCCGACGATGACGTCGCCCTTGTCGATGGCCGGCTGCAGGATGTCCATCGCGCCGTTGAAGAAGACGGCCGAGTTGGCGTCGTCCGAGGAGCCCGAGAAGAGCTCGATCGTCCAGGGGCCGGTGGCCTTCTTGGCCTTCATGCCGTCCAGCAGGGCCTGGCCCTGGAGCTGGCCGACCTTGAAGTTGTCGTACGCGACGTAGTAGTCGACGGCCTTCGTGTTGAGGATCAGACGGTCGTACGCGATGACGATCGCGCCGGCGGCCTGAGCGGCCTCGACCTGGGTGCTGAGCTGCGCACCGTCGGCCGCACCGATGATGATGACCTTCGCGCCCTTGGTCACCATCGCGGTGATCTGGCCCTGCTGGTCGGCGACGGTGCCCGAGGCGGCCGCGTACTGCACGTCCGACTTGAAGCCGGCGTCCTTGAGGCCCTGGGTGAACAGGTCACCGGCGAGAACCCAGTTCTCCGACGTCTTCGACGGGAGTGCGACCCCGACGAGCGAGTCGGCGGCGAAGCCCGCGGCCGCGGCCGAGGCCGAGCCCGAGGCTGCGGGGGTGGTCGTGTCGGCCGTGCGGCTCGAGCAGGCGGTCAGCGACAGCGCTGCCACCGCGGCGAGCGCGAGGGAGGTCTTGACGATCTTGCGCATGGTGCGTCACATCTCTTTCTAGGAAGTGATCGTGCGTGGTGCTACCCGGCAGCTGCTTTGCTGCCGCGGTGGTCGTTCTTCCTCTGGGCGACGCTGGACGTCGCCTTCACTCAAGAAGCGACGCGGACGGGCCCTGACGGGTCGTTGACTGCCTCGTCCTTCTCGAACCTTCGTGTCATCAACCCGATGAGGGACGGCTTGCCCTGCATCTTGTTGTAGACGTCGATCCCGACCGCGATGAGCAGCACGAGACCCTTGATCATCTGGACCTTGTCCGCGCCGACGCCCATGAGCTGCAGGCCGTTGTTCAGGACCGCCATCACGAGACCACCGACGATCGAGCCGGTGACCGTGCCGGAGCCGCCGGCGACTGCCGCGCCACCGATGAAGCAGGCCGCGATCGCGTCGAGCTCCCAGTTCAGGCCGTCCTGAGGACCGGAGGCGGCGGAGCGGGCGACGAAGATCATGCCCGCGAGGGAGGCCAGGACCGACATGTTCATCATGACCAGGAAGTGCACGCGCTTGGACTTGACGCCCGAGAGCTGTGCAGCCAGCCGGTTGCCACCGACCGCGTAGATGTGGCGGCCGAAGATCATGTTGTTCGTGATGAACGAGTACAGGACCACCAGGGCCAGCAGGATGAGGCCCGAGACCGGGAAGCTGGTCCCGACGCGACCGCCGGCGAACAGGAACGCGGCGTAGACGACGACAGCCACCAGGACCGTGACCTTGACGACGCTCACCCACGTGGGCGCCATCTCCGAGCCCATCTCGCGCTGCGTCGCGCGCAGGCGGAACTCGCGGATGACCACGACGATCGCGATCAGCACGCCGAGCAGCAGGGTGAGGTTGTTGTACCCGGTGTTCGGTCCGACCTCGGGCAGGTAGCCAGCGCCGATGGTGCGGAAGCCCGGGGGCACCGGGATCGTGTTCGCGTTGCCGATGAACTGGTTCATCCCACGGAACAGGAGCATGCCGGCGAGCGTCACGATGAAGGCCGGGACACCGATGTACGCGACCCAGAAGCCCTGCCACGCGCCGATCGCCGCACCGATCACGAGCCCGAGGATGATCGCGAGCCCCCACGGGAGGTCGAACTTCTGCATCGCGGTGGCCACCACGATGCCGGCCACCGCGGCCACGGACCCGACGGACAGGTCGATGTTGCCGAGGATGATCACCATGACCATGCCGATGGCGAGGATCAGGATGTAGGAGTACTGGCTCACGATGGCGATCAGGTTGACCGGGTCGAGCGTCAGCCCGTGGGTCAGGACCTGGAACAGCAGGATGATCCCGACGAGCGTGAAGATCATGCCGAATTGACGGGCGTTCGACGTGCCTCCGCCGAACATCTTCTTGATGTCTGAGAATTTGGTGGTCATCGGTCCTGAGTCTTCTTCTTGGTCGAGGTCATGGTGCGCATGAGCGCTTCGGGGGTTGCGTCGGCGGCGGCCACCTCACTGGTGATCTGGCCTTCGAAGATCGTGTAGATCCGGTCCGAGATCCCGAGCAGCTCGGGGAGCTCCGAGGAGATGACGATGACGCCCTTCCCCTGGTCGGCGAGCTGCTGGATGATCCCGTAGATCTCGTACTTGGCCCCGACGTCGATACCCCGCGTGGGCTCGTCGAGGATGAGCAGGTCGGGCTCGGTGAACATCCACTTCGCCAGGACGACCTTCTGCTGGTTCCCGCCCGAGAGCTTGGAGAGCCCCTCGTCCACGCTCGGCGTCTTGATCCGCAGGCTCGTGCGGTACCGCTCGGCGACCGCGTTCTCCTGCGACTTGTCGATCCGCTGCCCGTGGGAGATCCGGCTGAGCTTCGCCGAGACGATCGCCCGCTTGATGTCGTCGAGCAGGTTCAGGCCGAGGACCTTGCGGTCCTCCGAGACGTACGCCAGACCGTGGTCGATCGCCTCCGACACGTCGCGCACCTGGATCGCGTGGCCGTCCTTGACGATCGTGCCGCGGACGTAGTTGCCGTAGGACCGCCCGAACACGCTCATGGCGAGCTCGGTGCGGCCGGCGCCCATCAGCCCCGCGAAACCGACGATCTCGCCGCGCCGGACCGAGAAGGTCGATCCCTTGCACACGAGCCGCTCGGAGATCTGGGGGTGCTCGACGGTCCAGTCCTTGACCTCGAAGAACACCTCGCCGATGTTCGGCGTGTGGTCCGGGAAGCGGTTCTCGAGGCTCCGGCCGACCATGCCGCGGATGATGCGGTCCTCGTTGACGCCGTCGATCTCCTTGTCGAGCGTCTCGACGAGGCGGCCGTCGCGCAGGATCGTGATCGAGTCGGCGACCTGCTCGAGCTCGTCGAGCTTGTGCGAGATCATGATCGACGCGATGCCCTTGCTCCGCAGACCGACGATCAGGTCGAGCAGGTGCTGGGAGTCGGCCGCGTTCAGCGCGGCGGTGGGCTCGTCGAGGATGAGCAGCTTGACCTGCTTGCTCAGGGCCTTGGCGATCTCGACGAGCTGCTGCTTGCCGACACCGATGTTCTGGATCAGCGTGTCGGGGTCCTCGTCGAGGCCGACTCGTGCGAGCAGCTCGATCGCGAGGCGCTTGGCGGTCTTCCAGTTGATCACCCCGCGCTCGGCGGGCTCGTTGCCGAGGAAGATGTTCTCGGTGATCGACAGCCCCGGGATCAGCGCCAGCTCCTGGTGGATGATCACGATGCCCGCGTGCTCGCTGGCGTTGATGTCCTTGAACCGGACGACCTCGCCCTGGAAGACGATCTCGCCGGTGTACGTGCCGTACGGGTAGACGCCCGACAGCACCTTCATCAGGGTCGACTTCCCGGCACCGTTCTCACCGCAGATCGCGTGGATCTCGTTCGCCTTGACCGTCAGGGAGACGTCCGCGAGCGCCTTGACGCCGGGGAACTCCTTGGTGATCGCTCGCATCTCGAGGATCGTGGGCTCAGCGGACATCGACGAGCCTCTCGTTCTGCGCCACGACGCCGCGCGACGGAGCGAAGCGGCGAAGGTGGGGGGAGCGGGCTTGCATACGTGCCTCCGGCGTGACTGCGCTGTCTGGGGAGGCGACAGCGCCTCGGCTCCGAAGTCAACCGCGGTCGGAGCCTTGGCGTCAACTCTTGAATACAACGACTTGGTAACGACTTCCGAACGCAACAGGGCTCGAGGGCGGTCGGAAGACCGAGGCGACGATCAGCCGAGGACGGGGTGACGCAGCACCAGGGCGGCGGCACCGAGCGCCTCGGCGCGGTCGCCGAGCGACGACACGGCCAGCCGCGTCGTCTGGCCCGCGACGGCGATCGCGTACCGGAGCAGGCCTCGCCGGATCGGTTCGAGCAGGATCTCGCCCAGCACCGCGAGCGGTCCGCCGACGACGACGACCTCGGGGTTGATCAGGTTCACCACGCTCGCGAGGGCCCGCCCCGTCGCGACACCGGCGTCCTCGATGACCCGGAGCGTCGCGGTGTCGCCCGCGAGCGCCTGGCGGACGATGTCGTCGGTGGTCAGGCGGGGCACCTGACCGCGGTCGAGCAGGTCGATCATCGTCGACGTGGACGCCGCCATCTCGAGGCAGCCGCGGTTGCCGCACCGGCACAGCGGGCCGGTGTCCGAGATCGGTGAGTGGCCGATCTCGCCTGCGATCCCGACATGCCCGTGGTACGGCTGCCCGCCCACGATCAGCCCGCAGCCGATACCGCTCCCCAGCTTGAGGAAGACCAGGTTGTCGACCGACGAGTGCGGACCCCAGGTGACCTCGGCGAGCGCACCGAGGTTGGCGTCGTTGTCGAGGAAGACCGGGACGCCGAGGCGCTCCTCCAGGGCAAGCTGAGGATCCAGGTCGTCCCACTCCGGCCACAGCGGACCTTCGAGGACGTGACCCGTGCGGTTGTCGATCGGCCCGGGGATCCCGACGCCGACCCCCACCACCGCGCTGCGTGGCACCGAGCTCTCGGCGAGGAGGTCGGCGAGGAGCCCGGTCGCCATGTCGATCCCCTCGTGCGGCCGGCGCTCGTGCGGCAGGGCGACCGAGCGCTCGGCGATCACCTCGTACCCCAGGGTCGCCAGGCACACCCGGACGTGCGTCCGGCCGAGGTCGATCCCGACCGGGACGATGCCGCGGTCCTCGAGCCGCACGAGCACCGCGCGTCGCCCCGAGCTCGTGGTGGGGGACGTCGTGACGATGCCGCGGCCCACCATCGCGCGCACGATGCTCGACACGGTCGCGGTCGACAGGCCCGTGTGCCGCGCGAGCTCGGCCTGCGTGGAGGCCCCCGCGGTGGTGAGCATGCCGACGACGCGCTGCACGTTCAGCGAGCGCAGCGCCGTCTGGGAACCGGGCTGACGCGCCGGCCCGCCATCGGCTCCGGTCGCGGTGTCCACGCCGCAACAGTGCCCGACTCCCCCGTTGTGGTCAAGAGACACACGCGTCCCCCAGTCGCGCGTTCGACACCCGAACGCATGATTCGCGCGCGGACGGCGAGACCGCGGGACCACTCTCGGCCCCCGCAACCACCGACCGTCAGGCAGTGGCAGAACTGAAGGACGCACCGAGGTTCGGCTGGCATGCTGGGGGCGCTCAGCCGCAGACCGGACGACGAGGCCCCGCCTCCGTCCGCGCGGCCCACGACTGCGACGACAGGAACACCATGTCCCAGGACACCCCCGCCACGCCCACCCCCGACCCGCTTGCCGTGAACGCCGACGAGGTCTTCGCCGAGTACGGGATCCCCGCCGAGAACCCCGCCGCGATCGTCGTGACCACCGGGCCCGGCCTCGTCGCCCGCCTCGGCGCCGAGGCCTTCGGCACGTTCTTCCTCGTGCTCGCCGGGCTCGGCGTCGCGCTGTACGCGGGCGTCACGGGTGTCGGCGGCGGACCGCTCGCCGTGGCCCTCGCGTTCGGCATCGCGGTGCTCGCGAGCGCCATCGCGGTCGGCCACGTCTCGGGCGGGCACTTCAACCCGGCCGTGACGTTCGGTGCGGCTGTCGCGGGCCGCACCGCCTGGCGCGACGTGCTCCCCTACTGGCTCGCCCAGCTCGTGGGCGGCGCACTCGCATCGGCGCTCCTCTACGTCGCGGCCGCGTCCCTGCCCGCGCTCGCCGGTAACGAGCGCACGTTCTTCAGCTCCGTGGCGAACGGCTTCGGCGCGCACTCCCCGATCGCGGCCCAGACCGGCGGCGAGGGCTTCGGCCTGCTCGGCGCGCTGCTGATCGAGCTCGTCGTGACTGCGGTCTTCGTCGGCGTCATCCTCGGCGCGACCGACCGCCGTTCGGCGCACCAGCAGGCCCCGTTCGCCATCGGGCTCACGCTCGCGGTCGGCATCCTCATCGCGATCCCCGTGACCAATGGCGCACTGAACCCGGCGCGGGCCACCGCTGCCGCGATCTTCTCCGACAGCTGGGCGTTCACCCAGCTCTGGCTGTTCTGGGTCGCCCCGCTCGCGGGCGCCGGGATCGCTGCGCTCGTCTACCGCGCGTTCGCCGCGGAGCGCGTCCAGGACGACCTGCTCGGCGAGCCCGACATCGAGGAGATCGTCGTCACCGAGGAGTACGTCGCCGAGACGCCCAACCCCTGACAGGACCCACGACGCCCGGGCGACCCCGCACCCCTGAGCGGGCGGCGCCCGGGCGTCGTGCTGTCCCGGTCCGTCAGTGCGCGGGGATCACCTGCGACAGGATCGCGAGCGCGAACGCGAACGAGAAGAGGATCAGCACGTCGAGCGGCCGCCCCCGGGCGACGAGCGCCGCGGGACCGGGGGGCGGCGTCGCAGCGCGGACGACGGCCCCGACGGCCAGCAGACCCGCGAGGGTCAGCGCGCCGGCGGCTGTGCTGACGAGCACCGCGACCGCGATCGCGACGCCGACCCCGACGGTCACCCACCACAGCGACGAGTTGCGGCCCGCGGCGAGCGAGGCGCGGGCGATGGCGCGCGGGTCGAGCGACAGCTCCTCGGCCACGAGCGGGTCGGCGCTGCCCGTCGGGTCGGCGCTGGCCGTCGGGTCGGCGCTGCCCAGCGGGTCGGGCGTGATGACGGGGTCCGCGAGGGCGCCCTCGTCCGGGGCGACCGAGTCTGCGTGCGGCATGCCGTCCGCCGACCCTGCCGTGCCCGCGGCATCCCGCTCGCCGGTACCGTCCTGCGCCATCGATGTGCCTCCCGTCCGGGAGACTACCGTTGCCCGCGTGACGGTCCCTGCACAGCCCCGGTCCGTCGTCGTCGTCGGTGCCGGCCTTGCCGGGTCCCGGACTGTCGTCGCGCTGCGCGAGCAGGGGTTCGACGGGCACGTCACGCTGCTCGGCGCGGAGGGCCTGGCGCCGTACGACCGGCCGCCGCTCTCGAAGCACCTGTTCGACCAGACAGCCCCTGCCTGGCTCGCGGACGAGCTCGGCGGTGACGCGGTCGGCCTGGCTGACGACGTCCGGCTCGACGCGCCGGCGCTGGGCCTGCGGATCGGCCCGAGCTCGGTCGACGTCACGACGGCCCACGGGACGACGACCGCCGACGCCGCGGTGATCGCCTCCGGTTCCCACGCCATCCGGCCCGCTGGCTGGGATGCCGCCGCGACGCTGCACACGGCCGCCGACGCCGCCCACCTGCGGTCACGGCTGACTCCCGGAACCCGGCTGGTCGTCATCGGGGCCGGGTGGATCGGTGCCGAGGTCGCGGGGGTCGCGGCGGCCGCGGGCGTCACCGTCACGGTCGTCGAGGCGTTGGGGGCGCCACTGACGTCCGCGCTCGGCGTCGACGTCGGTGCGCTGACCGCGTCGTGGTACGCCGCGGCAGGGGTCGAGCTCGTCACCAGCGCGCGCGTCGCGCAGGTGCGCGCCGACGGCGTGGAGCTCGAGGGCGGACGGCGCCTCGACGCGGACCTCGTGCTCGCGGCGGTCGGCGCTCGCCCGGGCACCGGCTGGCTCGCGGGCGGCCTGCCGCTCGACCAGGACGGCTCGGTCCGGGTGGACGGGACCTTCGCACCGCAGGGCGGACCGCGGCACGTGCGTGCGGTCGGTGACGTCGCGCGACGGCTGTCGGCTCGGCACGGCGTCGTCGCCGGCGGTCACTGGGACGGCGCGCTGCGCAGCCCGGCGATCGCCGTGCGCTCGCTGCTCACGCCGGACACCCGGCCCGGGCCCGGGCCCGACGACGACCCGGCGCCCTACGTGTTCTCGACCCAGCTCGGCCACGAGCTGGCGATGTTCGGTCAGCCCGGCGCGGCCGACGACGTCGTGCTGCGCGGCGGATCGTCGGCCGGACCGTCGGCCGCGCCCGGCGACGGCTGGACGGCGCTGTGGTTCAGCCCAGGCACCGATGCGCTGACGGCCGTCCTTGCGGTCGACCGCCCACGGGACGTCGCGGCGGCACGCCGGCTGTTCACCGGACCGGCCCTGCCCCGGCTCGACCGCGGCAGGGCCGCCGACCCGACCCTGGCGCTCCGGGCGGCCGTCACCGGCTGATCCGCCCGACCGGACCGCCCGCCCGGCAGGACCTTCCTGCCGGGCGGAAGGGTTCGGTCAGTGCGCGAAGTGCCGGGTCCCGGTGAGGTAGAGGGCGACCCCTGCGGCGACCGCGGCCGCGACCACCTCGTCGTCGCGGATCGAGCCGCCCGGCTGGACGACGGCCTTGATGCCCGCGTCGAGCAGGACCTGGAGCCCGTCGGCGAACGGGAAGAACGCGTCGGACGCCGCGACCGAGCCGCGGGCACGGTCGCCGGCCCGCTCGACGGCGAGCCGGCACGAGTCGACGCGGTTGACCTGCCCCATCCCCACCCCGACGGACGCGCCGCCGGACGCCAGCAGGATCGCGTTGGACTTCACGGCGCGCACCGACCGCCAGGCGAACGCCAGGTCGGCGAGCGTCGCGGCGTCGACCGCCTCGCCGGTCGCGAGGGTCCACGTCGTCGGGTCGTCTCCCGCGGCGTCGATCCGGTCGGTCTGCTGCGCGAGCACACCGCCCGAGACCGCCCGCAGCTCGAACGCGTGCCGCGGCGCGGACGCGACGGTGAGCAGCCGGATGTTCTTCTTCTTGCTCAGCAGCTCGAGCGCGGCCGGCTCGAAGTCGGGGCGATCACGACCTCGGTGAACACGGGCGCGATCTGCTCGGCCGCTGCCAGGGTGAGCGTGCCGTTCGCCGCGATGACGCCGCCGTAGGCCGACACGGGGTCGCACGCGTGGGCCTTGGCGTGCGCGTCGGCGATGTCCGTCCCGGTCGCGATGCCGCACGGGTTCGCGTGCTTGATGATCGCGACGGCCGGTCCGTCGTGGTCGTGGGCCGCGCGCCAGGCCGCATCGGCGTCGACGTAGTTGTTGTAGCTCATCTCCTTGCCGTGCAGCTGGGTCGCGCCGGCCAGCCCGCGGCCGGCCGCGCCGTCGTCGTCCAGGTAGAGCGCGGCGCCCTGGTGGGGGTTCTCGCCGTAGCGCAGGACGTTCCCGCGCGACCAGGACGCGCCCGCGAACGCAGGGAACCCCGACTCGGCCGCGGCGGCGTCGGGCGCGTACTCGCCCGCGAACCACGCGGCGACAGCGGTGTCGTACGCGGCGGTGTGCGCGAACGCGTCGGCCGCGAGCCCGCGGCGCTCGGCGAGCGTGAAGCCGCCCTCCGTCGCGGCGGCCTGGACAGCCCCGTACCGCGCGGGGTCGATGACCACGGCGACGCTCGGGTGGTTCTTGGCGGCCGCACGCACCATCGACGGTCCGCCGATGTCGATCAGCTCGACGCACTCGTCCGGGCCCGCGCCTGAGGCGACGGTCGCCGAGAACGGGTAGAGGTTGACGACGACGAGGTCGAACGGCTCGATGTCGAGCTCGGCGAGCTGCGCCACGTGGTCGGGCCGCCGCGTGTCGGCGAGGATCCCGGCGTGCACGCGCGGGTGCAGCGTCTTGACCCGGCCGTCGAGGCACTCGGGGAACCCGGTGAGCTCCTCGACCTTGGTCACGGGCACTCCGGCGCTCGCGATGGTGGCGGCGGTCGAGCCGGTCGAGACGAGCTCGACGCCCGCGGCGTGCAGGGCCGAGGCGAGCTCAACGAGGCCCGTCTTGTCGTAGACGCTGACGAGCGCCCGGCGCAGCGGGCGGCGCGTCGCTGCAGCGGTCGCGTCGGCGACGGGGGCGAGCGGGGTGAGTTCGTGAGACATGGGTGACCTCCCGGGTCGTTGCGGTCTCGTGAGACGTGAAGGACCCGAGCACCCAGGCGAACGGTGCGACGGCGCAATGCTGCGGCCGCTCCCCGGTGGTTCAGTCCACCTCAGGTACGCCAGTCACGGCCGGGGCCGAGTCTACCCGAGCAGGTCGACGTGCAGCCCGACTCCTGCGGCCGCCGTCGCGATCATCGCGTCGAACACCCCGGGGAAGTCGTCGGCGACCCGGTGCAGGTGACCGTAGAGCTCGGCCGTCAGCCCGCCGATGAGCGAGGCGAACAGCGTGAACGACCGGACGACGGCGCGCGCGGTCTCGGCCGGGACGTCCCTTGGTGCACCCATCCCGGCGAACGTGAACACCTCCGCCGTCACGAGCCCGGCCGGGTCGAAGTCCGGTCCCGCGGGGGTCAGCGAGCCGTCGTCGAACCCCTCGAGCATGATCGAGACGATGACCGCCCAGATCCGCAGCGCCGCGGCGACGGTGTCCTGCGGCGCCTGGTACCCGGGCACCGGGGTGCCGTAGATCAGCTCGAACGAGTGCCGGTTCGCGAGCGCCCAGCCGCGCACGGCCCGAGCGACGGCCAGCCAGGTCTGCGCGGGCGAGGAACCGGCGGCCCGCGCGCGCGACGCGGCCTCCTCGGCGACGTGCCCGACGGCGTCGTAGGCCTCGACGATCAGGAGCGTGAGCAGCGCGTCCCGGGACTCGACGTAGCGGTAGACCGCCGACGACGAGACGCCGAGGTCGCGCGCCACCGCCCGCAGCGACAGGTTCGCTGCGCCGTCGGTTCCGAGGCGTTCGCGAGCCGACGCGAGGAGCTCGCTCATGACCTCGGCCCGGGCGCGTTCGCGGGCACCTCTCGGCGCGTTGGGGCGGTCCTCCACCGGACGAGTGTGATCGACGCGAGCAGTGTTCGCAAGCGAGAGCGGTGCTCTTGACGTGGATCCACATGAGGTGCGAGCATCGCTCTAATTCGAGAGCACCGCTCTCCCTTGAATCCCAGGAGCACGCCATGACCCGCCATGTCATCGTCGGCAAGGGCCCCATCGGCTCGACGCTCGCCCGTCAGCTCGCGGATGCGGGGGACGAGGTCCTCGTCCTCAGCCGCACAGGCTCACCCAGCGCGCCCACGACGCCCGGCGCGAGCACGGAGCCGCCGATCCGGCACGCCGCGGTCGACAGCGCCGACGCCGCCGCGCTCACCCGTGCAGCCCAGGGCGCCGACGTCCTCTACAACTGCGTCAACCCCGCCTACCACCGCTGGCCGACGCTCTGGCCGCCGATCGCCGACGCCATCCTGGCCGCGGCCGAGTCCACGGGAGCCGTCCTCGTCACCACCGGCAACCTGTACGGGTACGGGGCCGGCACCCAGCTCATGCGCGAGGACTCTCCGCTCGCGTCCGGCGAGACGAAGGGCCTCGTGCGGGCCGCGATGTGGCGCGAGGCCGAGCGACGCCATCGGGACGGTCGGGTGCGGGCGACCGAGGTCCGTGGCAGCGACTACCTCGGCCCCGGCGCCCAGGCCCAGTCGCACGCCGGGGCCCGCATGCTCGAACCGTTGCTCGCGGGTCGTCCGCTGCATCCCATCGGGGCGGCCGACGCGCCCCACACCTGGACCTACCTGGCCGACTTCGCCCGTGCGCTCGCCGCCGCGGGGACCACCGAGGCCGCCTGGGGCCATGCCTGGCACGTCCCGTCGCCCCAGGCGCTGACCTTCCGCCAGCTGGCGGTGATGGTCGCCGACGCCGCGGGCGCACCCCAGCCCCGGATCCGTCCGCTCCCGATGACGGCCGTCCGGCTGCTCGGGATCGGCTCGCCGATGCTGCGCGAGGTGTACGCCGTGGGCTACCAGTTCGTCGAGCCGTTCGTCATGGACTCGACGGCCTCCCAGGGCGTGCTCGGGCTCACGCCGACCCCGTGGGACACGATCGTTGCGGAGACGCTCGCGTGGTGGGGCAGCCGGTCCGCCGACACCCCGTCGGCAGCCCGGCGCTGACTCAGCCGAGCCGGACGCGTCGGCCGTCGACCGCCAGGTCGCCGCGCGCGACCCGGCCGACGACGTCGACCAGGAGAGCTCGCTCGACCGTCTTGATGCGCTCGTGCAGGGAGGTCTCGTCGTCGTCGTCGAGCACCTCGACCGCGCGCTGGGCGATGATCGGCCCGGTGTCGACCCCCTCGTCGACCAGGTGGACGGTGCAGCCGGTGACCCGCACGCCGTACGCGAGCGCATCACGCACTCCGTGCGCACCGGGGAAGGCCGGCAGCAGCGCGGGGTGGGTGTTGATGACGCGCCCGGCGAACCGGGAGAGGAACGAGGCGCCAAGGATCCGCATGAAGCCCGCACTCACGACGAGCGTCGGGCTGAAGACCGCCACGGCGTCCGCGAGCGCCCGATCCCACGCGGCGCGGTCCGCGAAGTCGGAGGGCCGCACGACGGCGGTCGCGACGCCAGCCGCCCTGGCCACGTCGAGCCCGCCGGCACCCGGGTCGTCGCTCAGCACTCCGACCACCCGCGCGCCGAAGTCGGGGGCGGCGTGGGCGGCGAGGAGAGCCGCCAGGTTGGAGCCGGCCCCCGAGACGAGCACGACGACGCGAGCCGCGGGCGGGACCACGGCGGGCCGCGGAGGCCTCGACGGGTTCGACGGGTTCGACGGGTTCGACGCTGGCACAGGCCCGACCCTAGCGGCCTGCGGGTCGCCGTCGGGCGGCCGGTCGACGTGCGGGCACTGCGCCGCCGACCTCGGCGCATGGGCGAGAATGCTCGGGTGAGCAACCCGTACGCACCGCCGTCCGGCGATCGCCCACGCGCCGACCAGCGCCCCGACCCGCTGATCGGCCCCCGCGGAACCGGACCGGCGACTGGGCCGGGCCGTACCCCCGCACCCCAGCGGCCGCCCGCCGCCCCGCCCCGCCCACCGGATCCCGAGGCGGTGGTGCGCGGGAGCCGTCAGATCGTGCACTTCGGCCTGTTCATGCTCGCCGCGATCCTGCTGAGCGTGCTGAACCTGCCGTGGAAGGTCGCGTCGCTCGCGTTCCTCACCGCAGCCGTCGTGACGGGGATCCGCGCACTCGTGACGATCATCCGGGGACGGGTGCGCGGCTCGCTGGTGCCGATGCTCGTCCTCGGGCTCGTGTTCGCGATGCTCTTCTCGATGACGCTGCTGGCGACGTTCGCGACGTGGCCGCTGCAGGTGAAGCAGCAGGAGTGCCTGCGTGGCGCGCTGACGATCTCCGCGAAGGCGGCGTGCCAGCACGAGCTCGAGCAGGGCCTGAAGGACTGGGAGCAGCAGTTGCGCCGGTCCACGGGCGGCTGACTGCCACCTCTCGACCGCTGACCGCCCTGCCGGACCGGGTGCCTCCCGGTCAGCTCACTCGGTCGGCTCGTCCGAGGGCCTGCCTGGCCGGACCGGGCGCACCGTCGCCGGCTCGGGGCTGTCCGAGCCGCGGGCGAGCGCGTCGTGCCACGCCCGGCCGACCCGCGCCTTCACCGCTGGGTCGAACGGGAGCACCGCGAGGAACGTGCCGATCAGGATGCCGGCGGCGATCGCGGCCCCGACGACCAGCCCGGACGCGCCCACGTCTGCCATCCGCCCCGGTCCGAGCGTGCCGCTCGCGAGCACGACGAGGAGCCCCGCTCCCCCACCGGCCACGACGGCCGCCGCGACGCACGCCAGGACGGCGTCGGTCCACCGCTCGGAGACGAGCCGGCGCTGCAGCCACGCACCCGCGACGACACCGGCCACGACCAGCACCAGGGGCACCGCGGTGAGCAGCCCGCCGGCAGAGTCGGGCTGCGGCAGGGCCCCCAGGAGCGGGATCGCCGGCAACGGACCGGACACGACGGCGGCTCCTGAGAACACCGTGCCGGTCCCCACGTGGAACCCGGGACCCGCGAGCCACGACAACGCCCACACGACGAGGTTCGGCACGTAGGCGACCTCGGCGACGGCGAGCACGCTGCCACCGACCGGGTCCAGCCCGAGCGAGGCGATGATGTCGGTGATCGTCGTGCGTCCTGCCAGCACCCACAGGACGACCGTGGCCGACGCGGCCACCAGGAGCATCGCGACCGCGAGCGTCCCGGCGGCGCCGCCCGCGCGGAACGCTCGCGGGAGCCTCGACCACGCCGGCCGCAGGACGTCACGCAGGGGTCGCGCCTCGGGCCGGCGCGCGAGGCCTCCGGCGAGCCCGAGGCCCGAGACGACCACCGCACCGAGCGCCGCGAGGAGCGCGTCGGCGACCGACGCGCGGACCAGCAGTGCGACGCCGACGGCGATCGCCGTGTACCCGCCGACCCCGGCCGCCCAGGACAGCGCTGTCGCGTTCCCCGACCGCCGTGCTGACACGTAGCACGTGAAGACCGCGAGCAGGGTGATCCCCAGGGGCGTCAACGTGAGCACGTCGCCCGCCACGGTCAGGGGGACGCCGTGCGCGAGCAGCCACACGGCCCCGCCGAACGCCACGGGTCGCGTCCAGGGGACGCCGGCGTTCGTGGGGTCCGCCGACGTCACGACGTACGCCGTCACGGTGGGCAGCACGACGACGAGCAGGGACAGCAGCGCGCCCTGCAGCCCGGCGAGCAGACCACCGACCCACCGAGGTGCACCGTCGAGGTCGCTCGCGAAGAACCGCGGGGTGCCGTCGTCGGACGTCAGGACGCGCCGGCGCAGCCGGTCGAGCCGGTCGGTACCAGACGGGTCGCTCACCCCACCATGGTCGCCGCTCGGACGCGACCGACGAGCCAACCGGCCCGGCGCGCCGTGGGTGTCGCGCCGGCCCGGTGTCAGGAGAGCAGCGCGCGGGCGAGCGCGGCCGTCTCGCTCGGCGTCTTGCCGACCTTGACCCCCGCGGCCTCGAGGGCCTCCTTCTTCGCCTGCGCGGTGCCGGCCGAGCCGGACACGATCGCGCCGGCGTGGCCCATCGTCTTGCCCTCGGGCGCGGTGAACCCGGCGACGTAGCCGACGACCGGCTTCGTGACGTGCGCCTTGATGTACGCCGCGGCACGCTCCTCGGCGTCCCCGCCGATCTCGCCGATGAGGACGATGACCTCGGTCTCGGGGTCGGCCTCGAACGCCTCGAGCGCGTCGATGTGAGTCGTGCCGATGATCGGGTCGCCGCCGATGCCGATCGCGGTCGAGAACCCGAGGTCCCGCAGCTCGTACATCATCTGGTACGTCAACGTGCCGGACTTCGAGACGAGACCGATCCTGCCCGGTCCGGTGATGTCGGCCGGGATGATGCCGACGTTGGACTTTCCGGGACTGATCAGGCCGGGGCAGTTCGGGCCGATCAGCCGCGTGCCCTTGGCCCGCGCGTACGTGAAGAACTCGGCCGTGTCCGCGACCGGGACGCCCTCGGTGATGATGACCGCGAGGGGGATGCCGGCGTCGACCGCCTCGATGACCGCGGCCTTGGTGTGGGCCGGCGGCACGAAGATGACGGACACGTCGGCCCCGGTCGCGGCGATGGCCTCGGCCACCGTGCCGAACACCGGGACCGCGACGGTCGCGCCGTCGGCCGTCGGGAAGTCGACCGACGTGCCCGCCTTGCGCGGGTTCACGCCGCCGACGACCTGGGTGCCGCCCGCGAGCATGCGCGTCGTGTGCTTCTGGCCCTCGGAGCCCGTCATGCCCTGGACGATGACCTTGGAGGACTCGGTCAGAAAGATCGCCATGTCAGTTGTTTCTCTCGTCTCGTGAAGAAGTCAGGGGGCTCAGGCGTTGGCCAGCTCGGCGGCCTTGTCGGCCCCACCGTCCATCGTGTCCGCGAGCGTCACGAGGGGGTGCGCGGCGTCGGCGAGGATCCGGCGGCCCTCGACGACGTTGTTGCCGTCCAGCCGCACGACGAGCGGCTTCGTCGCGTGGTCGCCGAGGATCTCGAGCGCGGCGACGATGCCGTTGGCGACCGCGTCGCACGCCGTGATGCCACCGAAGACGTTGACGAACACGGACTTGACCTGCGGGTCGGACAGGATGATGTCGAGCCCGGCGGCCATGACCTCGGCCGACGCGCCGCCCCCGATGTCGAGGAAGTTCGCGGGCCGCACCCCGCCGTGCGCCTCGCCCGCGTACGCGACGACGTCCAGCGTGCTCATGACGAGCCCCGCCCCGTTGCCGATGATGCCGACCGAGCCGTCGAGCTTGACGTAGTTGAGCGACTTCTCCTTGGCGCGCGCCTCGAGCGGGTCCGCTGCGGCGGCGTCCTCGAGCTCGGCGTGGTCGGGGTGACGGAAGCCGGCGTTCTCGTCGAGCGTGACCTTGCCGTCGAGCGCGACGATGTCGCCGGCGTCGGTGAGCACGAGCGGGTTGACCTCGACCAGCGTTGCGTCCTCGCCCTGGTACACGTCCCAGAGCCGCTGCAGCACGACGGCGACCTTCGGGGCGACGTCGGCGTCGAAGCCCGCGGCCGCCACGATCTCGTCGGCCTTCGCCTGGTCGATGCCGACCAGCGGGTCGACGGCGACCTTCGCGAGGGCGTCGGGGCGCTCGACCGCGAGCTGCTCGATCTCCATGCCGCCCTCGACGCTCGCCATCGCGAGGCACCGGCGCTCGGCCCGGTCGAGCAGCACCGAGAAGTAGTACTCCTTGGCGATCTTCGCGCCCGCGGCGATCATCACGCGGTGGACCGTGTGGCCCTTGATGTCCATGCCGAGGATCTCGGATGCCTTGGCCTCGGCGTCGTCGGCCGACGTGGCGAGCTTGACGCCACCCGCCTTGCCGCGACCGCCGACCTTGACCTGCGCCTTGACGACGACGACACCCGGTCCGCCGCCGAGCAGCTGCTCGGCGCCCGCGCGGGCCTCCTCGGGTGTGGTGGCGACGACGCCGCCGAGCACGGGCACGCCGTGCTTCTCGAAGATGTCACGTGCCTGGTACTCGAACAGGTCCACCTGGCTTGGTCCTTCCGTCGACCCGCGCGTGGCCTGGTCTGGCCGCGCCGCCCAGTCGATCGTAACCGCGCGGGCGAACTATCTTCACATCGAGAGATGTCGTCTCGGACACACCGTGGTCAGAGCTTCGTCACCGGCGAGAAGCGCAGCAGCAGGCGCTTGGTCCCTTCGGTGCCGAAGTCGACCTTCGCAACCGCGTTCGGACCAGAGTTCTCGAGACCGACGACGGTGCCGAGCCCGTACGCGTCGTGCGTGACGCGGTCGCCGAGCGCGAGATCCGGGACGGTGCCCTCGGGTCGGGGCGTGGCGGACCCGAACGTCGCGCCGCCGGCAGCCCGCGGCGCCGCGGAGCCCGCGCGCGCCGCCTGGGTGGATCCGGTGCGCGACGACGAACCCGCGGTGCGCGTCCCGGACCCACCGGAGCCGTACCCACCCGAGACGTAGCCGCCCGATCCGTGGCCCCCCGACCCGTACCCGCCCGAGCCGTACGCCGGTCGCCGCAGCGTGTCCATGCTGGACTCACGGCGCCGCCAGTCGACGACCTCCTCGGGCAGGTCGTCGAGGAACCGGCTCGCCGGGAACTCGTTGGGCACGCCCCACGACGTACGGACCGCGGCGCGCGAGACGTACAACCGCTCGCGGGCACGCGTCAGGCCGACGTACGCGAGCCGGCGCTCCTCGGCCAGCTGGTCGGTGTCGGCGAGCGACCGCATGTGCGGGAACGTGCCGTCCTCCATCCCGGTGAGGAACACGACCGGGAACTCGAGGCCCTTCGCGGTGTGCAGGGTCATGAGGGTCACGACGCCCTGGTCGACGCCGCCGCCCTCGCCGTCGTCCGACGGGATCTGGTCGGAGTCGGCGACGAGCGAGACCCGTTCGAGGAAGTCCGCCAGGTCCCCGTCGGGCTCGCTCTGCGCGAACTCGCTCGCGACCGCGTGCAGCTCGGCGAGGTTCTCGACCCGGGACTGGTCCTGGGGGTCCTCGCTCGCCCGCAGCTCCGCGAGGTAGCCCGTCCGGTCGAGCACCGCGCCGAGTACCTCGGCCGGCCCCGTCCCGGACGCGGCGAGCGAGCGCAGGTCGGTCATCATCGTCGCGAAGGCCGCGAGGCCCGTGATCGCCCGGGTGCCCAGGCCCGGCACCTCGTCGAGACGCCCGAGCGCCGCGCCGAACGAGATGCGCTCGCGCTCGGCGAACGCCGCGACCATGGCCTCCGACCGGTCGCCGAGGCCGCGCTTGGGGACGTTGAGGATGCGACGCAGGTTGACGTCGTCGTCCGGGTTCGCGATCGCCCGCAGGTAGGCGACGGCGTCCTTGAT
Source organism: Cellulomonas sp. WB94 (assembly GCF_003115775.1). Classification (NCBI taxonomy): domain Bacteria; kingdom Bacillati; phylum Actinomycetota; class Actinomycetes; order Micrococcales; family Cellulomonadaceae; genus Cellulomonas; species Cellulomonas sp. WB94. Next base: position 676,146 of record NZ_QEES01000002.1, read on the forward strand.
CTCGCGCCGCTCGTAGAACCGCGTGCCACCGACCACCTTGTACGGCAGGCCGACGCGGATCAGCACCTCCTCGAGCGCTCGGGACTGCGCGTTCGCGCGGTAGAACACCGCGACGTCACCGGGACGCACCCCGTCGGAGTCGCCGAGCCGGTCGATCTCCTCGGCGACGAACCGCGCCTCCTCGTGCTCGTTGTCCGCGACGTACGCGACGATCTGCGCGCCCGCCCCGGAGTCGGTCCACAGCCGCTTGGGCTTGCGACCCGAGTTGCGGGAGATCACCGCGTTGGCGGCCGAGAGGATGTTCTGGGTCGAGCGGTAGTTCTGCTCGAGCAGGATCGTGCGCGCGTCGGGGTAGTCGGCCTCGAACTCGAGGATGTTGCGGATCGTCGCGCCGCGGAACGCGTAGATCGACTGGTCGGCGTCGCCCACCACGGTCAGCTCGCCGCGCGGGCCGTCGTCGGGTGCGCCCTCGCCCTCCGCCCGGCGCCGGGAGCCGACCCCCGCCAGCTCGCGGACCAGCGTGTACTGCGCGTGGTTGGTGTCCTGGTACTCGTCGACGAGCACGTGCCGGAACCGCCGCCGGTAGTGCTCCGCGACCGCGGGGAACGCCTGCAGCAGGTGCACCGTCGTCATGATGAGGTCGTCGAAGTCGAGCGCGTGGGCCTGGCGGAGCCGGGCCTGGTAGCGCGTGTAGACCTGCGCGAGCACCGACTCGAACGAGCTCGTGTCGCTGCTCGCCGTCGCCGCGAACGTCTCGGGGTCGACCAGCTCGTCCTTGAGCGCCGAGATCTTCGCGGCGAGGGCCTTGGGCGGGAACTTCTTGGAGTCGAGGTCGAGCTCGCGCGCAACCATCGTCAGCAGACGCTGCGAGTCGGCCGAGTCGTAGATCGAGAAGCTCGACCGCAGGCCCAGCGTCGACGCCTCGCGGCGCAGGATCCGCACGCATGCGGAGTGGAACGTCGAGACCCACATGCGGCGCGCGGAGGGACCGACGAGAGTCGCGACGCGCTCGCGCATCTCCGCGGCGGCCTTGTTGGTGAAGGTGATCGCGAGGATCTCACCCGGGTGCGCACGCCCGGTGGCCAGGAGGTACGCGATGCGGTGCGCGAGGACCCGCGTCTTGCCCGAGCCGGCACCCGCGACGATGAGCAGCGGGCCGCCGTGGTGGAGCACTGCCTCGCGCTGCTGGGGGTTCAGCCCGACGAGCAGGGCCTCCGCCTCGGCGGCCGAACCGGCGACACGGCCGGTCTGCGGATCCGCCTCGCGGTCGGCGTCGGCATCGGCGTCGACATCGCGGCGGGACTGGCCGCCGTCGCGCGGGGGCACAGCGGAGGGCAGCCGCGAGAGGTCGGCGGCACCGAGCCCGGGCAGGGGAAGGTTCTGGAAGAGCGAGGTCATGGCTACCCCAGCCTAGGCAACCGCGCCGACACTCGTGACCTCAGGTGAGGAGCACCGCGAGCAGCCACGCCCCGGCGGCGACGAGCGCGCCCGCGAGCTCGACGAGCAGCGCGATCCCGGTCGCGCGGAGCACGGCGACCGTCGCGCGCCACGCGACCCGGCTGTCGCGGCGTGCGCCCCACTCGATGAGGTAGACGCCCAGCGCGAACCCGAGCGGCAGCCCGACCACGGGCACGACGAAGAACCCGACGACGCCCAGCGCCCCGCCCCACACCAGGGTCGAGCGGCGCACGCCCGCGCCCGCCAGGTGCCTGCCCGCGAGCAGGTACTTGCCGACGGCCGCCGCAGCGACCGCGACAGCACCCACGGAGAACGCGGTCCAGGCCACACCTCCACCGGTCTCGGTGGCCCACACCAGGACTGCGCCGAGCACGATCAGGCTCCCGGGGAGCACCTGGACGACGACCCCGACGAGCCCGGTGGCGATCACGAGCCCGACCAGCAGCTCGCCGGCGGGGCTCATCGGGCGGCCGCGGCGGTGTCGGTCCGATGCGCGTGGCGCACGGTCAGCTCCAGAGGACGGCGATCCCGACATTGAGGACGACGAGCCCCGCGATCCCCCCGAGGAAGCCCGCGGTGACCCGGGCCGGCGTCCGCCGTCCCACGATCACGAGGGCGGCCACGACCAGTGCGACGAGGAGCTTGATCCCGACCTTGGTGTTGTTCGGCGGGTCGCCCGCGAGGCCTGCGGCCAGGATCCCGGTCATGAGGATGCCCGTGACGAGGGCCGTGAGGATGCCGTGCAGCGCCCCGACCGGGACCACCGGCTTCTTCATGTGGGCCAGGACGCCACCGAGCACCATGGCCCAGCCGACGAGGTGCAGGACGAGCAGAAGGTTCAGGACGACGGTCATGGGGTCAGCCTAGGGTCTCGTCGGCGGTTTTCCCAACAGGTGTGTCGGGAACCTGTGCAGGAGACCTCAGATCAGTCGCCGGGCCGCTGCCCAGCGTGTCAGCTCGTGGCGCGAGGACAGCTGCAGCTTGCGCAGCACCGCCGAGACGTGCGTCTCGACCGTCTTGATCGAGATGAACAGCTCGCTCGCCACCTCGCGGTAGGAGTAGCCGCGCGCGATGAGCCGCATGACCTCACGCTCACGGGCCGACAACCGGTCGAGCTCGTCGTCACCCGTCGCGACGTCGCCCGCCGCGGCACCGAACGCGTCGAGCACGAAGCCCGCGAGCAGCGGCGAGAACACCGCGTCGCCCCCCGCGACGCGCTGCACGGCGGCCGCCAGGTCAGCGCCCGTGATCGCCTTCGTCACGTACCCGCGCGCGCCGGCCCGGATGACCGCGACGACGTCGTCGGCCGCGTCCGAGACCGACAGCGCGAGGAACCTCGTCTCGCCGAGGAGGTCGGTGCACGCCCTGATGACCTCCGCGCCGCCCCCACCGTCACCGCCCGGCAGGTGCACGTCGAGCAGCACGACGGCCGGGCGCAGCTCGCGCACGACCCGGATCGCCTCGTCGACGCTCGCAGCCTCCCCGACGACGCGCACGCGGTCGTCGAGCGACGCCCGCACACCCGCCCGGAACATCAGGTGGTCGTCGACCAGCACCACGTCGACAGGTTCACTCATGTGTCTCACCGCTCCTTGACCGGTTCGGTGGCGTCCGCCCGGGGCTGCCCCGGCGCGGCCCGCACCGCATGATCCTCGTTCGTACGCACCGGGATGCTCAGGTGCACCTCGGTGCCGTTGCCGTCCTTCGACTGGACGGTGGCCGACCCGCCCCGGCGACGGACGCGACCCATGATCGACTCGCGCACGCCGAACCGGTCCGACGGGACCGCGTCGAGGTCGAAGCCGTCCCCGCGGTCGCGCACGAAGACCTCGATGAGGTCTGGGCCGACCTCGCAGTACAGCGACAGCGGCGGGCGTCCGTGCACGACCGCGTTGACCAACGCCTCGCGGGTCGCCTGCAGCAGCGCCTCGGTGTCGGCGTCCGGCTCACGGTCGCCGACGAGGACCGCGTCGATGACGACGGCCTCGCCACCGGGGCCCGACCGCGTGTCCTCGATCTCCGCGACGACGGCCCGCAGCGCGGCCGCGAGCGACGTGCCCGGCGCCGGTCGGTCGTCGTAGAGCCACTCGCGCAGCTCCCGCTCCTGCGCCCGCGCCATGCGCGCCACCTCGTGCGGGTCGTCCGCGCGCGCCCGGATCATCGCCAGGGTCTGCAGCACCGAGTCGTGCAGGTGCGCCGCGATGTCCGCCCGCTCCGACTCCCGCGCCCGCGCGGCGCGCTCGTCGCCCAGCTCGCGCACGAGCCGCAGCCACCAGGGCGCGAGGACGAGCGCGACGCCGGCGAGCACGGCGAGCGCGGCCACCATCGACTGCACCAGCAGGTCGGGGGACATCTCCTGACCGACGAGCAGCAGCACCCCGGCCCCGGCCAGCACGATCCCGCCGACGAGCCGCAGGACGCTGACGGGCGTGCGCCCACCGGCCCGCGAGCGCCAGCGCCCGCGCTGCCCGGCGTCGAGCTGGCTCCACGCGAGGGCCGTCCCCGCGAGCAGGATGAGGGTCGGCACCACCCAGGTGCTCTGGAGGTGCGCGCCGTTGCGGACCGCGAAGAGCACGACGGCGGCCGCGATGAGGACGAGCGCGATCGCGATGTCCGTCACCGGCAGGGTCCGGACGGCTGCACCCGCGCGACCACCGGGCGGCAGCCCGACGGTCGGATCCGGCGGCCCCGCGACCCGTGGCCCCTCGGTGCCGTAGCCGACGACGGGCGCGTCCGCACCGACGGCCGGACGGACGAGCCGGGACAGGTGCGCCGGCCGCTCGTCCGGGGCGTACGGGTCGCCCTCCGGCACGGTGACCCACAGGAACACGTAGAGGGCGACGCCGACACCGCCGAGCCCCACGAGGATGACGAAGGCGAACCGCACGACGCCGACCGACAGCCCCAGGTGCGCCGCGAGCCCTGCCGCGACCCCGCCGATCCGTCGACCGGTCGTCGGGCGGCGCAGCAGTGGCCGCGCGGGCGCGCCGGGCGGCACCGACGGCACCGGCTGGGCCGGACCTGTCGGGTCGTCGCGTGCGGGCTGCTGCGAGGTCATGGGTTGATCGTCACACGGCAGACGGCTCCGCGGCGCCCCCTCAGGGCCCCCGAGGGCAGAGTTCAGGGCTCGCATCACCGCAGTTCAGGGTCCGCTCAGGGACGTACCCGATGTCCGGCGTCGCCGCGAGGCAGCACGATCGAGTCATGGACACCTACATCCCTGACCCGAACGGGCCGACACCTCCACCGCCGCCGTCACCGCACGGTACCGACGGCTTCTTCGCCGCCATCCGGCGCACCGGGCTGTTCCGCTCCGACGACCGTTGGGCCGGCGGCGTCGCCGGTGGGCTCGCGCGCCGATTCGGCATCGACCCGCTGCTCGTCCGCGCCATCTTCGTCGTCAGCTTCCTGCTCGGCGGTCTCGGGCTCGTCGCCTACGGCGTCGGCTGGGCGCTCCTGCCGGAGCAGCGCGACGGCCGCATCCACCTCGAGGAGACCATCCGCGGCCGCTTCGACGTGGCCCTGCTCGGTGCGATCGCCCTCGTCATCGTCGGACTGAGCCGCGGAGACCACTGGTGGTGGGGCGGCAACGGCGCCGCGTGGATCGTCGGGCTCGTGTGGCTCGCGGGGATCGTCACGGTCATCGTGCTGATCGCCAACTCCTCGAGCCGTCGCCGCGCCTCCGGGCTGCGCCCGCCCACGCCCTACGGTCCCTACCCGACGCCCGGCACGCCGCCCGTGCCGCCACCGCCGCCGGGAGCCGGCGCGGCTGAGGGCTACGCGACCCCCACGTCGTACGGCCCGACGTCCTCGACCACGCCGTCGGCGCCGTACGCTTCCGCTGCGCCGTACGCAGCGACGGCGTCCTACGCCGGGACGCAGTACGCGCCCTACGCGCCGTCGACCTCCCCCGTCGCGACCCCTCTCCCCCGCAAGGCGCCGTCCCGCGGCCCGGGTGCCGGTGCGCTCGGCGTCGTCGTCGCACTCACGGTCCTCACCCTCGCGGGTCTGCTCCTCGCCAGCCGGCAGGGCTACTTCGACGGCCCGGTCCTGCTCACGACGGCCGGGATCGCGATCGTGCTGCTCGGGCTCGGCATCGTGGTGTCGGGCCTGCGGGGACGCACCAGCGGCGTCCTGGGGTTCTTCGCGATCGTCACCATCCTCGTCGCCGGGCCGCTGGCCTTCGGCGAGAGCAACGACTGGCACTGGGACGGCAACTTCAACACCACGGTCAAGGACAGCGTCGTCGTCATGACGAGTCGCGACCAGGCAGCCGTCGGCTACTCGGTCGGTGCGGGCGACACGACGGTGGACCTCCGCCAGGTCCCGCTCACCACCGAGACGCTCGACATCCCGATCCATGTGGGTGTGGGGACGCTCGTCGTCCTCGTCCCGCCGGGCACCCCCGTCACCGCTGACGTCCAGGTCGGCGTCGGCGACATCACCTGGGACATCGGCGGGAACCAGACCACGTCCAGCGGCGTCGGCCAGGGCCCGCGGCGCTTCGAGAGCACCGAGGTCACGGACGGCACCGACGCCCAGCTCGCCCTCGACGTCAACGTCGGTGCAGGCGACGTCACGATCAAGGAGTCACGATGACCACCGACGACACGACCCAGCAGCTCCCCACCAGCGGCGACGAGCCGCAGCAGTCCCCGACCGGAGCGACTGCCGAGATCCCGGGCCTCTTCCCGGAGTCCTCTGCGCCGACCAGCCCGGGTCCCGCCCCGGCCGGCACCGCGCCGAGCGCCTGGTCCGGTGCCCCCGTCGATGCGCCGGCCACCAGCCCCGAGCGGCCACGGCTGCGGGTCTCCACGGCGGTCTGGGGACTCGTCATCGCGGCGATCGGTGTGGGCGTCGTCGCCCTGGCGGCCGGCGCGGTGTTCGACCTCCAGCTCGCGCTCATCGCCGTGCTTGCGGTCGCCGGCGCGGCGATGCTCGGCGGATCCATCGCGGCTGCCGCCCGGCACCGCGGTCCCTGAGCGGGACGGGGTGCGGCGCAGCAACGGCCGTCATGCGCAGAGATGCCTCGGGCCGAGGTCGGCAGCTGCCGACCTCGGCCCGAGGCGTGTGGTGCGGGGTGGATCAGACCTGCGTGGCGACCGCGACCGGCGCGACGACCGTCTCCTGCTTGACGGCGAGCACGCGGATCGCGTAGCCGACGAGGATGAAGAGGATGCCGAGGCCGATCACGAGGGCCGCGATGCCGAACGCGACGACCGAGGTGAACAGCGACGCCCGGAGGAAGGAGCCGTTCATGATCGTGGTGCGCTGGCCCTGGAGCTTGAGGACGTCAGCGTCCTTGGCGATGTCCGCGTCCGACGTGCCGGCGGTCTTGAGCTCGGCCTTCTTGGCGGTGATGTCGTCACCGAGCTCGGCGTAGGTACGGCCGCCGGTGGCGGTGAGCGCGTGGTGGTTGATGGCGTTCGCCTGGGCGAAGGCGGTGAACGGGTCCTGGACGACCTTGCCGGCGAGCGAACCCGGCTCCTCGGGCGTGACCGCGGCGACCTCGATCTTCTCGTCCTTGAGCTGAGAGGCCACAGCGCCCCAGGTGATGCCACCGGCGACGATGAGGACGACGCCGGCGATGATGGTGAGGAGCGCGATGATGCGCGCGCCCTTGAAGCGGTCCGTGACTGTGACGTTCGACATGATCGTCCGATCCCTTTCGAGTAACCCCCGGGGTTCGGGCCCTGGTGGATTCGGGACCCGGTGAACCTTCTGCGGTTCACATGAGAAGCGTGGTGCACGCCCACAGTACTGAAGCGGGACGTTAGTCACGGTTCGGCTCGTGCATTCCGGCGCGTCGAGACAGCGTCGGCGCCGGCGTCATGACCTGGGCTATCGGCTTGCGAGGGTGCCGGCCCGGCGGTACTCCGACTCGGCGGCACGCAGGACCCGGTCCCATCCGAACGCCGGTCTGACCGCATTGTTGTGCGCGCAGATGCCCGCGAGAAGACGTTCGTCCCGCACGAGATGCACGATCGCCTCGGTCATCTCGGCGTCGTCGGCCACCAGGAGGCCGTCCGTGCCGTCCACGACGAACTCCTCGATCCCGGTGCCGCTCCGCGCCACGATCGCGAGCCCGGCGGTGCGGGCCTCGAGGGCCGCGATGCCGAACGCCTCGAGCTCGGCAGGCGCGAGGAACACGTCCGCATCGGCGTATGCGGCCCGGACCTCCTCGCGCGAGAGGCGGCCGGTCAGGTGCACGACGGCCTGGAGACCGTGCGACACGACGGTCTGCTCGACCCGCCGGCGGGTCGGTCCGTCGCCGATGACCGTCAGCCGGAGCGCACCCGGGGGCACGCGACGAGCGGCCGCAGCGACGAGCTCGACGAGCGGGACCGCCCGCTTGCGCGGCGCGAGGCGCATCGTCGCGACGAGGTGGACCGGGCTGCCCCCGGCGCGCACGCCGGCGTCGGCCGACGGCGCCCACGCCTCCAGGTCCATGCCGTTCGGCACGACTTCGACCGGCGCATCGAACACCTGGCCGACCCGCTGCGCGGCCGCACGGCTCACCGCGCTCAACGCCGCTGCGGTCGACCGCCAGCTCGTGGCCCGGACAGCGGCGCGCAAGGGCGGCACCACGCCGTCGAGCATGCAGTGCCAGGTGATCGCCGTCGGCAGACCCCGCGCGACCGCGAGGCGTGCGCCGTCGAACGCGAACGGCGAGACGACGCCGGCGTGCACGTGCACGACGTCGGGCGCCAGGGAGTCGAGCGCCGAGCCCAGCAGCCGCGCCTGCACCGGGTTCACCGGCAGGTCGAACGGCAGGCGGGTGCCGAGCCGGTGGACAGCCACACCCCGCACGTGCTCGACGACGCCCCCGCGCTCGCCGTGCGCACCGAGCGTCGCGGTGAGGACGTGGACCTCGTGCCCCACCGCGGCCTGCTGCGCCGCGAGGTCGCTGACCTGGGACTCGATCCCGCCCGTCCGGGGCGGGAAGCAGTCGGAGACATGGACGATGCGCACGCGCCCAGGCTAACCGGCGCAGGCTCACCCGCTCGCCTTCCTCGATCCTTGGCGCTCCCGGCCGATCGGGTGGCCGTGGCCCACCTCCGTTCGCTGCCGACGCACGCGCGTCTGGTCGCGCTCGGGCTCGGCCTGTGCGCGGTGTACGCAGCGACCAACGGTCTGGCGCACGGTGGTGCGCTCGTGCTCGCGATCGCGATCCCGGCCGTCGTCGTGCTGCGACGCCTCGCCTCGGGGTAGGTCCGCCGGTCCGCCCCCTGGTGGCTGCTGGCCGCGGCGCTGGTCACCCTGACCGTCGACGCGGCCGTCTGGTACGTCGGTGTGGGCGACCGAGGCCACGTCAGTGCCGACGGGCTCGCCTCGAAGGTCACGCTGCCGCTCGGGTACGCGCTCCTGCTCGCCGCGGCGATCGGCATCCTGTCGCCGTTCGTGCGCCGCGACCTCAGCGGCCTCATCGACGCGGCCGTGATGTGGCTCGCGTCCGCCAGCGTCCTGTGGGCGGTCGTCCTGCACCCGACCCTCGTGCGCAGCGACGTCGGCCCCGGCGATCGCGCCTACACGCTGCTCCTGGTGCTGCTCGTGAGCGGTCTCGCGGGCATGGTCCTGCAGGCCGCGGTCGGCAACCGGGCGGCGCGGCCCGCGCTCCTGTACCTGTCGGTCGCCGTGATCCTCACGCTCGCCGGCAACATCGCGCGTGCCATGACGTTCGACCCGGCGACACGGACCTCCGCGACGTGGATCGGGCTCGTGCGGATCGCGCACCTCGCGCAGCGGCAGGCCGCGGCCGAGCGGGCGCTCCTGCTCCTCGCCACGCGGGACGAGCTCGGCCACAACGCGGGCGACGAGGTGCTCGTGGGCGTCGCCGGACGGCTCGTCGGGTCCGTCGGGCCGGACGCGCTCGCGTCACGCTTCGGCGGCGACGAGTTCATCGTCATCGACGACGGCCCGCCCGACGGCGCCGCCGGCCGCATCGACGACGTCCGCCGCGCCCTCGACCTGCCGCTGCTGATCGGGGGCGCTCCGGTCCAGGTCGGCGCGTCCATCGGCGTCCACGAGATCGGACCGGGCAGCTCGGTCACGGCCGCGCAGGTCATCGCCGAGGCCGACCGGCGGATGTACGCGGACAAGCGACTGCGGGCACGCACCACCTGACGCGGTCCACGCGTCGGAACCGGTCGCAGCGCGGCTGCGCAGCTCACGTGCCCGGCGGGGTCACTCCCACTCGATGGTGCCCGGCGGCTTGCTCGTGACGTCGAGCACGACGCGGTTGACCTCGGGGACCTCGTTGGTGATGCGTGTCGAGATGATCGCGAGCACGTCGTAGGGCAGACGCGTCCAGTCGGCAGTCATCGCGTCCTCCGACGAGACCGGCCGCAGCACGATCGGGTGGCCGTACGTCCGGCCGTCCCCCTGCACCCCGACCGAGCGCACGTCGGCCAGGAGGACGACGGGGCACTGCCAGATCTCCCGGTCGAGGCCGGCCTTGGTCAGCTCCTCGCGCGCGATCGCGTCGGCCGCGCGCAGCAGGTCGAGACGCTCGGCCGTGACCTCGCCGACGATGCGGATGCCGAGCCCGGGTCCGGGGAACGGCTGGCGCCACACGATCGCCTCGGGCACCCCGAGCTCGAGCCCGACGGCCCTGACCTCGTCCTTGAACAGCGCGCGCAGCGGCTCGACGAGCGAGAACTGCAGGTCGTCGGGCAGCCCGCCGACGTTGTGGTGGCTCTTGATGTTCGCGGCACCCTCACCCCCGCCGGACTCGACGACGTCCGGGTAGAGCGTGCCCTGCACGAGGAACTTGACCTCCGTGCCGTGCTCGCCGGCGTCCGCCACGACCTCCCGGGCCGCCTGCTCGAACACGCGGATGAACTCGCGGCCGATGATCTTCCGCTTGGTCTCCGGGTCGCTCACCCCCGCGAGGGCGCTGAGGAAGCGCTCGCGCGCGTCGACGACCTTGAGCTGCACCCCCGTCGCGGCCACGAAGTCGTTCTCGACCTGCTCGGCCTCACCCGTGCGCAGCAGGCCGTGGTCGACGAACACGCAGGTGAGCTGGTCGCCGACGGCCTTCTGCACGAGCGCCGCGGCGACCGAGGAGTCGACGCCGCCGGAGAGCCCGCAGATGACGCGCGCGTCGCCGACCTGCGCACGGATCGCTGCGACCTGCTCGGCGATGACGTTGCCGGGGTTCCAGTCGGGGGCAAGTCCCGCGCCCCGGTACAGGAAGTTCTCCAGCGCCTGCTGGCCGAGCGCGGAGTGCTTGACCTCGGGGTGCCACTGCATCCCGTACAGGTGCCGGGTGCGGTCCTCGAACGCGGCGACCGGCGAACCGGTCGAGGTCGCGAGCACCTCGAAACCCTCCGGGGCCGCATGGACGGCGTCGCCGTGGCTCATCCACACGGTCTGGGCGTCAGGGCTGCCGGCGAGGACAGTGCCGGCGTCGTGCACCGAGACCGCCGTCCCGCCGTACTCGCGCGCACCGGTCTGCGCGACCGTCCCGCCGAGGGCCGCCGCCATGGCCTGGAAGCCGTAGCAGATGCCGAGCACCGGCACGCCGGCCTCGAACAGCGCGGGGTCCACGGACGGTGCGCCGTCGGCGTACACGCTCGCCGGCCCGCCCGACAGGATGATCGCCACCGGGTCCTTCGCCAGCATCTGCTCGACCGTCGCGGTGTGCGGGACGATCTCGGAGTACACGTGCGCCTCGCGCACGCGACGCGCGATGAGCTGCGCGTACTGCGCCCCGAAGTCCACGACCAGCACCGGTCGGTGCGACGGTGGGCGACGAGCGCTCGCGGGCGGTGTGGTCTGCGCGGCTGAGGTCACGGGGTCAAGGATAGGCGGCCGCTGGCGATCAGCAGGATCACCGGGGCCATCGCGGCAGCCACGAGCGGGGCATAGACGGTCAGCGAGGACGGCTCGAGATCCGGCCGGTCCACGAACAGCCGGTAGCGGTCGCGCGGGTGCTGGACGACCTCGACCGTCTGACCGACGACGTACTGGCCCGCAGGCAGCTTCTGCGAGGCCTCGATGCCGCGCGGCACCGCGGCGGTCGCCAGGGTCACGACGTCGGTCGGCGCCTCCAGCAGCGCCTTGCGCTGGTACACGGCGGCACGACGCACCCCGATGACCACCGCGGTGCCGCGCAGACCGCGCGTGAAGACGCGGTGCCGGCTGACCCGCCACGCGAAGACAGCCAGGTTGGCGACGACGAACACCACCACGACGCCGCTGACGAGGACGAGCTGAAGACCGCTCACCTGGACCACCTCTCGACGTGCCTGCCGGTGACGTGCTGCGATGCCCGCACGCGACTACCCCGTCAGCACGGTGTCGACGCGGAAACCGCCGAGGCCGCCGGGGACGCTGAAGGGCGGCGCCGGCTCGGGCGTCACGGGCGCCGGCGTCTCCCCGGGGCTGGGGGTCGGGGTGGGTGTCGGGGTCGGGGTGGGCAGCACGTCCGGGACCGTGCGGCACGCCCCCCCGATCAGGTAGCCGAGCCGCACGCCGGACCGGCACAGCCCGCTCCTGAACTCGAGGCCTGCGGTCGCCGTCGACTCGACCCGCTTGCTGGACTGCGGAACCGTGTCGTTGTTGCGGACGCGGACGAAGACCTGGGCCGTCGTGAAGTCCACGGCGAAGTCGACGAGCTCGGCGTCGTTGCGTGCCGCGTAGCTCGATGCGCTCGCCTGCATCGCGGACTGCGACGTCACGTCCTGCAGGCGGGTTCCCGCGAGCGCCCAGAAGTCGGCGTGCTCGCTCGCGCCCGCATGGTGGTCGAAGTAGGCCTCGAGCGAGCCCTGCCACTGGTCGGCCGCGGCGAGCGCCGCCGCGTCGGCCGCGGTGGTGGACTCACGCCGGTCGTTCGTCGCCGAGCCGATGACAGCGATGGCCAGGAACGTGACGAAGAGGAGCGCGACCGTCGCGGGGACGAGGAACAGGCTCACGCTGCCCCGGTCCGAGGCCTCGACGCGGAACCGGAACGGCATCGTGTCGGCATCGCCTCGCGCGACGAACATCGCGCCGAGCAGCCCGAAGGCCACCCACTCGACGAGGGCGAGCAGGATCGACCACGAGAACGCAGGCATCCCGACGATGAGCAGCGCAGCCACGCCGAGCACCGACTGGAGCAACCACGCGACGACCGCGGCGACGACGACCGTCGGGACGGCGTCGGTCCGCGCCACGAGCCCCCGTCGACTCCGGACCGACCGTGTGACGATCGCCCCGATGAACGTCAGCCGGACTGCCGTCAGCACGTGCCCCGTCGCGACGAGGGTCGTCGTGTCGAGCGTCGCGAGGACCTGGTCGAGCGCGGGCAGCAGGAGCCAGTACACCGCCGCGAACGTCATGAGGTCGAGCACCACGAACAGCCGCACGCCACGCACGTCGACCCGCCGCCGGAACATCGTCGGGCTCCTCAGCCCTTCAGGCGCAGGGTGCGCAGCGCGTCGTACGCGACCGACGAGGTCAGCCCACCGGCGGGGGCCTCGGCCGAGATCGACACGAGGTACGTCCTCGCCTCGTTGCGGGTCGTGACGAGAATCCCGTCCAGCACCTGCGCCGTGCCGTTGGCGTCGAGGTTCAGCGTGAACGTCATCTGGACCGCGTAGGCGAACCCTTCCCACGTCGCCGCGCTGCGGACGATGTCGGTGGCAAGTCCGCTCCCGCCCAGCTGGGCGGCGGCCACGACCGACGCGGCGTTCACGGCATCGTCGTTCGCGCCCTTCTGCGGCGTGACGTTGACGATGACCGACGCACGCGCTGCGCCGTCCGCACGGAGGTCGACCGACATCCCCGCCGCGCCGCGATCGGTCTTCGTCGCGGTCATCCCTGACGGCACCTCGATGCTGAACACGTCGGTCTCGTACTCTGCGGAGCCGTCGAGCCCGCTCGTCGGCTCGATCGTGACCGTGCCGCCGGACGGCGCGACCTCGTAGCGGGGCGTCGAGGCGCCTCCGGTCGGGTTGCCGGTTCCGCCGGCGCAGCCCCCGAGGGCCACGATGCCGGTCAGTGCCACCGCGGCGGCCACCCTTGTCATGCTGCGCATGCTGCCCACTCCTGCCATCCGTTGTCTCCGAGGTAGTACGCACCGGTCGAGGTCTCGCTGGACGTCGAGGCGCCGAGGGCGAACGAGAGCCCCCCGATCGCCGGCGCCTCGAGACCGAGCGCGGCGTCCACGAGGTTGGACGAGTTCACGTCCAGGAACTGCGCGGTGACCTCGCCGTTCGCCCTGGCCTGCTGGAAGATCAGCGGAACCGCTGTCGCCTGCGCCATCGACGAGCCACCGGGGACGACCGCGAGCACGCCGATGCCCTGGAGCGCCGCGGTGACCTGCGACCGGTTGGCGGCGGTCACGTCGAACGAGGCGGAGACCTGCACCCCCTTGCCGCCGCCACCCTGGAGCGGGATGCCTGCCAGAGCCGTCAGCGACCCCGCGCCCTCAGCGGTCGCCGCACCGTCGTATGAGACCCCGGTGATGGTGTAGCTCTCGTCCATGGTCGTCGCGACGACCATCTCGATGCCCGCGGAGCCCTCCCCGCCGGCGCCCCAGCTGCCGTCGGTCGACGACAGCCCGAGCTGAACGGCCGCCTCGGCGTCGAGCGTGACCTTGTTGTAGACCGTCGTGGACCCGGTGACGTGGTCGAACTTCACACCGAGCGCGCTCTGGTAGTCGGCCGAGGCGCTCCCGCCCGCGGTGATCCCACCGACCGCCGCGCTTCCGTTCGCCGAGACACCACCCTCGTAGTACGACGCGTCAGGTGCGGGCGGCGTGTAGTCGTGGCCCGCGACCTTGTCCCAGAGCCAGCTGAGGACCTCGACGCCCACCCCGGCGCCCGGCACGAGGGCGCTCGCCACGGACGTGGTGCCCTCCTTCGCGACGGTCCGCTCGACCCAGCCCGTGAACTCGTCCGCCTCGGCCTTCGAGTCGAAGGTGTACTCGACTCCCGTGCCGACGAAGGCCCCGGCGGACACCGATGCCTCGGCACCGAGCTCACCGCCGTACTCGCCGATGAAGAGCTTGCCCTGCGCCTCGCCGGCGCTCAGCGACGCGTCCGCGCCGAGCTCGCCGCCGACCGTGACCTTGTACGTCCCGTCGCTCCGCTGCTCGACCGACATGTCACCGCTCGAGCCGAGCGAGATGAACGACACGCTCACGCCGGCCTCGAGATGCGTGCCGTCCTTCTGCACCGTGCACGGGCCCTCGGGTGGCCCGTCCGGGACGGCGGGCCCCGCCGTGTCGGAGCCGCACGTCGTGCCGAACGCCGAGCAGAGCTTCGCGGCGATCTGGTTGCCCAGCGGGGTCGCCAGCATGAGGAGCGACATGATGATCACGGCCACGAACATGGTCGCGCCGAGGTACTCGACGCTGCCGGCACCCTCGTCACGCGAGGCCGCCGCGCGCCGCCAGAACGAGGCCGGCGTCCTGCGGTCGGTGGTGCGCATGCGGGACCTCCGGCGAGTCGTGGGTCAGGGTGCCTGGACGGGGACGTCGGCGAGGCGGAAGCGCTCGGGGACGTCGATGGTGACGGTCGAGCCGCCCGGGTCCGGCCACAGCACGGTCGCCGTCACGGACTCGCCCTGCTTCATGGCCGCGACGAACCACTCGTCGGCGACGATCGCCCGCAGGTCCTTGTCCGTGCTCGACGCGCCGCGGACGTAGTCCGAGGGGTAGTACCGGGCCGCGGCACCGAGGAGGGTCACGTTGTGTGCGCCCGCGCCCATCGCGTAGGCGCTCAGGCCGCGTGAGATCGCCCGGCCCTGGACGAAGTCCCCGAAGATCCCGGTCGGCTGACCGGTCCCGGAGGCGGTGCGCTTCACCTCGAGGCTGCCCACCAGGTAGGCGCCGACGCGCCGGACCGACGCCGCACGCACCGTGAACCCCGGCACCGCGGTCACCTCGACCGCGGTGGGCCCGCTCGCGCTGGGGCCCGTGGCATCCGGGACCGCCACGGCGGCACCGGCGACCTCGACGGTCGCGCCCGCCGACTTGGCGGTGAAGCGGATCTCGACGCGCCGGTTGGCCGCACGGGCCTCCGGCGTCGTCCCGGCCACGGCCGGCTCGCTCTCCCCGCGCCCCTCACCGGTCACGGCGAAGCCCCCGCCGAGCGCGGGGACCAGGCGGTCGACGACCGACTGGGCGCGACGCACCGACAGGTCCTGGTTGTACGCGTCCGAGGCCACGTCGTCGGTGTGCCCGGTGACGTGCACCTCACCCTCGGCACCCTTGGCCTTGATCGCGGCCGCTGCGGAGTCGACGACGGCCTGTGCCGCGGGGGTGAGGTCGGCCTGGTCGACGGCGAACAGGACGTCCGACGCGAGCGACACGGTGACCTCCTCCTGCGTGACACGGGTCGACGAGGAGTCGTCGAACGCGACCGAGAAGGCGTCGATCGGCGCGCTCACGTAGGTGATCTGCCCCGTGCGCCCGAGCTCGACGGGAGTCGTCGCCAGCTCCTCCGACGCGCTCAGCCTGACCACCGGGACGTCCGCCACGAGACCGAGGTACGGGAAGAGGACCCCGACCGTGTCGCCTGCGGGCGCGCCGTAGAAGCCCTGGCTCGTCGACGGCTTCCCCGCGGTCGCCGCGAGGTAGTCCCGAGTCACCGCAGGCTGCTCCTTGTCGTCCGTCCCCGGGGGGTACACGGTCGCGGACGAGAGATCGACCAGCCTGACCGCGTTCGGTCCGACCGGCCCTGTCGTCGTCTTGAGCGCCTGCCCCACGCTGAAGCTCGCGCCTGCCGGGGCACCTGCCGCGATGCGGTACTCGACCGTGAGGAGTGCGACGCCGTCCTTGACCTGGACCGGCGCGACCTGGACCTCCACCGGGACCGAGAGATAGGTCCCCTGAGCCGTCACGGGCTGCGGGCCGGAGGTCGGCTCGACGCTCGCGCTCGCGGTGCCGCTCGGAGCTGCGGTCAGGGACGCGGTCGGGTTCGGCTCGGTGCCCGCGGTGCAGGCGGTGAGCAGCACGAGGCACGCGACCAGACCGGTGAGGGCACGACGCACGAAGGTTCCTTCCAGAGGAGGACAGGGCGAGGGCCGGGCGCCGACCTCGGACGCCCGGCCCCGACCGTATGTCAGAAGCTGTCGATCGCCGACTGGATCTTGGTGCCGATCGCCGCACCGAGCGTCGGGCCGAGAGCCACGAGGGCGATGATGATCGCCGCGACGACGAGGATGATGCCGACGTACTCGACGGCGCCCTGACCGCTGTCGTCGCTGCGGTGGAGCCGCCCGCGCACTGCGCCCACAACGGCGAGGCGAGCGGCAGCGACCTTGCGGACGAGGTTCTCCATCATGACGATCTCCTTCACGTTGACCACGGGACCCTCGAGGGGCCACCTGCGGAGCTGAGCCGCTCTGCCACCTGCAACGCTAGGGAAGCGGACAGATCGGGACGACCTGCCCAGGGCCCACCGCGGGCCCAATCATCGTGGGCCCACAGGCCCACGATGACCCTGGTGCCACAGCGCCATGGCCTGGCCGCGCGACGCGACGCCGAGCTTGGCGAAGATCGAGTTGATGTGGTTCTTGACGGTCTTCTCGCTGAGGAACAGCTCGCCGGCGATCTCCGGGTTCGCCAGCCCGGCGGCGGCGAGCTCCATGATCTCGCTCTCGCGGACCGACAGGACCGACGGCGCCGACGGGCCGCGCGGCGACTCACGCCTGCTCCCCCACGGCGCCAGGCCCGCGGTGAACGTGCCCCGAGCAGGCATGCCTGGAGGGCCGCCAGGATGCCCTCGGGCGGCAGCGAGCCGTGGATGATGTAGCCGGACGCACCGAGCCTCATCGCGTCGGCGACCACGTCGGAGTCGTCGGTGTTCGTGAGCATGACGACCTTGCAGCGTTCGAGGAGGCCAGGCAACGCGCCGATCCCGTCCAGCACCGGCATCCGCACGTCGAGCAGCGCGATGTCGACGTCGAACGTCTGCGCGGCCTCGAGCGCCTCCAGACCGTTCGCCGCCTCACGCACCTCCTCGACGCCGGCGAGCCCGGCGAGCGATGCCCGCAGACCCAGCCGGATCAGCGCGTTGTCGTCGACGACGAGGATCTTCACCGCACGGCCTCCTTCTCCTGCTGCAGGCGGACGTCGACCGACGTCCCCCGACCCGGCCGACCGGTGACCCGGACGTCGCCGCCGTGCAGCGCAGCGCGTTCACGGATGCCGAGCAGCCCGAAGTGCTCCTGGCCGTCCTGCGGGACGAGGAGCTCCAGCTCCGTGCCGGGGTCCGCCATGAGCCCGCGGCCGTCGTCGGTCACCACGAGCCGGACGACGTCGTCGTCGTCGTCCCAGGTCGCTCGCACCGTGACGAGTCCCGCCCCCGCATGCCGGCGGACGTTCTCGAGCGCCTCGAGCAGGATCGACCGCAGGTCGTCCGCGGCCGCGGCGGCCAGACTCGCGAGGCCGTCGTCGATCTCGGCGTCGACGGCGATCTCGGTGCGCTCGGACCACTGCCGGCACAGCGTCGCGAGCATCAGGTGCGGCGGCTCCGAGGCCCGGCGGAGCTCGCCGAGCGCGAACCGCGTCGCGGTGTGCGCGGCCCCGCACGCCGACTCGAGCTGAGCGGCGAGGTCCTGGACCGAGTCCTGCGCCGAGGTGTCGCGCAGCTGCCGCGTCAGCGCCTGGGTGAGCATCACGATCCCCGCGAGGTCGCCGGCCACGGTGTCATGGAGGTCGCGGGCCATCCTGACCCGCTCGAGGGTCGCCGCCCGGTCCGCCTGCACGTGTCGCAGCTCGTGGGCGATCGACGCCTGGGCCCGCAGACCGGCACCGATCCGTGAGCCCGCCCAGGCCATCGCGACGACGACCACGGGTGCACCCGTCACGAGCGCCCAGTGCGGCTCGTCCGGCGCCTCGTTGATCGACACGAGCACGAGCAGCGCGATCGGGGCGGCCATGACGACCGCGAGCTGGAAGCCGACGGCCGCACCAAACAGCGCGACCGTCGCTGCTGCGTACATCACCATCGGCTCGAACTCGGGCGTCACCCAGACGACGATCGCGGTGATCACCAGGTCGGCGGCGAGCAGCACGCCCGACCGGCTCAGCTGGTCGCCGCGCCGCTGCCACGTCCGCGCCGGGACGTAGGAGAACGGGACAGCCAGGACGGAGAACGTCAGGGCCACGCCCGTGAGCGTGCCGGAGACCACGGCGTCAAGGACGCCGAGTGCCAGGACGGCGAGCCGGACATGGCACAGGAGCCGCACGACGCTCCCGATGGCCTCGACGTCGACCGCCGGCTCCCTGCCTGTCAGCCGTACGTCAGAAGATGTCACGGAACGAGTCCATGTTGGCCAGCAGCACGGCCGCGACCATGAGCAGCAGCGCGCCCGGCACGATCGTCGTGGTGATCACGAGCGACACCTTGGGTGCCGCCTTGGCAGCCTGCTGACGGACACGCTGCCCGTACTCCTGCCGCACGTCCGCGGCGATGCCCGTCAGCGCGTCGGACAGCGGGACACCGAGCTCCTCGGCCTGCAGCATCGCCGTCACGAACGTCCCGACGGCCTCCGACCGGGTCCGGTCCCGCAGACCGAGGAACGCCTGCCGGCGCGAGACGCCGACCGACATCTCCCGCAGCGCCGTCGTCATCTCCTGGGCCAACGGCCCCTCGTGGAACTCGCAGACCCGCTCGACCGCCTGGCGGAACGCCAGACCCGCGGCGACCGTCACCCCGAGGACGTCGAGGAAGTCCGGCAGCTCGGTCTCGATCTGGGCCTGGCGCCGCCGACCCGTCGTCACGAGCCATACCCGCATCCACGAGCACAGGACGGCCCCGAGGAGGAAGCCGACGGAGGTCTGGCCGAGCACGGCGAAGATCACCACGAGGATCCCGGACAGGACGAGGAACCCCATCTGGCGTCGGACGTACACCGTCACGGTGATGCCGTCGGGACGTCCGGCACGGCGGATGGTCTCGTCCAGGCGGCCGAGCCGCGCGCTTCCGTACGTCCGCATCGCGGTGCCGACCAGCCGCTTGCCCAGCAGGTCGAGCAGGGGGACGAGACCGCGGACCTGACGCACGTCGCCGTGCGCGGAGCGCATCGATGCCTCGACGTCCTCCAGGCCCGTCGTGCGCATCATCTGCGCCCCGACGATGCCGACGACGGTCAGCGCAGCGGCGAACAGCGGGATCAGGAGCACCACGTCAGATGTCCACCTTCGTGAGCCGCTGGATCGCGATGAACCCGACGGCGAACAGGCTCGTCGCGACCACGACGACGATCTGCCCGACGAGCGTGCCGAGCATCAGGTCGAGCGATCCGGGCGAGATCACGTTCATCAGGAACATCGACCCGACCCCGATGAGGATCACGGCGTACCCGGAGAACGCCGCGCCGACGGTCGCCGTCTTGATCTCCCGACGCAGCTGACGGCGCTCCTCGAGCGTCGAGGCGATGTTCGACAGCGCCGAGACGAGCGCACCGCCGGCCTTCCCCTGGATGATCAGCGTCTGCACGAGCACGAGCAGCTCGCGCGACGGGAGTCGCGCCGACAGGTGCTGGAGCGCGGACGCCAACGACTGCCCGACCGCGAGCTCGGCGCTGACCTGGGCGAGCTCGGCCGACGCAGGGTCGTCCATCTCGCGCGCGGCCAGCTCGATCGACCGGGACACACCGAGACCCGCCGAGGCCCCGTTGGCGAGCAGCCGAGCCAGCTCGGGGAGCTGAGTCACGAACTTCTCGATGCGCGCCTGGCGACGGCGGTCGAGCCACTTCTTGAACGACATCACCACGGCGATCCCGGCGGCGAACGAACCGTACCGACCCACCAGCGGCTGCGTCCCGAGCACCCCGACGGTCGTCGCCGCCGCGACACCGAGCAGGACGCCCGTCGGCGACCAGCCCACGAGCCCCGATCCGGCGAGGAGCGCCGAGAGCCGCGCGCCCCACGTCGTGCGCCGGACCTGCTCGTCGAGCGTCGCCAGCACGTGGTTGCGCCACGCCGGCCGAGAGTCGACGGCGGCGAGCAGCCGTCGCCGGTACGCACGGTTCTCCTGGAGGACCGAGGTCGTGACGACGGCCAGGACGAGCGTGGCGAACAGGATGGTCAGGATCGGGCCGACGGTCATGAGGCCGGCACCCCGCTCGGGACCGACTCCCCCGCCCGGAACAGCCGCTCCCGCAAGGCCTCGGGCACAGCGGCGAGGACGAACCGACCTGTCACCTTCCGGTCGGGGCCGACGGGGTCGGACCGGAACAGCGCGAGCGGCACGACGTCGTACTCCTCCCGCCGGCTCGACGTGAGCGCCGCGACCTCGGCGACCCGACGCGTGCCGTCGACGCCGCGCTCGAGGTGCACGACGATGTCGATCGCGCTGTTGATCTGGTCGCGCAGCGTGGCCACCGGGAGGTTCAGCTCGCTCATGGTCGCGAGGGTCTCGAGCCGGGACATCGCGTCGAGCGCGCTGTTGGCGTGCACGGTCACGAGCGACCCCTCGTGACCGGTGTTCATGGCCTGCAGCATGTCCAGCGTCTCGCCACCCCGCACCTCGCCGACGACGATGCGGTCGGGGCGCATGCGCAGCGCGTTGCGCACGAGGTCGCGGATCGTCACCTCGCCCCGCCCCTCGACGTTCGCCGGGCGGGACTCGAGGCGCACGACGTGCTCCTGCTGGAGCGAGAGCTCGGCCGCGTCCTCGATCGTGACGATCCGCTCGTGGTCCGGGATCATGCCCGACAACGCGTTCAGGAACGTCGTCTTCCCGGTTCCCGTGCCGCCCGAGATCATGATGTTGAACCGGCCCCGGACGAACGCGGCCAGCAGCAGGGCCGTGTGCTCGTCGAGGCTCCCCATCGCGACCAGCTCGCTGAGCCGGTACGGCCGCGGGAAGCGGCGGATCGTGACCGTCGGTCCGTCGAGCGCGAGCGGCGGGATGATCACGTTGACGCGCTCACCGGTGGGCAGCCGCGCGTCGACCATCGGGGAGGACTCGTCGACCCGGCGGTTGACCGTCGACACGATGCGGTCGATGGTCTGGTACAGGTGCTCGACCGAGCTGAACGTCGTCCCGACCCGCTCGATCCGGCCCGCGCGCTCGACGAAGATGTCGTTCGGCCCGTTGACCATGATCTCGGTGATGGACTCGTCCGCGAGGAGCGGTTCGAGGACCCCGAGCCCGAGCGCGTCGTCGACCACGCGCTGAATGAGGATCGAGCGCTCGCGGGTCGCGAGCACCGGCCCGTCCATCGACAGCAGCGTCGACAGGATCCGCTCGAGCCGGGCTCGACGCTGGGTCGGGTTGAGCCTCGCGAGGACGTCGAGGTCGACCTCCTCGAGCAGGCGGTCGCGGTAGTGCCCGACGAGGTCGGGCTCGTCGGAACGGGTCGCAGTTCGTTGGACGCGGTCGCGCAGTGCCATCGTCAGCCTTCCGGGAGGTCGGCGTCACGCGTGACAGTGAACGAGCTCGAGGTGATCCCGGGCAGCACGATCGGGACGCGGACCTCGAGCCGCACGCAACGACCCGCGCAGGACGGCACGGCCGCCGTGCCCGTCGTCAGCGACTCGATGGGGGCCCAGCTCGGCAGCTGGCGCTCCACCTCGGTCCGCACGTCGTGACCGAGCGTCGCCGCCCGGGCGCCGTCGCGCGCAGCCTTCTCGGTCGCCGCCCCGATCTGGGCCAGGAACAGCCCCTGCACGCACATCGACGCGACGACGAGCAGGATCGCCACGAGGCCGATGAGCTCGACGGACGCGGCTCCGCGGTCCGACGCGCCGACGGCCTGCCGCAACGCCCTCATCGGGGTTCCGCGAAGACGGCGGCGGTCGCCGCAGAGGTCAGGTGGAGCCCCGGGACCACCGTCGGCGCCACGACCTGGACCTGGACGGCGCTCGGACCGACGTCGACGCTCGCACCGTCGGCCCACGGACCGCTCAGCTCGCCGAGCGCGTCGGCCCGGGCCTGGTCGACGGACGCCGCGTCGTAGGACCGTGCGATCCCGATCGTGCGCGCACCCTCCTGGGCGGCGTTGCGGGCGAGGAGGAACCCGGCGCCCCACACGACGCACTGCGCGCACACGAGGAACACGAGGAGCCCGAAGGCGAACACGAGGGGCAGCTCCACGGCGGACTGCCCGCTGTCGTCGCCCCGCCGAGCGCGCCGTGTGCTCCGCCGATCGCCCGCAGGTGGTGTCGACGCGACCGCGCCGGCGCCCGCCAGGGCGAACGCGCTCTCGGACGCCCCGTCGTCGCGCGCCTTGTCCAGGATGGTGACGAACCGGGCCGCTGCGGCGTGCGCGGGCGTCGCGGTCGTGAGGATCGTGGCGGTGTTCATCGCCGACTGGAACGGCGCTCCGCCGTCCGGGATCACGAGCGAGACCGGGGCGTCGACGATCCGGTGGGCCAGCGACTCCTGGACCTCGGAACGGCTCGAGCGCCGGTTGAGCACGACGTCGACCGTCGTCGGGAGCCGCACCGCGAGCCGCTCCCACAGGGCGAGGGTGCGCCGCGCGGCCCGCAGCGCCGGCAGGTCCGGAGTCGCGACGAGGAGCGCGACGTCGGCGTACTCGAGGATGAGCGCGGTCGCGTCGTCGAGGTGCGAGCCGACATCGATCACCGAGACGTCGAACTGGTAGCGCAGAGCGTTGACGACCGCTCGGGCCGCGTCGGCCGTCATCTCCTCGGCGCGTTCGCCGTCGTTCGGTGCGGGCAGCAGCCTGAGCCCGCTCTCGAGGTCGTACGAGGTCTCGCGGAGCACGCGACCCGACATCTCGCCGGCGATGTCGACGAGGTCGACGATCGACCGCCGGGTGTGGACCCCGGCGTAGGCAGCCAGGTCCCCCGACTGCAGGTCGAAGTCGATGAGCGAGACCGTGCGCGTCGCCGTGAGCGACTGCGCGACGAGCATGGCCACCGACGTCGCGCCGACCCCGCCCTTGGCGCCCGCGACAGCCACGACGCGACCGCCCCGACCGCCCGTGAGCTCGGAGGTGACCGCCGATCGCGCCGCGACCGCCCACTGGGCGACCGCCTCGATGCGCGAGACGATCTCGTTGAGGCTCGACGACTCGGAGATGACCGAGCGCGCGCCCGACTCCATCGCGGCAGCGAACTGCTCGGGTCCCGCGCTCTCGACGAGCAGCACGACGCCGACCAGCGGGTGGGAGGCGCCGACCGCGCGCGCGACGGCGTGACCGCGGCCGCCCTCGAGCGCCTCGTCGATCACGACGACGTTGATCCCGGTGCTGCGGCTGAGCGTGTCCTCGAGGGACGCGCCGTCTGCGGCGACATGAGCGAGGGTCAGGTTCTCTGCCTCGGCCAGCATGTGCGCGAGGCGCTGCTGGGTCGCGTCGCTCCCGGTGGCGAGGAGGATCTCGATGCTCATCAGCCCGCCGCCCTGTCGCCGAGGAAGACCTTGTCGGCCGGCGCCTGCTCCTGGTCGTCGCCGGCACCGCGCAGGGCCAGACGGAGCTTAACCGAGAAGCTCTCGATGTAGGCGAGCCGCAGTGCATCGGCCGACGTCAGGGCGAAGGTCACCGGGACGCCGCGGGAGGTCGAGAAGTTGCCCGACGAGTCGGAGCCCTCGACGTCGGCAGGGAGACCCACCTCGAGGACGAGGGCGTTGGACACCCAGATCTCCGAGCGCGCCGGGTTCAGGTCGTCGCCCGCGACGGTCGCGATGATGTCCACGTGGTTGCCGGGCGAGACCTTGCCCGCCACCCCGGTCTCGGCGTCGACCACGATGGCCACCTCCCGGTAGCCCGGCTGCACGCCGGGTCGGGGGACCAGCATCCCGGTCTGCACCGTCGAGCCGGCCGTGTACCCCGTCGCCGCGACGAGGCCGACGACGTCCTTCTCCGTGTGCAGCGCCGTGGCCGGCACCCAGCGCTCCGGGACCTCGACGATCGTGACCATGTCCGACTCGATGGGCTCGAGCGCAGCCACGTCGCGCGTGAACTGCAGCACGCCCGTCATCGGGCCCACCTTCGAGCTGACGTCACCGACGAACGTGAGGACCGCGAAGAACACCACGATCGCCCCGATCGACGTGAGGACGAGCAAGAGGGCACCACGGCGTTGACGCGGGTTCACGCAAGTCCTCCAGGGGTCACGGCAGCAGATGAGAGTGCGACGTCGGTCAGCGGAAGCTGGCAGAAGACGCAGACCTGCCCCCAGCCGGCGCGCCCGCAGGACGGGCAGATCGGGAACGTGCGTGTCACCTCGGGGCGCAGCACGTGGCCGACGATGTCCTCGAGCCACTCGTGCAACGTGGTCACCTCGACCCATCGGGCGCACCGCCAGGGCGAGGCACCCGGTCCGAGCTCCAGCTCGACCCGCTCGGCCGGCAGGCTCGCGTCGTCGACGCCGGCGAACGCGCTCGCCGACCGCGCGATGACGGCGATGTACCCCTCGAGCGGCGGGAGCTCCCGGGCACGGGACACCCGCTGGAGCTCCCAGTCCACGAGGAACCTGCTCGCCGGCCACAGGCTCGCCGCGTGGAGACCGAGGTGCGGGTTCGGGCGCTCGAGCGAGCCGACCGACGAGAGCAGCGCGAACGTCGACGACGCGCGGGTCACCATCGCCGATGCCGCACCCGCGAGCCCGAGCTCGCTGTCCGGGAACATCGCGAGCGCCGACGCCACCACGAACAGCGCGGTGACCGGGACGTCGCAGCGCAGCAGACCGATGTCCTCGCGTCCGTAGGCGAGCCGCACCGCGCGCGACTCCCGCCAGCCGACCTCGTCGCTGCTCAGCAGGAGCACCTGCGAACCGCGGGGTGTCGCGTCGACGGCCTCAGCGATCGCCTGCCGCTCGGCGACAGCCGTGGTGGCACCGCGAGGCGCCACAGCATGGTCGGCCACCACGATGACGGGCACTCAGACGGCTCCCTTCGAGGACGTGGTGGCGCGCGGCACTCCCAGCGAACGTGCAGGTGGGGAGCACAGGCGACAGTACAGACAATGCACCGACGTCGCGACATGTTCACCCGAACGCGACAAAGTGCACCGAATGGGCGCCCGTAGGGTTGCGACGGCGCCCGACCCTGTCGGCGGGCGCGACGAGCAGAGGTGGGCGGTCCGATGCGCGCGATGAGACTCACGATCGACGGGCGCGACCTCGCGCCCGTCCTGGTGGCCGACACGTACTGGAGCCGGCTGCGCGGGATGCTGGCCCGCAGGCCGCTCCCGCCCGCGCTGCTGCTGCGGCCGTCGAGCTCGGTCCACGGCGTCGGCATGCGCGAGCCGCTCGACGTCGCGACGCTCGGCGCCGACGGCACAGTGCTCGCCGTGCGCGTCCTGAAACCGTTCGGTCTCGTCCCACCGGTGCGCGGCGCGGTCGACGTCCTGGAGGCACCCGTCGGCTCGTTCGACCGGTGGGGTCTCGTCGTGGGCAGCCGGGTGGCTACGGACGACGACCTGAGCTGAGCACGGCACCGGGCGATCGTGCCCCGGCCACGTCGAGGAGTCCCGGGCCCACGGGCTCAACCGAGGACCCCGGCTCCCCGCTGCCTGCTGGGCCCGGGGGCCCAGCGCCGACTCAGCGCGCCGGGGCTGCCTCGAGCCGCGCCACGGCGTCCGCGTGCACGCGACGCTCCAGGACGAAGGACATGACCGGCACCACGCCGGCGGCGACCATCGCGGCGAGACGCCCGAAGTCCCAGCGCATCTTCGACCACAGGTCCATGACGGTCACGAGGTACACCACGTAGATCCACCCGTGCGCGAACGGCACCCAGCCGATCCAGCTCAGCACGTCGGGGCCGACGCGCACCGCGTACTTGAGGAGCATCTCGAGGCACAGGATCAGCAGCATCGTGCCGGTGACCCAGGCCATGATGCGGTACCGCTGCAGTGCCTGACGGCCCTTGACCGGGTCCAGCGCAGCCATGTGACGCTCCTGTTCTGCCCGATCGGTGCGGTGGTCGCCACCGCGACGAGCACCGCCGACGCGGGGCGGGTCCATCATCCCCGACCGCGGCCGCGCGAGCGGCCGAACAGGAGGCGCACCCGCTCGGGGCCTGCGGAAATGCCTTCGGCGATGTGGGTGCCCGCACCTACTGTGGCGGAGTGCGTCAACTCCCGCTCCCCCATCCCGGCCCAGCGCCGCTGACGTCCCCTGCCGCCCTCCTGTGGTGGCAGGCGCGACACCAGCAGGGGCTGCTGCTCGCCTCGATCACGTGCGGCATCGTCGGCAACGTCGCGGCGGCCGCGATGCCGTACGTGCTCGGACGCATCATCGACGGCGGCCTGACGGACGGCCTGAGCCGCACGCTGTGGCTCGGCTGCGCCGCGTTCGGAGCCGTGGGGCTCGTGCAGGTCGGCGCCAACGTCTGGGGGCACCGTCTCGACGTCGAGAACTGGCTCCGCGCGGCCTACGCGACCTCGCAGCTCATCGGGCACCACGTCACCCGCACGGGCGACGCCGTGACCGCCGAGCTGCCGACCGGCGAGGTCGTGGCGACCGTCGCGAGCGACGCGCTGCGGATCGGGGAGGTGTACGCGGTCGCCGCCCGGTTCGTCGGCGGGATCGTCGCCTATGCGGCCGTCGCGGTCGTCCTCATGCGCACCTCCGTCACGCTCGGCCTGCTCGTGCTGCTCGGCCTCCCGGTCGTGGCGTCGGCGCTCGCTCTCCTCGTCAAGCCGCTGCAGCGCCGCCAGGCCACGCAGCGCGAGGCGTCGGGTCGGCTGACCACGCTCGGCGCCGACACGGTCTCGGGCCTGCGGATCCTGCGCGGGATCGGCGGCGAGGAGGTCTTCGCGGGGCGCTACCGCGCGCAGTCGGAGCTCGTGCGCCGCGCGGGGGTCGGGGTCGCGCAGACGCAGTC
This sequence comes from Cellulomonas sp. WB94, assembly GCF_003115775.1. Taxonomy (NCBI): domain Bacteria; kingdom Bacillati; phylum Actinomycetota; class Actinomycetes; order Micrococcales; family Cellulomonadaceae; genus Cellulomonas; species Cellulomonas sp. WB94. The sequence continues at coordinate 703,343 of NZ_QEES01000002.1, forward strand.
GCTGCTCGACGCCCTGCAGACGCTCCTGCCCGGGCTGTTCCTCGCGGCGGTCGTCTGGGTCGGTGCGCACCTCGCGCTGGCGGGCGAGATCAGCCCCGGACAGCTCGTGGCGTTCTACGGGTTCGCTGCCTTCCTCACCCAGCCGCTGTGGACCGCGACCGAGGCCATGCGCGTCATGACGCGAGCCGTCGTCGGCTGCCGCAAGATCATCAAGGTCCTGGAGATCCCCGAGGCGGGCGCGGACTCGGCCGACCGTCGCGCCGCGGCCGCCGCGACGAGCCCCGCACGGACCGAGGCCCTCGTCGACGAGCTGAGCGGGCTCGTCGTGCAGCCGGGGGCGCTGCTCGCGCTCGTGAGCGCGGATCCTGACGAGTCCGCACGGCTCGCGACGCGGCTGGGTCGCTTCCGGGCGCCCGCAGGCAGCGCGGCCGACGACGACGAGTCGCTCGGTGAGGTGCGGTGGGGAGCGGTACTCCTGCGCGAGCTGCACCTGCGCGAGGTGCGCGACCGCATCGTCGTCGCCGAGTCGACACCGCACCTCTTCACCGGTGTCCTCGCCGAAGAGCTCGACGTCCGCGGCCGGGCCACCGAGTCCGACCTGCTGGCGGCCATGCACGTCGCGGACGCGGCGGACGTCCTGGACTCGGTCCCCGGCGGTCTCGCCGGAGCGGTCGAGGAGAAGGGGCGCTCGCTGTCCGGTGGCCAGCGCCAGCGCGTCGCGCTCGCACGGGCCCTGCTCACCGAGGCCGAGGTGCTCGTGCTCGTCGAGCCGACGAGCGCCGTCGACGCCCACACCGAGGCGCGGATCGCGCGGCGGCTGGCCGAGGCCCGACGCGGCCGGACGACCGTCCTGGTCACCGCGTCCCCGCTCGTGCTCGACGTGGTCGAGGAGGTCGTGCTCATCGAGGGCGGCCGGGTGGTGGCGCGCGGGAGCCACCGCCAGCTCCTCGCCGCGGCCGACGCGGCCGGGCGCGCCTACCGCGCGGTCGTGTCCCGCGGCCACGAGACCGTACCCACCGAGACCCGCCCCACCGACGACGCCCGAGAGGAGGACCGCCGTGAAGCTGCCCGTCGCTGACGGCCCCGCGCTGCGGCGCGAGACCCGCACGCTCGTGCGCCGCCACCGCGGCGCACTGACCGTGGTCGTCGCGCTGCACGCTGCAGCGGCGTGCGCCGGCCTGGCCGGTCCGTGGCTGCTCGGCCACCTCATCGACGCCGTCGCTGTCGGGACGACGTCGTCGTACGTCGACCGGACCGTCGCCGTCCTCGTGGTCGCCGTGCTCGCGCAGACGGTCCTCATCCGCTACGCGCAGCGCTCCGCGATGGTGCTCGGCGAGTCCGTCTTCGCCGAGCTGCGCGAGGAGTTCCTCTCGACCGTCACGCGGCTGCCGCTGTCCGTCGTCGAGCGCGCCGGGACCGGCGACCTGATCGCCCGCACCACGACCGACATCGACCGGGTGCAGTACACGGTCCGCTTCGGGGTACCGCGCCTGCTCGTGAGCGGCGCGACGATCGCACTGACCGCGGTCGCCGCTGCCCTGACGAGCCCCCTGGTCGCGCTCGGGCTGCTCGCCGGGCTGCCGCTGCTGCTGCCGGTCGCGCGCTGGTACCTGCGGCGCGCGGCGCCCGCGTACCTGCGCGAGTCGGCGGCGTACGCGACGCTCAACGGCACGATCACCGAGAGCGTCGAGGGTGCCCGCACGGTCGACGCGCTCAACCTCGGCGCCCGCCGCCGGGCACGCGTCGACGACGACCTCCGCGAGGCGTTCGCGGCCGAGTCGAAGACCCTCTGGCTGCGCTCGATCCTCTTCCCGGGCATCGACGCGTCCTTCCTGCTGCCCGTGGTCGCCGTGCTCGCGTGGGGCGCCTACCTCATCTCGACGGGCGGGGCGACGATCGGCGCGGTCACGACGATCGCGCTGTACGCGACGCAGATCATCCACCCGATCTGGGAGCTCATCTTCTGGCTCGACGAGATCCAGGTCGGCGCGACGTCGCTCGCCCGGATCCTCGGCGTCGCGAACGTGCTGCCCGACCGGACAGCAGGCTCGGCGCAGCCGTCCGACGAGCACGTCGTGGCCACCGAGGTGCGCTACGCCTACCGCGAGGGGCACGACGTGCTGCACGGCATCGACCTCGACCTCGTGGTCGGAGAGCGGCTCGCCGTCGTCGGCCCGTCGGGCACCGGCAAGTCGACGCTCGGGCGGATGCTCGCCGGCATCCACCCGCCGAGCGGTGGGGCCGTGACCGTCGGCGGCGTCCCGCTCGTCGAGCTGCCGCTCGGGGACCTGCGCGGGCACGTCGCGCTCGTGACGCAGGAGCACCACGTCTTCGTCGGCTCGGTCGCGGACAACCTCCGGCTCGCCCGGGTCGAGGCGGACGACGCCGAGCTCGAGCGCGCCCTGCGAGCCGTGGACGCCTGGGGGTGGGTGGAGGCGCTGCCCGACGGGCTCGGCACCGGCGTCGGTTCGGGTGGCGCGGCCCTCACCCCCGCGCAGGCCCAGCAGCTCGCGCTCGCCCGGCTCGTGCTCCTCGACCCGCACACCCTCGTGCTCGACGAGGCGACGAGCCTGCTCGACCCGCGTGCGGCCCGGCACCTCGAGCGCTCGCTCTCGGCGGTCCTCGCGGGGCGCACGGTGGTGGCGATCGCGCACCGGCTGCACACCGCGCACGACGCCGACCGCGTGGCCGTCGTGGACGGCGGGCGGATCGTCGAGATCGGCTCGCACGACGAGCTCGTCGCGGCGGGCGGCGACTACGCGGCGCTGTGGCACTCCTGGCAGCAGGAGTAGCAGCAGGAGCAGCGGCCGGTCACACGTCTGCGTCGCTCGCGATCCCGAAGAACGTCACACCGGGCTCGGACACCGGCAGCTCGTGGAACCCGAGCCGGTCGTAGAACGCCCGGGCCCGCACGTTCGAGCTCGCCATGCCGAGGTGCACCGCGGGGACGCCTCGGTCCGCGAGCGCCGCGAGGAAGGTCCGCACCAGCGCGCGCCCGTGGCCGTGGCCCTGGTGCTCGGGCAGCAGGTCGATGTGCAGGTGCGCGGGATAGTCCGCGAGCCCCTCGTGCACGGCCTGCTCGGGGTGGTGGAGCGTGTCGACGAGGCGCTCCTGCCGGGTGCCGGGCGCGTCGCCCCTCGGGTAGCGGGGCGCCACGACAGGGAGCCACCTGCGCCGGTACTCCTCGGCCCAGCGGCGCGTGTCGGCGGTCCCGAGGACGTAGCCGACCGCGCGGTTCCCGTCGTCCAGCACGAAGGCAAGCTCGGGCTCGAGGTGCAGGTACGGGCCCGCGTAGACGTCCGGCATCAGGTGGTCGTCGCTGTACTGGCCCCGGGCGTCACCACCGCCGTCCGCTGTGCGCACGCAGACGTCGTAGACGTCGGCGCGGTCGAAGTCCTCGTACGGTCGGACGAACGCCACATCGGCTCCTTTGCGAGAGCGGCAGCCGGTCATCGGGACGGCCGAGGTGAGTATCCACGCGACAGGGGTGGACGCGATAGTCGATCCTGGACACATGTTCGGTCCGGTGGTGCTGCGTGACGGCTCGGTCGTGCCCGAGGACGCTCTCACGTGGCGGTTCTCGCGGTCGAGCGGACCGGGCGGGCAGTCCGTCAACACGGCGGACTCCCGCGTCGAGCTCGCTGTCGACCTCTCCGCGATCACGTGGGCGACTCCGGCCGACCGGGACCGCGTGCTCGCGCGGCTCGCCCCCCGGTTGGCGCTCGCCGACCGTCGCGAGGTCGCGGCGCGTCGCGACGAGGCCGTCGAGGGCGAGCGCGCCGAGGCGGACGAGCCGGTCGGCACCGTCCTGACGGTGGCGGCGTCCGAGTTCCGCTCGCAGCTGCGCAACCGCGAGGCGGCGCTCGCGCGCGTCACCGAGCTGCTCGACGACGCGCTGCGCCCGCCTCCCCCGCCGCGCCGTGCGACCCGCCCGAGCCGAGCCTCGCGTGCTCGTCGGGTGCAGGCGGAGAGCCGTCGCCGGTCCGTCAAGGAGATGCGTCGCCGGCCCCAGGCCTGAGCGGCCTGGACGCCCGACCTGCCGGCGCTCAGACCGCCCGGTCCCCGGTCGCCTCGTCGCGGACCATGCGCAGCCACAGGAAGATCGCGAACCCGCCGAAGATCCACCACTGCGCGGCGTAGGCGAGGTTCTGCACGTTGAGCCCGGTGCCCGACCGCGCCGGCATCGGCAGGAGAGTCAGGGCGTCGCCCTGGCTCGGGTCCGAGGCGCTGAGCACGCCGTACCCGGTCCAGATCGGTCCGCCCCACCTGTTGAGCAGCTGCGCCGAGCTGATCGCGTCGACCTGCCCGGCGGGCAGGTCGGTCCGTCCCGACGCCTCGGAGCTCTGCAGCCAGACGGTCACGGTGACCTCGCCGGTCGGCACGGCCAGTGCGGCGGCGTCGTCGGGCGTCTCGACCCAGCCCCGGACGACCGGGAGCACGGGCGCGGAGACAGGGACCTCGACGGCGTCGCTCGCAGCGCCGGCCGTCGAGGCTCCGCCGGCCAAGCGCTCGGGCCGGTCGTCGGTCACCCGCAGCGGCGTCAGGACAAGGTAGCCCGTGCGTCCCTCGAGCGCGCGGTCCACGACGAGCACCTGTCCCGCGGCGTCGTACACGCCCCGGGCGACGACCGACCGCCCGACGAGCCCGCCCCGGAACGCGGTCTGCGGCGCGAGCGCGTCACCCAGTCCGACCGGTGGGAGAGCCTGCTGCGCGGCGAGCTGTTGCGAGGCCGCCGACGCCCCGCGGATCTCGGCGCGGTCGAGCTGCCAGGCCCCCAGCCGCCCGCACACCGCCGCGGCACCGAGCAGGAGCAGAAGGAGCACCAGCATGCGCGGCCGGACCGCTGCACGGAGCATCGTCGTCGGCTCGTGGGAGCCCTCGGCACGGTCCGGAGCACCGTCCACGGGACCGGCCGGGTCACCGTCCACGACCGCGGGCACCGGGTCCGTCGAGGCGTCGGTGTGTGGCACGTCTCACGGTAACCCGTCAGCGTCGCGGGACACTCGTCCTACTCGCGTCGCGGGCCGGTCCGCCTGCCTGCTCAGCACCCCGTTTGTGCCGTCTGACCTGCGCATGTGCACGGCGGGGCGGTCTGGACCCGATGCGCTCGGGCGCGCGATGCGGTTGTATTGCGGGTGGAGCAGTGCGTGCAACGGCGCGCGCCCTGGGTCGGACGTCCTGCCAGGCGCCCGCGATCCACGTCAGGCTGGAGTCATCCCCGGTGCGGCCAGCGCGGGGTGGGGTACGAGGCACCTGGAGAAGGCAATGACTACGACTGCTTCGCGGACGACCTCCTGGCACGCGGGAACCGGAGAGTCGGTGAGCGCCGAGACGCTCCAGCGCATCGACGCCTGGTGGCGCGCGGCGAACTACCTGTCGGTCGCACAGATCTACCTGCTGGACAACCCGCTCCTGCGCGAGCCGCTGATCCGCGACAACGTCAAGCCGCGTCTCCTCGGGCACTGGGGCACGACGCCGGGCCTCAACTTCCTGTACGCGCACCTGAACCGCGTGATCGGCGAGCGCCAGCAGTCGACGATCTACATCACCGGGCCTGGTCACGGTGGCCCCGGCCTGGTCGCGAACGCCTACCTCGACGGCACGTACTCCGAGGTGTACTCCGACATCACGCAGGACGACGAGGGCCTGCGCCGTCTCGTCCGCCAGTTCTCCTTCCCGGGCGGCATCCCCAGCCACGTCGCCCCGGAGACCCCGGGATCGATCCATGAGGGCGGCGAGCTCGGCTACGCCCTGTCGCACGCCTACGGCGCGGCGTTCGACAACCCCGACCTGCTGGTCGCGACGGTCATCGGCGACGGCGAGGCCGAGACCGGCCCCCTCGCGACGAGCTGGCACTCGAACAAGTTCATCCACCCGCTGAAGGACGGCGTCGTCCTGCCGATCCTGCACCTCAACGGGTACAAGATCGCCAACCCGACGGTCCTGGCCCGCATCCCCGAGTCCGAGCTGCTCGATCTCATGCGCGGCTACGGCCACAAGCCCCACATGTTCGTCGGCGGGTTCGACGGCGAGGACCACGCGGCCGTGCACGCGCGCTTCGCCGCGGTGCTCGACGAGGTCATGGACGAGATCGCCGCGATCAAGGCGCGCGCCGCGGCCGGCGACGACTCCCGTCCGCAGTGGCCGATGATCATCTTCAAGACGCCCAAGGGCTGGACGTGCCCGCCGGTCATCGACGGCAAGCAGGTCGAGGCCTCCTGGCGTTCGCACCAGGTCCCGCTCGCGAGCGCGCGCGACACCGCCGAGCACCTCGACGTCCTCGAGGGGTGGCTGCGCTCGTACCGCGCCGAGGAGCTGTTCGACGCGACCGGGCGCCTCGAGCCGGACATCGCCTCCCTCGCGCCCGTCGGGCAGCTACGGATGAGCGACAACCCGCACACCAACGGCGGCCTTCTCCTCAAGGACCTCCGGCTGCCGGACTTCCGCGACTTCGCCGTCGACGTCCCGGTGCCGGGCGGCTCGATCTCGGAGGCGACCCGGGTCCTGGGCGACTGGCTGACCGAGGTCATCAAGCTCAACCCGGACAACTTCCGGATCTTCGGCCCGGACGAGACGGCGTCGAACCGGCTGCAGTCGGTCTTCGGTGTGACGGACAAGGTCTGGGACGCCGAGTACATCGGCCCGGAGGTCGACGAGCACCTCGCCCGCGCGGGCCGGGTCGTCGAGATGCTCTCGGAGCACCAGTGCCAGGGATGGCTCGAGGGCTACCTCCTGACCGGGCGCCACGGCCTGTTCAACTGCTACGAGGCGTTCATCCACATCATCGACGCGATGTTCAACCAGCACGCCAAGTGGCTCAAGGTCACCAACGAGATCCCGTGGCGCCGGCCGGTCGCGAGCCTGAACTACCTGCTGTCCAGCCACGTCTGGCGCCAGGACCACAACGGCTTCAGCCACCAGGACCCCGGGTTCATCGACCACGTCGTCAACAAGAAGGCCGAGATCGTCCGCGTCTACCTGCCGCCGGACGCCAACACCCTCCTCGCGACGTACGACCACTGCCTGCGCAGCCGGCAGTACGTCAACGTCGTCGTCGCGGGCAAGCAGCCGGCGCCGAACTTCCTGACCATGGACCAGGCCGTGGCGCACTGCGAGCGCGGCCTCGGCATCTGGGAGTGGGCCGGGACCGAGACCGTCGGCCACGACCCGGACGTCGTGCTCGGGTGCGCGGGCGACGTGCCGACGCTCGAGGTGCTCGCAGCGGCGGACATCCTGCGCCGCGAGCTGCCCCAGCTCAAGGTCCGCGTGGTCAACGTCGTCGACCTCATGCGCCTCCAGGACGAGCACGAGCACCCGCACGGCCTGTCCGACCGCGACTTCGACACGCTCTTCACGACCGACAAGCCCGTGATCTTCGCGTACCACGGCTACCCGTGGCTCATCCACCGCCTCACGTACCGCCGCAAGGGTCACTCGAACATCCACGTGCGCGGCTACAAGGAGGAGGGCACGACGACGACGCCGTTCGACATGGTCATGCTCAACGACCTCGACCGGTTCCACCTCGTGATGGACGTCATCGACCGCACCAAGGGCCTCGGCTCCAAGGCCGCGGGCCTGCGACAGCGCATGTCGGACGCACGCCTGGCCGCCCGCCAGTACACCCGGGACTTCGGCGAGGACCAGCCGGAGGTCCGCGACTGGGTGTGGCCCGACGCGGGCGACACGGCCGACGCCGACCAGGTGTCTGCCGCGATCCGGAGCACGGGCGGGGACAACGACTGACCCGTCCCGACACCCGCAGCACACGACACACCTGACCGACAGCACGACCCGGACGACGACGCGCGGACACTCGCGCACGAAGAAGGCAGCTCAGTGGCACGCAGCATCTATCTCACCTCCCCGGAGGGGGAGACCAACAAGTCGACGGTCGCGCTCGGTCTGGTGGACCTCCTGACCCGCACCGTGCAGCGGGTCGGGGTCTTCCGGCCGATCGCCCGGTCGAGCGACAGCCGCGACTACGTGCTCGAGCTCCTGCTCGAGCACGACGGCGTGGACCTCTCCTACGAGGACTGCCTCGGTGTCACGTACGAGCAGGTGCACGCAGACCCGGAGGCGGCTCTCGCTGAGATCGTGCAGCGGTATCACGCGGTCGCCCGTCAGTGCGATGCGGTCGTCGTCGTCGGTACGGACTACACCGACGTCTCCGGGCCGACCGAGCTCGCCTACAACGCGCGCATCGCCGCGAACCTGGGCGCGCCCGTCCTGCTCGTCGTGAGCGGGAACGGGCGTACCCCGGACGAGGTGCGTCAGGCGGCCGAGGTCTCGATCTCCGAGCTCGAGGCCAACTACGCCCACGTCGTCGCGGTGATCGCCAACCGGTGCGCCGAGGGCGCCGTCGAGGAGATCCGGGCGGCCCTGAGCAGCACGGTCCCCGCCTGGGCGATCCCCGAGGACCCGTACCTGTCCGCACCGACGGTCCGCCAGCTCATGGAGGCCGTCGGCGGGACCCTCGTCGTCGGGGACGAGCAGCTCCTGTCCCGCGAGGTCGTCGACGTGCTCGTCGGCGCCATGTCGATCGAGCACCTGCTCGACCGGCTGCACGACGGTGTCGTCGTCATCACGCCCGGCGACCGCTCGGACATCCTGCTCGGGCTGCTCACGGCGCACACCGCCGAGGGCTTCCCGTCGCTCGCCGGCATCATCCTCAACGGCGGGTTCTTCCCGCCGCCCACCGTCGCGCGCCTCGTCGAGGGCATCGGGACGCGGCTGCCGATCATCCGCACCGACCTCGGGACGTTCCGCAGCGCGGGCGCCGCCGCACGCACCCGCGGCCGGCTCAGCGCCGACTCCCAGCGCAAGGTCGACACGGCCCTCGCCCTGTTCGAGAAGCACACCGACAGCGCGGCGCTCGTCGCGGCGCTCGAGGTCCCGCACCCCGAGGTCGTCACGCCGCTCATGTTCGAGTGGACGCTGCTGGACCGCGCGCGGTCCCGCCGCAAGCACATCGTGCTTCCCGAGGGCAACGACGACCGGATCCTGCGGGCCGCCTCGACGCTGCTCCAGCGCGGCGTCGCGGAGCTCACGCTGCTCGGCGACGAGGGCGCGATCCGCACCCGCGCCACCGAGCTCGGGCTGCAGATCGCCGACGCTCACGTCATCGACCCGAAGCAGGGCGACCTGTTCGAGCGGTTCGCGAGCGAGTACACGGCGCTGCGGGCGCACAAGGGCATGACGCTCGACCGCGCCCGCGAGATCGTCTCGTCGGTGTCGTACTTCGGCACGATGATGGTCCACGACGGGCTCGCCGACGGCATGGTGTCGGGCGCCCTGCACACGACGGCGCACACCATCAAGCCGTCGTTCGAGATCATCAAGACGGTCCCGGGCGTCTCGATCGTCTCGAGCGTGTTCCTCATGTGCCTCGAGGACCGGGTGCTCGTCTACGGCGACTGCGCGGTCAACCCCGACCCGACGGCCGAGCAGCTCGCGGACATCGCGATCTCGTCGGCCGCGACGGCTGCCCAGTTCGGCGTCGAGCCGCGCATCGCGATGCTGTCGTACTCGACCGGCGAGTCCGGGACGGGCGCGGACGTCGACAAGGTCCGGCTCGCCACGGAGCTCGTCCGCGAGCGGCGTCCCGACCTGTCGGTCGAGGGTCCGATCCAGTACGACGCCGCCGTCGACGCGTCGGTCGCGCACACCAAGATGCCCGAGTCGGCGGTCGCCGGGCGCGCGACGGTCTTCGTGTTCCCTGACCTCAACACCGGCAACAACACCTACAAGGCAGTGCAGCGCTCCGCCGGGGCCATCGCCATCGGACCGGTGCTGCAGGGCCTGCGCAAGCCCGTCAACGACCTGTCCCGCGGGGCGCTCGTCCAGGACATCGTCAACACTGTCGCGATCACCGCCATCCAGGCACAGGCCCTGGACGCGACCACCACGGAAGGCCAGCTGTGAACTCCCTCGTCCTCGTCATCAACTCCGGCTCGTCGTCGATCAAGTACCAGCTGCTCGACGTCGCGGCCAAGGAGGTCCTCGCGAACGGCATCGTCGAGCGCATCGGGCTCGAGATGGGCAAGGTCAAGCACACCGGCCCGAACGGGGACACCGTCCTCGAGCAGCCCGTCGCCGACCACGAGGCGGGCATGAAGCTCGTGCTCGGGCTCTTCAACACGCAGGGTCCGCAGATCGACGAGACGGCACTGGTCGCGATCGGCCACCGGATCGTGCAGGGCGGCAGCGTGTTCAAGGGACCGGCCCTGATCGACGACGCGGTCCTGCAGCAGATCTCCGACCTGTCCCCGCTCGCTCCGCTGCACAACCCCGCGCACGTCGCGGGGATCGTGGCGGCCCGGCACGCCTTCCCGACGGTGCCCCACGTCGCCGTGTTCGACACGTCGTTCCACCAGACACTCCCCCCGGCGGCCTACACGTACGCGATCGACCGCGAGCTGGCCGCGACGTACTCCATCCGCCGGTACGGCGCCCACGGCACGTCGCACAAGTTCGTCTCGCGCGCAGCGGCGGAGTTCCTCGGCAAGGACCCCGCCGAGATCAACGTCATCGTGCTGCACCTCGGCAACGGGGCGTCCGCGTCGGCCGTCCGCGGCGGGGTGTCCGTCGAGACATCGATGGGGCTGACCCCGCTCGAGGGCCTGGTCATGGGCACGCGTTCCGGCGACATCGACCCCGCGGTGCTGTTCCACCTCGCCCGCCAGGGGCACATGTCGATCGACGACCTCGACGACCTGCTCAACCGCCGGTCGGGCATGCTCGGGCTGTCGGGCTACACGGACATGCGCGACGTGCACGACGCGGTGGCCGCGGGCGACGAGAACGCGCGCACGGCCCTCGAGGTCTACTTCCACCGGATCAAGGGCTACGTGGGCAACTACTACGCCCAGCTGGGCCACGTCGACGCGATCGTCTTCACGGCCGGCATCGGCGAGAACGACGACATCGTGCGGATCGGCTCGCTGACGGGCCTCGAGCGCCTCGGCATCGCCGTGGACCCCGACCGCAACGCCGGCCGGATCAAGGTGCCGACGATCATCTCGCCCGACGGCAGCGAGGTCACGGTCCTGGTGTACCCCACGAACGAGGAGCTCGAGATCGCGCGCGAGTCGGTCGAGCTGGTGCGCAGCCGCTGAGGCTGGTAACGGGCCGCTGAGGCCGGCGCGGGCCCGCTGCGACCGGTTCGGGGGTGCTGGGGACGGTTCGGAACCGAGGCACGCGTCCACGCCTCGGACGAACCGCCTCAATCCCTCACGTTGCGCTCGAATGTGCCGATCAGGGGGCGTGACCCACAGCCAGCTGCGGTGTCCGCCGGGTGCGGAATGAGCGTGCATCCCGAGCGCGCCACCTCGGCGCCACTCGCCGAGCACCACGACCTCGTGGAGCACGTCCACGTGCTCAGCGACAACGACCCGGCGCAGTGCGTCGTCCAGGGGCTGCTGGGGCTGGGCATCGTCCGCGACGCCGGCGACGAGGTCGCGGAGATGCACCTGTGCGCCCATCTCGGGTTCGCGTACTACCTGCTGGCGGAGGACGCGCGGGCACTCGAGGTGACCCAGCGGGCGCTCGACCTGGCACGAGCCCGCGACGACAGGCAGTGGGAGGCGAAGGCGCTCGCCACCCTGGGGAGCGTGCACAGCGGGTTCGGTGACAACACGTCCGCGATCGACTACCTCGAGCAGGCGCTCGCGATCCGCCGCGAGCTCGACGACACCTACGGGACGGCGGTCGCGCTCAACAACCTGGCCGACACCTACATCGAGATGCGCCAGTTCTTCGACCGCGCGCGCGAGCTGCTGACGGAGTCGCACGCCCTGTTCACGTCGATCCCCGGCTCGGCCGAGGCGACGAAGGGCGCATCCGTGTCGCTCGGGACCCTCGCGGAGCTCGCCATGGCCGAGTCGGAACGTGTGGGCCTCGGGGCTGACGCCTCGGCGACCGCGGCCGCGGAAGCCCTCGTGCGCGCCCGCGAGAGTCTCGAGGTCGCCCACACCCTCGACGACAACCTCCGCATCCTGGCGATCGCACGACTCGTCGAGGCGCGTGCTCTCGTCGCGTGCGGGCGCCACGACGAGGCGGAGCAGGCGATCGCTCGGATCCGGGCGATGGGCGGGGTCACCGGAACGCCGTACTTCCAGATCATGGACAGCATGCTGACGGGCCGGATCCAGCGGAGGCGCGGGTTCCACACGGCGGCTGCCCAGGCGGTCGAGGCCGGTCTCGCCCTGACCGACGACACGCCGCGTATGACCGAGCGCGTCCAGCTGCTCACCGAGCTGGTCGCAGTCCACGAGGAGCGCGGGGCCTTCGCCGACGCCCTCGGGGCGCACCGGCGACTCTTCGAGGCGACGCTCCGGGCGCGCGACGAGGTCGCCGAGCGTCGGGGCCGGGTCCTCAACGGCCATCTCGACCTCGAACGCGCGCAGCTCGCCGCCGAGCGTGCGCAGCTGCGGTCCGAGCAGCTCGAGTCGGTCAACCGCACCCTGGCCTACGACGCGCTGCACGACGCCCTGACGGGCCTGGCGAACCGCCGCGACTTCGACTCCACGCTGGCCGCCATCACGTCCCGGGCCCACGCCCCGCTGACGCTGCTCCTGTCCGACCTCGACGAGTTCAAGGCCGTCAACGACGAGTTCTCGCACCTCGTCGGCGACGAGGTGCTCCGTCGCATCGCCCAGATCATCGGCGGCTGCGTCCGCGGCACCGACCTCGTCGCGCGCGTCGGCGGCGAGGAGATCGCGGTCCTGCTCGCGTCCGACCCGGACCCGTCGTTCGTCGCCGAGGTGTGCGAACGCATCCGGCGCTCGATCGCGGTCTACCCATGGGAAGACGTCGCCCCCGGCCTGCGGGTGACGATCAGCATCGGCGCGGCGTCGTGGCGCCCCGGAGAGAGCCCCGTGCACCTGCACGGCCGTGCCGACGCGTTGCTCTACGAGGCCAAGCGGCTGGGCCGCAACCGCATCGTCCGGGACGCCTGAGCGGTCGAGACCGACCGTCCCGTCACGGCAGGCGCAGCGCCCGCATCGCGCGCAGCGCATGGGTGAAGACCACGGGCCACCGCTGGGTGCCCAGGTCGAACAGGCGCTGGAGCCCGAACGGCGGGCTCCCCAGGACCCCGTGCGTGCCGCGCTGGACAGCGACCGACTGCAGCTCCGTCATCGCCCACAGGCCTTCGCGACCGTGCCGGTGCCCGAGGCCCGAGTGCCCGCGCCCACCCTGCGGTGCGCCGGTCGAGCCCCACACCGCGATGTACCCCTCGTTGACGTTGACCGTGCCGGCCCGGACGCGGGCGGCGATGGCCGCACCCCGTCGACCGCTGCGCGTCCACACGCTCGCGTTGAGCCCGTAGGGGCTGTCGTTCATGGCGGCGACGGCCTCGTCGTCGGAGGCGACGCGGTACACCGACACGACCGGGCCGAACGTCTCCTCATGGAACACCCGGGCGTCCGACGTCACCCCGTCGAGGATGGTCGGCTCGTAGAACAGCGGGCCGATGTCGATGCGGTGGACGCCGCCGGCGACGACGACCGCACCGTGCGTGAGCGCGTCCTCGACGTGCTCGACGACCGTCGCGAGCTGGGCCGCCGACGTGAGCGAGCCGACGTCCGACCGGTAGTCGAGGTCTGCCCCGAGGCGCAGGTCGCGCGTACGGCGCGCGAACGCCTCGAGGAACGCGTCCGCGACGTGCTCGTGGACGTAGAGGCGTTCGATCGAGATGCAGAGCTGACCCGTGCTCCCGAAGCAGGCCCGGACGGCGCCCGCCGCCGCGACTTCGACGTCGACGTCCTCGGCGACGTACATCGGGTTCTTGCCACCGAGCTCGAGGGTCGCGGGGATGAGCCGCTCGCCCGCCCGCGAGGCCACGATGCGCCCGGTCGTGGTCGAGCCGGTGAAGACCACGTGGTCGACGTGGTCGACGACGGCCGTGCCGAGCGCGACACCGTCGCCCACGACGACCTGGAGCACCCCGGCGGGCAGTCCGGCGGCCTCGAGCTGCTCGACGGCCCACAGCGCCGTCAGCGCCGTCTGCGGGTCCGGTCGGAGCACGACGGCGTTGCCCGCGACCAGCGCCGGCAGCGCGTCGCCGACGGTCAGCGTCAGGGGGTAGTTCCAGGGCGCGACGATGCCGACGACCCCGACCGGGTGGCGCAGCACGCGCACGCTCGTGAGACCGGGGACGAGCCCGTGGACCCGCCGGTCCGCGAGGTACTCCCGGGCGTGCAGCGCGTAGTGCCGGGCGACGAGGGCGACGTCGGCGACCTCCTCGAACGCGCTCGCGCGCGACTTGCCGCTCTCGAGCTGGATGAGGTCAAGGACGTCGCTCTGGTTCTCGAGGAGCAGGTCGTGCAGGCGCAGGAGGACGGCGCAGCGGTCGCGCAGCGGGACGGTCGCCCACGTGCGCTGGGCGCTGCGAGCGGCGGCCGTCGCGCGCTCGACGTCGTCCGGGGTCGACAGCGGGACCGCCGCGATGGGACCGCCCGTGAACGGCGCGTAGGTCGTAGACGTCGCCGCCCCGGGGGACGTGACGATGCGCGCGACGAGCATGCCGATGTCGTCCGGCTCGAGCACGTAGGTCGCGCGCGGGTCGGTCTCGGGGTCGATCAGGTGCGCATGCTCCGGTTCGTACGCCATGCGACGAGGTTACGTCGGCGGACCGACGCCTGCGTCAGACAGGCCGGTTGAGCGGCTGGTACGGCGAGACGACGACCTCGACGCGCTGGAACTCCTTGAGGTCGGAGTAGCCGGTCGTGGCCATGGCCCGTCGCAGGGCGCCGATGAGGTTGAGCGTGCCGTCGGCCGTCCGGCCCGGGCCGAACAGGATCTCCGAGAGCGTGCCGGCCGTCCCCACGCGCACGCGCTCGCCGCGGGGCAGCTTCGGGTGGTGCGCCTCGGGGCCCCAGTGCCAGCCCCGCCCCGGCGCCTCGGCAGCGCGCGCGAGCGCCGCACCGAGCATCACGGCGTCCGCGCCGCACGCGATCGCCCGCACCAGGTCGCCCGAGCGGCCCACGCCGCCGTCGGCGATCACGTGCACGTACCGGCCGCCGGACTCGTCGAGGTAGTCCCGCCGGGCGGCCGCGACGTCCGCAACGGCGGTCGCCATCGGCGCGTGGATGCCGAGCGACGTCCGGGTGGTGTGCGCCGCGCCGCCACCGAACCCGACGAGCACACCGGCCGCGCCGGTCCGCATGAGGTGGAGCGCCGCGGTGTACGTCGACGCGCCCCCGACGACGACGGGAACGTCGAGCTCGTAGATGAACCGCTTGAGGTTGAGCGGCTCCGCGCGGCCCGACACGTGCTCGGCCGAGACCGTCGTGCCGCGGATGACGAACAGGTCCACCCCGGCGTCCACGACGACCTGCGAGAGCTCCTGGGTGCGCTGGGGCGAGAGTGCTCCGGCGACGGTGACGCCCGCGGTCCGGATCTCCTTCAGGCGCAGCGTGATGAGCTCCGGGTTGATCGGCGCCGCGTAGATCTCCTGCATGCGGGCCGTCGCGGCGTCGACGTCGAGCTCCGCGATCTCGGCGAGCAGCGGCTCGGGCGACTCGTAGCGCGTCCACAGACCCTCGAGGTCGAGGACCCCGACACCGCCCGCGTGGCCGAGCGCGATCGCGGTCGCCGGGCTCATGACCGAGTCCATGGGTGCGGCCATGACCGGGACCTCGAAGTGGTACGCGTCGATCTGCCAGCCGACCGAGACCTCCTCCGGGTCACGCGTGCGCCGCGAGGGCACCACGGCGATGTCGTCGAAGGAGTACGCGCGGCGACCGCGCTTTCCGCGCCCGATCTCGATCTCGTTGCTCACGGGTCCAGGCTACCGGCGCACGGGACAACGTCCCACGCCCGCCCGGAGTGCGGTCCCCGTCGGCGCGGCTCAGCGGGGGTGTCGGCGCCCGGTGGCATCCTGGCGGTGGTCGGGCCGCGAGGCACCGCACGCGGACGACGACGACGGGACGCCGATGAGCTGGATCGAGGGGCCGCTGCTCGGCTTCGACACCGAGACCACGGGCGTCGACGTCGACGTCGACCGGATCGTCACGGCCGCCCTGGTCCGACGCGACGCGTCGGGCACGCACATCCGCACGTGGCTCATCGACCCGGGGGTCGAGATCCCCGCGGCCGCGAGCGCGATCCACGGCATCACCACCGCCCACGCGCACGCGCACGGGGCCCCACCGGTCGTCGCGCTCGAGGAGATCGCGACGCTGGTCGCGGCCGCCTTCTCCGACGGCATCCCGGTCGTGGCCTTCAACGCGTGCTACGACCTGTCCATCCTCGACGCGGAGCTGACCCGGCACAGCCTCGCCACGGTCCCGGACCGCCTCGGCCGGCCCGCCGCGCCGGTCCTGGACCCGCTGGTGCTCGACCGGCACGCGGACCGCTACCGCCGCGGCAAGCGCAAGCTCGTCGACCTGTGCGGCGTCTACGAGGTGGGGACGGGGTCGCTGCACTCGGCAGACGTCGATGTCGTGGCCACGCTCGACGTGCTCGCGCGCCTGGTCGAGCGGTTCCCGGACCTCGCCGAGCTCGACCTCGCGGCGCTGCACGCCCGGCAGGTCGCCGCCCACCGCGCGTGGGCCGAGGAGTTCAACGTGTGGCGCACCGGTCAGGGTTTCGCCGGACCGGGTGCCGACACCGACTGGCCCACGCGCACCCCGGTCACTGCCGTCGCCACGCTCTGACCGAGCAGCTCGTGCGCGGCGCAGCCTTTCGAGGGGTGCAGCCGGTCGAAGGGGCCAGCCGGTCGAGCTGCTAGCGGGTCGAGTAGTTCGGCGAGTCGGAGATCATCTGCACGTCGTGCGGGTGGGACTCCTTGAGCCCCGCCGGCGTGATCCGCACGAACTTGCCGCGCTCCTGCAGCGCCGGGACCGTCCGCGCCCCGACGTAGAACATCGACTGGTGCAGGCCACCGACGAGCTGGTGCGCGACGGCCGCGAGGGGACCGCGGTACGCGACCTGGCCCTCGATGCCTTCGGTGATGATCTCGTCGTCGGACAGGTCGCCCTGGAAGTAGCGGTCCTTGGAGTACGAGCGGCGATCGCCGCGCGACTGCATCGCCCCGAGCGACGCCATGCCGCGGTAGCGCTTGTACTGCTTGCCGTTGACGAAGACGAGGTCGCCGGGCGACTCCTCGCAGCCGGCGAGCAGCCCGCCGAGCATCACGGAGTCCGCTCCCGCGACGAGCGCCTTGGCGATGTCCCCCGAGTACTGGAGGCCGCCGTCGCCGATGACCGGCACGCCCGCCGGCTTGCACGCGAGCGACGCCGCATAGATCGCGGAGATCTGCGGGACGCCGACGCCCGCGACGACACGCGTCGTGCAGATCGAGCCCGGGCCGACGCCGACCTTCACGGCGTCCACGCCCGCGTCGACGAGGGCCTGCGCGCCGTCGGTCGTCGCGATGTTGCCGCCGATGATCTGGACGCCCCGGGTCGCCGGGTCGGACTTCAGGCGGCGGACCATGTCGAGCATGAGGCGCGCGTGCCCGTTCGCGGTGTCGACGACCAGCACGTCCACCCCGGCGTCGACCAGGGCCAGGGCCCGGTCCCACGCGTCGCCGAAGAACCCGACGGCCGCGCCGACCACGAGGCGTCCCTCGCCGTCCTTCGTCGCGAGCGGGTACTGCTCGGACTTCACGAAGTCCTTGACCGTGATGAGCCCGCGGAGCATCCCGTCGCCGTCGACGAGCGGCAGCTTCTCGACCTTGTGCTTGGCCAGCAGCGCCGCGGCGTCCTCCCGGGCGATCCCCACCGGAGCCGTGATGAGCGGCATGGCCGTCATCACCTCGCGGACGCGGAGCACCGGGTAGTCGCTCGCAGCGACGAACCGCAGGTCCCGGTTCGTGATGATCCCGAGGAGCCGGCCGGACGCGTCGACGACCGGGAGCCCCGAGACCCGGTACTTGCCGCACAGCTCATCGAGCTCGGCGAGAGTCGCCTCGGGACCGACGGTGACGGGGTCGGTGATCATGCCCGACTCGGAGCGCTTGACGAGGTCGACCTGGTGGGCCTGGTCGTCGATCGACAGGTTGCGGTGCAGGATGCCGACACCGCCCTGCCGGGCCATGGCGATCGCCATGCGTGACTCGGTGACCGTGTCCATCGCCGCAGAGACCAGCGGGATCGCGACGGAGATCTCGCGCGTCAGGCGCGTGGTCGTGTCGACCTCGCTCGGGATGACGTCGGTCTCGCCCGGGAGCAGCAGCACGTCGTCGTAGGTCAGGCCGACGTAGCCGAAGGGGTCCGAAGCCGGAGCGGGTGAGTCAGGGTGTCCGAAAGCCATGCGCCGATGATACGTCGGCGCCCAGGACGGTCAGCGGATGAGTCCGCGGCGCAGCGCGATGGCAACGGCCTGCGCGCGGTCGGCCGCACCGAGCTTGCGGAACAGCCGGCGCGCATGGGTCTTGACGGTGTCCTCGGACAGGAACAGGTCCGCGCCGATCTGGGAGTTCGAGCGCCCGTTGCTCATCCCGACGAGCACCTCGACCTCCCGCTTCGTCAGCGCGAGCTCCTCGCGCGCCGGCTGCTGGACCGGCACCTCGACGAGCGGTCGACCGACGACCGGGCCGGGGTCGATGTGCGACGCGAGGCGCTCGGGGTCGGCGACGACGGGGCTCGCGAGGACGTGCGCCGCGACGGCCGCGAGCTCGGCGCGTCCGACGTCGGGCGCCAGGTAGCCGCGGGCGCCGAGCGCGACGGCGCGGTCGAGGGCGATCTCGTCGCCCGGGACGGCCAGCATGACGATCGACGCGGTGCTGGTGATCCCCCGCAGGCGGCGGATCGCCTCGACGGGACCCTGCCCGGGCAGGTGCGCGTCGAGCAGGACGATCGTCGGCGGGTTGCGCCGGGCGAGCGACATCAGCTCGTCCAGCGACGCGGCCGCACGGACCGGCGCGAGCGAGGGCACGCCGACAGCCGTCAGGACCAAGCGCTCGCGCACCACGGTCGAGCCGTGACAGATCACGACTCCGGCCATCGAACCCTCCTCTTGGCTCCGGGTGCCCGTCGCCGTCATCTGTCTATCGACGCACGGAGCCGCAACGTTAGTCCGCCGAACGGGTGATAGGCAGGAGATGTCCCCACGCGCTGCGGGGTCGGTGCGGGGCCGAGACGGGGCCGGATCGGGCCGGAGGGGCACACGACCGGTCAGGTGCTGACCGCGAGGACCTCGTGCAGCAGGCCCGTGAACGAGCGTGCCCGGTGGACCAGCCGGCCGAGCGGCAGGTCGGCCGCCGCGCCGTCGGGCAGGACGACGAACTGCGGCACGTCCGGCTGGGCCTGCGCCAGGGCGACGATGACGGTGAGGTCGGCGTCGGCGCGGTCGGTGACGAGGACGATGGCCGCCGGCCTCGTCATGGCGGCGATCTCGACGGTGCGGTGCGGCTCGACCGGCCCGGCCACGACGCGGGCGTCGACACCACGGACTGCGAGGGCAGCGGCGAGCACGTGGAGCGAGAGCGGCCTCGGCTCGTCGGGCGCAGCGAGGAGCAGGACCACGCGCCGGCCGGCGACGTGCGTGCGGGCGAGCGGGGTGCTGCGGTTCCGCAGCGCCGCGAGGACGGCCGCCACGACGATCGTGTCGGCCTCTTCCCCGGACCGGGCGAGGACCGTGCGCGCGGCCAGCCCGGCCCGGACGGGTTCGACCAGCTCGAGCCACCACGTCTCGACGAGCACGTCGGACGGCGGCGTCAGCAGGGCCCGGCAGGTGGCCTCGTCGCCCCGCAGCGCGGCGTCGATGACGAGGGTCGGGGTGACCTCCTGCGTGCGGGCGCGCACCAGGGCTCCGGTCGCCGAGCCCGCGCCTCCGACGGTGCCGTGCCCGTCGTCGTGCGGCGCGCCGCCCGCAGCCTGCCCATGGCCCAGCCCGTCGCCGTGCGTGTCGCTCTCGCGTGCCAGCCGGGCCGCCTCGGACGGGGCGACCCCGTCGATCGTCAGTCCGCGCATCACGAGCAGCCGGTTGACGTCCTCCGCCGTGTAGCGGCGGTGCGAGCCGGCAGCGTGCGCCGACGGCCCGAGCCCGTACCGGCGGTCCCAGGTCCGCAGGGTCGCAGGCGCCACGCCGAGGCGGCGCGCGACGGCCGCCACGGTCAGCGCGGGGACCTGCCGTGGGGTGCGGTTCTGGATGCGCATCGGCGCGAGCTCCGTCACGGTCGCCGCTGCGTCTCCCGGAACGAACCCCGGGACGAGCCCCGAGGCGGCCGACGGCGCTGCCGCGTCGTCGCCGTCGCGGGGAGCCATGGCTCGATTCTGCACAACTTGTGACGCGATCGCCAACGGCCGCGTCCCGCGTGGTCGATTCGGTCCGATTGAAGCGGTTGTGACCGGAGACTTGAACAACTTCTGACGCGCTTGTATGGTCATCACCACAGGCACGCACGACCGACGTTCCGAAGAGTCGCCGATCCCCCTGTGGGCCCGGCGCCAAGTCAAGGAGGACCGATGGCTGAGATCTCGCGACTGCCCGGACCGGTGATGGACCTGTGGGAGTGGCAGTTCGAGGGTGCGTGCCGCGAGGCCGACCCGACGCTGTTCTTCCACCCCGAGGGCGAACGAGGATCCGCGCGTCGACGCCGCGCCGAGGCCGCCAAGGCCATCTGCGCGACCTGCCCGGTGCTCAAGCAGTGCCGCGACCAGTCGCTCGCGGTCCGCGAACCCTACGGCGTCTGGGGCGGGCTCTCGGAGGACGAGCGCGCCGCGATCCTCGCGAAGCCGGTGCGTCGGGCGGTCTGACGCTCAGGACGCCGAGCTCCACAGCTCGTGACATGACGAAGCCCCTCCCGGCCAGGCCGGGAGGGGCTTCGTCATGAGTTCGCGCTACTTGACGACGATCGCCAGGATGTCGCGAGCGGAGAGGATGAGGTACTCCTCGCCGTCGTACTTGACCTCGGTGCCGCCGTACTTGCTGTAGATGACCTTGTCACCGACGGCGACGTCCAGCGGGACGCGGTTGCCGTTGTCGTCGACGCGGCCGGGTCCGACAGCCAGGACCTCGCCCTCCTGGGGCTTCTCCTTGGCGCTGTCCGGGATCACGATCCCGGAAGCGGTCGTCTTCTCCGCCTCGAGCGCCTTGACGACGATCCGGTCCTCGAGCGGCTTGATGGAGACCGACACAGCGGACCTCCCCTTCACGTGTGAGTGCTTCAGTGATGTCTGGTGCCGTTCCGTGCAGGCCGACCGCCGTCGCGGGGGTCGGTGGGCCTCTCGGTTCGGTTGGCACCCTCCAGGGGAGAGCGCCATCGACCACTCTATGAACCGGTTAGCACTCGGTCAAGGCGAGTGCCAGCGTGAGGACCGTCTGACCGGCCGGGGCCTGGCCCGAACCTGTCGGTGGAGGCGCCCCGCGGCCTGCAGCGTGGAAGGATCGCCCGCATGGACGCCACCGGCCTCGCCAAGCTCATGAGCCCGACGGGCTGGGCGCTGCTGAACGCGTTGCCGCCCTACGACGAGCGGGCGACCCTCGCGCTGTCCGAGCGCCTGCACCGCGACGGCGTCGACCCTGACCTCGTCGCCGCCGCACTGACCCAGTCACGGCTGCGAGCCAAGGCCCACGTCAAGTTCGGCGACTTCGCCGACGGCATGCTCTTCACCCCGGCCGGGCTCGAGCAGTCCACCCGCCTCCTCGTCGCCGCGCACCACGCCCGGCGCTACACCGACGCGGGCGTCACGAAGCTCGCCGACCTCACGTGCGGCATCGGGGCCGACTCGATGGCCTTTGCGAGCATGGGCCTCACGGTGCTGGCAGTCGACACCGACGAGGTCACGGCAGCCGTCGCGACCGTCAACCTCCGTCACTTCCCCGAGGTCGAGGTCCGCCACGGCGACGGGCTCACGATCGACCTCACGGCCGACGGCGTGGACGGGGTCTACGCGGACCCGGCGCGACGCACGACGGGCGGCTCGCGCGTGTTCGACCCTGCCGCCTACTCGCCACCCCTGGACACCCTCCTCGGGCTGCGCGCGAGCGTCCCTGCCCTCGGCCTCAAGCTCGGCCCGGGCCTGCCGCACGCGGCGCTCCCCGACGACGCCGAGGCGCAGTGGGTGTCGGTCGAGGGCGACGTCGTCGAGGTCGGGCTCTGGTTCGGCCCGCTCGCCCCCGACGGTCCCGGGCGCAGCGCCCTCGTGCTGCGCGCCGGTGGGACCCACGTCGTGCGGGTCGGCCCGCAGGGCCCGTCCGTGCCCGACGTCGGACCGGTCGGCGCCTACCTGTACGAGCCGGACGGAGCCGTGATCCGGTCCGGGCTCGTGGGCGAGGTCGCGGCGCAGGTGCAGGGCCGGCTCGTCGACAGGACGATCGCCTACGTGACGTCCGACGTGCTGCACCCCACCCACCTCGCGACCGCCTACCGGGTCCTGGACACCATGCCGTTCGGGCTCAAGCGCCTGCGGACCTACCTCCGCGGGCGCGACGTCGGGCGCCTGACGATCAAGAAGCGCGGCACCGCGGTCCTGCCCGAGCAGCTGCGCGCCCAGCTCGACCTGCACGGCGACACCGAGGCGACGATCGTCCTCACACGCGTCGCTGGCTCGCAGCAGGTCCTCCTCGTGGAGCCGGTCGCATGAAGACTCTCGCGCTGCCGTTCGCGACGTCGGGCCGCTCGTCGGTCGGGCTCGAGTGGGAGCTCGCGCTCGTCGACTCCGACTCGGGCGACCTGCGTCAGGTCGCCCAGACGGTGCTCGACGCGGTCCGACCCGCGGGCGGTGGCGAGCACCCGGCGATCCGCCAGGAGCTGCTGCTCAACACCGTGGAGGTCGTCTCGGGCGTCTGCCGCACCATCGGCGAGGCGGGCGCCGACCTGCAGCGAGCCATCGAGGAGGTCCGCGTCGTCACGGACCCCCTGCGGGTCGAGCTCATGTGCGCGGGCACGCACCCGTTCGCCCGCTGGACCCAGCAGAAGGTCACCGACAAGCAGCGGTACGCGACCCTCATCGACCGCACGCAGTGGTGGGGCCGGCAGATGCTCATCTACGGCGTCCACGTGCACGTCGGCATCGAGGACCGCGACAAGGTGCTGCCGATCTCCAACGCGCTGCTGACGTGCTTCGCGCACCTGCAGTCGCTGTCCGCGTCGAGCCCGTTCTGGGGCGGCCAGGACACCGGGTACGCGTCCAACCGCGCGCTCATGTTCCAGCAGCTGCCCACGGCCGGGCTGCCGTTCCAGTTCGACCGCTGGGACCAGCTCGAGGGCTACGTCGCCGACATGATGCACACCGGCGTGATCGACCAGTTCGACGAGGTGCGGTGGGACGTGCGCCCCTCGCTGCGGTTCGGCACGATCGAGACACGCATCTGCGACGGCTCGTCGAACCTGCTCGAGGTCACCGCGCTCGGCGCGCTCACGCACTGCCTGGTCGAGCACTTCTCGACGATGCTCGACCGCGGCGAGACCCTGCCGAGGATGCAGCCCTGGTACGTCCAGGAGAACAAGTGGCGCTCGGCGCGCTACGGCATGGACGCGATCATCATCACGAACTCTGCCGGCGACGAGGAGCACGTGACCGACGCCGTCGAGCGGCTCCTCGTGGAGCTCGCCCCCGTCGCGGAGCGTCTCGGCTGCTCGACCGAGCTCGACAACGTGCGCGTGATCCTGCGCCGGGGCGCGTCCTACCAGCGGCAGCGGGCTGTCGCCCGGCGCAACGCGGGGGCGCTCGATGCCGTCGTCGCGGCGCTCGTCGCCGAGATGCGCGCGGGCCGGCCGCTGTAGCCGGGCGCTCCATTCGGCCGTTGTTGCCGGCCGCTGCAGCCAGCGCAGACCGACGCCGCCGTCCCTAGACCCGCACCGTCTCGAGCGGCATCGAGGAGTCCACGGGCAGGTCGAGCGAGGACGGCGCGAGCCCGCGGCGCACGACGGCGGCCCCGAGCGCCGCGATCATCGCGCCGTTGTCGGTGCAGAAGCGGATCGGCGGGATGCGCAGCGCGATGCCCGCCTCGGCGCAGCGGATCGCGGCGAGCTCGCGGAGCTGGGAGTTGGCGGAGAAGCCCCCGCCGATCACCAGCGTGCGCACGTCGTGGCGTCGGCACGCGGCGATCGTCTTGGCGGTCAGCACGTCGGCGACGGCGGCCGCGAACGAGGCCGCGACGTCGTTCAGCGGGATCGGCTGCCCGACGTCCGTGCGCGCCTCGACCCAGCGAGCCACGGCGGTCTTGAGCCCGGAGAAGGAGAAGTCGTACGCGTGCTTCTCCTGGTCCTTGGCGGCCGTCAGCCCGCGCGGGAACCGGATCGCGGTGGGGTCGCCCTCGCGGGCCAGCCGGTCGATGTGCGGGCCGCCCGGGTAGGGCAGACCGAGCAGGCGTCCGACCTTGTCGAACGCCTCCCCCGCGGCGTCGTCGAGCGTCGAGCCGAGCTCGGTGACCCCGGTGACGACGTCGTCGACGAGCAGGAGGCTCGAGTGCCCGCCCGAGACGACGAGTGCCATCAGCCGCTCGGGGAAGAGCCCGTCGACGAGCTCGTCCACCGCGGCGTGCCCGATGACGTGGTTGACCCCGAAGAGCGGCTTGCCGAGCCCTAGCGCGAGCGCCTTGGCGGCCGAGGCGCCGACCGTCAGGGGTCCGACGAGCCCGGGCCCCGCGGTGACGGCGATCGCGTCGACGTCCGCGAGACCGACGCCCGCGGTCGCCAGTGCGCGCTCGATCGTCGGGATCATCGCCTCGAGGTGGGCGCGCGAGGCGATCTCGGGGATGATCCCGCCGAACCGCGCGTGCTCGTCCATCGAGCTCGCGACGACGTCGGCGAGCAGCTCGCTGCGGTCCGCGTGCGCGCGGACGAGCGCGACGCCGGTCTCGTCGCAGGACGTCTCGATCCCGAGCACGAGCGGGGCGGCTGTCATGCCGTCCAGGATAGGCGGGCAGGCCCGCGTGACATGCGTCACCAGCGCGGACGGAATGGGGCGCGGGGAGTTGACGCTTCAACCACCATGACGATCGAGACCACTGACCTGTCCGAGCTCGACTTCCCGACCGATCTCGAGGCGGCCCCGCTGTCGATCGGTGACGACGTCGCCGACCTGCTGTTCCGCGAGGCGCGCACCGTGAACACGTTCGCCGACGACGACGTGCCCGACAGCGCCGTCCGCGCGGCCTACGACCTGGTCCGGTGGGGCCCGACGGCGATGAACACCGTGCCGCTGCGCCTGCTCCTCGTCCGGACGCCCGAGGCCCGCACGCGTCTCGCCGCGCACATGAACGAGGGCAACCGTGACCGGGTCCTCGCCGCGCCCCTGACGATCGTCGCCGCCGCCGACACGAACTTCCACCACCACCTGCCGTTGCTCGCGCCGCACGCGGTCGGCATGGTCGACAGGTTCGAGGGCGACGCCGGCTCACGCACGGGCCTCGCCCGGCAGTCCGGCCTCATCCAGGTCGGCTACCTCATCACCGGGCTGCGCGCAGCCGGGCTGCACGTCGGTGCGATGGGCGGGTTCGACGCCGCGGGCATCGACGCCGAGTTCTTCGCCGAGAACGGCTGGCAGTCGCTGCTCGTCCTCAACGTCGGCCAGCCTGCGGTCGAGGACGCGACCCGCCCGCGCGCGGAGCGCCTCGCGTTCACGGACGTCGCCCGGACCGTCTGACCGTCGCTAGCGCGGATCGGGCCCCGTCGTCACCGCACGGTCGGGGTCGGCGGACCACTGCGACCAGGAACCCGGGTACAGCGCCGCCTCGACACCGATCGAGGCGAGCGCCGCGACCTCGTGCGCTGCCGTGACCCCGGACCCGCAGTACACCCCGACCGGCGCCGGCCCCGGCACACCCAGCGCGGCGAACCGGTCCCGGAGCGCCTGCGCACCCAGGAACCGGCCGTCCGCGTCGCGGTTGTCGGACGTCGGCGCCGACACCGCGCCGGCGATGTGCCCCGCCCGGGGGTCGACGGGCTCGACCTCTCCCCGGTACCGCTCCCCCGCTCGCGCGTCGAGCAGCACCCCGGCCGATGCGAGCCCGGCCGCCTCGTCGGCGTCGAGCGTCGCGAGCGCGCCCGGGACGAGAACGACGTCTCCGGCGGGCGGGGTCACCTCGCCCGTCTCGAGCGATCCACCGGCGGAGAGCCAGTCAGCAAGCCCGCCGTCGAGCAGCCGGACTCCCCGCACGCCGGCCCACCGCAGGAGCCACCAGGCACGCGCCGCGGACATCCCGCCGACCGCGTCGTACGCCACGACCGACCCACCCGCTCCGACTCCCCAGCGCCGGGCAGCCGCCTCGAGCGCGGCGACGTCCGGCAACGGGTGGCGGCCGTCCGCGGGCGTCGCCGGCGCAGCGAGCTCGGTCTCCAGGTCCACGTACACCGCGCCCGGCAGGTGACCCGCGAGGTACTGGGCGTGGCCGTCGCTCCGGCCCAGCGCCCAGCGGACGTCGAGCAGGACCGGGACGTCCCCGCTCGCGATCTGCGCGGCGAGCTGCTGTGCCTCGACGAGGACTGCCGTCCGTGCGGTGTCGCCGGTGCTCACGAGATCTGCTCCTTGTCGTCGTCGCTCGGTGCGGGCGGTGCTGCCGGTGCGGGCGGGTTGCTCAGCGCCAGGCTCATCGTCCAGGCGTCGACGTTCTCCGGCTGGTAGTACCCGCGCCGACGCCCCATCCGCACGAAGCCTGCCCGCTCGTACAGCCGCAGCGCCGGGTCGTTGTCGACCCGGACCTCGAGGTAGACGTTGGCCGCACCGACCTCGCGCGCATGTCCCAGGAGCGCCGCGAGCAGGGCAGAACCGACGCCGCGCCGCTGGTGCCCGGTGGTCGTACCGATCGTCATGACCTCGGCGTCGACGCCGTCGAACGACAGCCCGGCGTAGCCGACGAGCTCCCCGGTCGCGACCTCATGCCCACCGACGTACCAGCGCCCCGGTCCTTCGAGCTCCTCCGCGAGCGCTGCGCGCGACCACGCGCCCGCACCGAAGAGCTCGCGTTCGAAGCGGTCGAGGACGGGCAGGTCCGCGCGGGTGAGCGGGCGCACGACGACGCCCGGGGCCAGCTCGGTCACCCGAGGACGCGCTTGCGCGCCGTCGGCGGCACGACGTCGGGCCGACGCAGGTACAGCGGCTCGGTCGACAGGGCCGCACCCGGGTCGGACGCGAGCCGGCGCAGGGCGAGGCGAGCGAGCTCGGTCGGGTCCGGGTCCAGAGGAGCGCCCGCGGTCAGGGGGAGGTCGTCGGGGTAGAGCGTCGCGCCACGGCCGACGACGACGACGCCGGCGACACCGTCCGCCGCGACGGCCGCCGGGTGGTCGACCCCGGGTCCGGCCACGAGCTCGATCGCGCGCTCAGGATCGGTCGCCGCCCCGGTCACCCGGTACCGGGCCCAGTACACCTCGCGGCGGCGCGCGTCGGTCACGACCAGCACGTCGGTCCCGACCGCGAGCGCCAGGTCACGCACGGCCTGCGCCGCGATCGCGTCGAGGCTGCAGACGCCGTGCACCGGCACGCCCAGGGCCAGAGCGAGCGCTCGCGCGGTGACGAGCCCGACGCGCAGCCCGGTGAACGGCGCGGGACCGGTGCCGGCGACGACGGCCGTGACCGCCGTCCGGTCCACGCCGGCCTCGGTGAGGACCTCGTCGATCAGGGGAGCGAGCAGCTCCGCATGGCGCCGGTGCTCCTGCACGGAGCGTGCTGCGAGGGTCCGGCCCGAGCCGTCAGTGAGAGCGACCGCGACCGCAGCGGAGGTGTCGAGTGCGAGAACAGCCACGGCCCCAGCATCCCACTGTCAGGAGGGCAGGCGGATCCCTGCCCAGCGGGCCCCGACCGCGCGCACCGTGACGGTGCGCGTGCCACCCGCGGGGTCCTCCTCGGGTGCGTCCCCTCCGTCGGCCTCGACCAGCGCCGCGCCGCGGGGACGATGGATCGAGAGCTCGAGGCGGTCCGAAGCGAGAGACTCGACCAGCCCCTCACCCCACTCGACGACCGTGACGGAGTCCTCGAGGCTCGTGTCGAGGTCGAGCGCCTCCACCTCGTCGAGCGAGCCGAGCCGGTACGCGTCGACGTGCACGAGGGCCGGCCCCGCCTCGCCGGGCGTGCTCGCCTCCCCCGCGGCTCCCGAGGTCGCTGCGACCCCCGGCAGCGGCGGGTGGACGCGCGCGATGATGAACGTGGGCGACGCGACCTGCCCGCGCACCCCGAGACCCGCACCGATGCCCTGCGTGAGGGTCGTCTTGCCGGCACCGAGGTCACCCGTGAGCACGACGAGGTCGCCCGCCCGGAGCACCGCCGCGAGCGCACGGCCGTACCCGCGTGTCGCGTCGGCGTCGGCGAGCTCGACGGTGACGGGCGAGGGGTGCCCGGCGGGCAGCTCCTGGTCCGGCCCGGTCGACGCGGTCATCGGCCGACCGCCCCGATCGCCGCGGTCGGCGTGGCCACGTCGTCGTCCGTGGCCGGCGTCTCGCTGTCCACGTGGACGCGCGGCACCCGCGACCCGAGCCGCGTGACGATCTCGTAGCTGATGGTGCCGGCCGCCTCCGCCCAGTCCTCGGCGGTCGGCCCGCCGTCGGCCCCGGTGCCGAACAGCTCCACACGGTCGCCCGCGACCTCGCGCGCCCCGGGACCGAGGTCGAGCACGAACTGGTCCATGCACACGCGACCGGCGACCCCGAGCCGCCGCCCGCCGACCTGGACAGGCGCGCCCAGCTGGCCGGCTGACCCCGACGCGTGCCGCGGGATCCCGTCGGCATATCCGAGCGGCACGACGCCGAGCGTCGTCGCGCCGGGCGTCACGTAGGCGTGCGCGTAGGACACGCCCTGGCCGCCGCCCACCGTCTTGACCGTCGCGAGCTCGGCCTCGAGCGTCATCGCGGGCACGAGACCGAAGTCCGCCGGCCCGCCGAGCTGCGGGACGGGCGACAGGCCGTAGACGGCGATGCCGGGTCGCACGAGGTCGTAGTGGACGGCGGGGTTGGTGAGCGTCGCCGCCGAGTTGGCGAGGTGCCGGACCTCGAGGCGCGCGCCCAGGGACTCTGCGAGCGCGACGGCGCCGGCGAACACCTCGGCCTGGGCGAGCACGGTCGGGTGGCTCGGCTCGTCGGCGAAGGCGAAGTGCGACCAGATCCCGACAACGTCGAGGACCCCCTCGGCCTGCAGGCGCAGGGCAGCGTCGAGCAGCGCCTCGAGCCGGTCGGGGGTGACGCCGTTGCGACCGAGCCCGGTGTCGACCTTGACGTGCACGCGGGCGGTGCGCCCGGCGCGGCGGGCACCGTCGGCGACCTCCTCGAGCGCCCAGGGCGCCGCGACGGACACGTCGATGTCCGCGGCGACGGCCTGCTCGAGGGGGGCGCCCGGTGCGTACAGCCAGGTGAGCACGCGAGCGTCGAACCCGGCGGCCCGCAGCGCGAGCGCCTCGCCGATCTGCGCCGTGCCGAGCCAGGTGGCGCCACCCTCGAGGGCAGCGCGCGCCGCGGGGACGAGGCCGTGCCCGTAGGCGTCGGCCTTGACGACGGCCATCACCTGGGCGGTCGGTGCGTGCGCCGCGAGGGCCCGGACGTTGCCGCGGATCGCGGCCAGGTCGACGACGGCACGCGCGGGGAAGTTGCTCACGGGTCCAGTCTCCCACCGGCGCCGGACCGGTCCGGTGGCCGTTCCGCGCGCGCCCCCGGACCGCGTCGCGCTCGCCCGCGGCACCTCACGGCACCGGAACGACGACGTCGGCCCTCGCGCGCGTCGCCGCCACGAGCTCGGCGTTGCGCTGGTCGGGGCCGTGCGCCCAGTCGCGCGCGGCGGCCGGCGCCTTGCCGAACTGCTCGTGCCGGGCGACCAGCCGGGCGAGCCGCTGCACCTCTGGCTGCTCGGCGAACCACACCTCGTCGAGCAGCTCGGCGACCGGCCCGAACCCGTGCGAGTCCAGCAGCAGGTAGTTGCCCTCGGTCAGGACGAGCGGCACCTCGGCGGGCACTCCGATCGCCCCCGCGACGGCGTTGTGCAGCTCACGGTGGTACTCGGGCGCGTAAACGGTCACCTCCGCGACCGGCGCTCGCAGCCGCCGGAGCAGGGCGACGTAGCCCGCGGCGTCGAACGTGTCGGGGGCACCCTTGCGATCCGCGCGGCCGAGCCGCTCG
This sequence comes from Cellulomonas sp. WB94, assembly GCF_003115775.1. Classification (NCBI taxonomy): domain Bacteria; kingdom Bacillati; phylum Actinomycetota; class Actinomycetes; order Micrococcales; family Cellulomonadaceae; genus Cellulomonas; species Cellulomonas sp. WB94. The sequence continues at coordinate 733,338 of NZ_QEES01000002.1, forward strand.
AGCTCGCTCTGGGCCAGGTGGAACCCGTCCATGGGCACCACGACGCACCGTCCCGGGAAGGCCGCGGCGACCGCGGCGGCGAGCGTCGACTTGCCTGCTCCGGGCGCCCCGACGATCCCCAGGATCCGGCGCGGGCGGGCGTCCATCAGCGCGGCGACGCGCACGGCCAACGAGTCCTCGAGCAGCACGCGCCCAGTCTGCCCGGTGCGAGCCCCCTCGCGCGGACGCGTTCAGCCGCGGTCGGTGGAGGTCAGTCGAGGTCGCCGCGCAGGACGGCCGCGATCGTGGCGGGCAGGGCGTCCGCGACCGCGAGCGCCGCGACCGGACCGCCAGGGTTCGCGCGGTCGGCCGCGCGCCCGTGCACGAGCGCGGCCGCCGCTGCGAGCGCCGCCACGAGCGTCGGGTCGGCGACGACGTCCTCCGCACGGCCGGCCAGGAGGGCTCCGAGCAGTCCCGTGAGCACGTCGCCCGCACCGGCCGTCGCGAGCCACGCGGGAGCCTCCGCCTGGGCGTACACGGCACCCTGCGGTCCGACGACGACGGTCACCGCGCCCTTGAGCAGCACCGTCGCGTGCGTGAGCTCGTGCACGCGACGCGCCCAGCGCAGCGGCTCGGCCTCGACCTGGGCGCGGTCGACGTCCTCGCCGCGCGCACTCAGCAGCGTCGCGAGCTCGCCCGCGTGCGGCGTGAGGACGACCCATGGCGCGAGGCGTTCCGGAAGGAGCGCGAGACCTCCGGCGTCGACGACGGCGGGCAGCTCACGGGCGAGCGCCTGCGCGAGGCCGTCCCGGACCCGGTCCGCCTGCGCGCTGTCGCCCGGGTCGACGCCTGGCCCGAGGGCCCAGGCCTGCACCCGCCCGTCGCCCGCGACGACCTCAGGCCGTGCTGCGAGGACCGTGGCCGTGACGCCCGGCGAGCCCAGGAACCTGACCATGCCGGCGCCTGCCCGGACCGCCGCACTGACCGTCAGGACCGCCGCGCCGGGATAGGTGGGCGTGCCCGCGACCACGCCCAGGACCCCTCGCGTGTACTTGTGCGAGCTCGCCCTCGGTACAGGCCACAGCCCGGCGACGTCGTCCGTCTCCAGCCGTGCCACCAGCGGGCGCGCGCCCGTGAGGTCCAGCCCGATGTCGACCACGTCGAGGCGTCCGGCGAGCCCGGCGGCGGGCGGCAGCAGCAGGCCGGCCTTGGCCGCACCGAACGTCACCGTGACGTCCGCGGGCAGCACCGCACCGAACCCGTCCGGCCCGTCGCCGCGATCGTCGGCGCCACGGCGGGCGCGACCCTCCACGGCGTCGTCGTCCCGCGGCACGTCGCCGGCGTCGACACCGATCCCGCTGGGCACGTCGACCGCGACGACGATCGGTCCGGAACCCCGCCCACCTGCGCTCTCGTCCGCCATCAGCTCCCCGAGCAGCCGCACGACCTCCGCCGCGGGCCCCCGCAGCGCCCCGCGGGCCCCGATGCCCAGCAGCCCGTCGAGGACGACGTCAGCGGCGTACGCGTCCGCGATCGCGTCGCCCGCCCACACGCGGGGGCCCGGGCCGCCGTCGGCCACCGACACGATCCGCCCCCCGGCCGCGCGCAACGCGGCGAGCCCACCGGGGTGCACGCGGTCCGACGTCGCGACGGCCAGGACGCCGGCACCGCGACGCGCGAGCAGCGCACCGGCATGCAGGGCGTCGCCGCCGTTGTTCCCGGCACCGACCAGCACGACGACGGAGGCCCCGACGACCCGCCCCCGCCGCGCGCGCAGCTCGGCTGCGACCCGCACCGCGAGTGCGAACGAGGCGCGGTCCATGAGCGGCGCACCGGCTGCGAGCAGGGGCTCCTCGGCGGCGCGCACGGCGTCCGAGGCGAAGGCGAGGATCACGTCTCCCATCATGCCGCCGCCCGGCCCGCGCACGGGCGGCACGCGCGCCGACCCCGCGTGCGGCGAGGTACGTTCGGACCATGCGCTTCGGACTCTTCATCCCCCAGGGTTGGCGTCAGTCCCTCACCGGGATCCCCCCGCAGGACCACTGGAAGGTCATGCACTCGCTCGCGAAGCACGCCGACGACGGCGACGCCTTCGAGTCGATCTGGGTGTACGACCACTTCCACGCCGTGCCCGAGCCCAACGGCGAGGCCACCCATGAGGCGTGGAGCCTCATCAACGCGTACGCCGCCAGCACCACGCGCGTCCGGCTCGGCCAGATGTGCACGTGCATGGCGTACCGGAACCCCGCCTACCTGGCCAAGGTCGCCGCGACGGCCGACATCATCTCCGGCGGCCGCGTCGAGATGGGCATCGGGGCCGGCTGGTACGAGCAGGAGTGGCGCGCGTACGGCTACGGGTTCCCGCGCGCGGGCGAGCGGATCGCGATGCTCGAGGAGGGCGTCCAGATCTTCAAGCAGCTGTGGACGAACGGGACCGCGACGCTCGACGGCGTGCACTACAAGGTCGACGGCGCGCAGCTGTCCCCGCTGCCCCTGCAGGTCGACGGCCCGCCCCTGTGGATCGCCGGCGGCGGGGAGAAGAAGACCCTGCGCATCGCCGCCGAGCACGCGGCGTACACGAACTTCGACGGCTCGCCCGAGGGGTTCGCGCACAAGTCGGCGATCCTGCGCGGGCACTGCGACGACATCGGCCGCAGCTTCGACGAGATCACGCGCTCGGCCAACTTCAACGTGGTCATCGGCAGCACCCAGGCCGAGGTCGACGACCGCATCGCCTGGATCGAGGAGCACTACAGCCTCACGGTCCCGGACAAGGCGCCCGGCGTCGCCGAGGAGTTCCGCAAGGGGCCCCTCGTCGGCACCCCGGAGCAGATCGTCGAGAAGCTGCGCGAGCTCGAGACGCTCGGCATGACCTACGCGATCACGTACTTCGCCGAGGCCGCCTACGACCGCTCGGGCATCGAGCTGTTCGAGCGCGAGGTCGTCCCGGCGTTTCGCTGAGGTCTGACGGGGCGCGCCACGGCCGGCGCGCCCCGTCAGGCTCCGCCGACGCGGGTCACGACCGACGTGCGGCTCAGTCGCTCTCGGCGACGACGACCGCCGACGCGATGCCGGCGTCGTGCGAGATCGACAGGTGGAACCGGGTGACCCCGAGCTCGGCCGCGCGCGCCGCGACCGTGCCTCGCGTCTCGACGACCGCCTGACCGCCCGACACGCGGTGCACCGTCGCGTCCTGCCAGCTCATGCCCGCCGGCGCGCCCAGGGACTTCGCGATGGCCTCCTTCGCGGCGAACCTCGCGGCGAGCGACGCGGGCGGAAGGTCACGCTCGTCCGCGGTGAACAGGCGCGTCCGCAGCCGCGGCGCGCGCTCGAGCGTCGCGAGGAAGCGCGCGACGTCCACGACGTCGATGCCGACGCCGACGATCACGCGAGGTCGCTCACTCGACCGTGACGGACTTCGCCAGGTTGCGCGGCTGGTCGACGTCGAGCCCGCGGGCCGTCGCGAGCTCGCACGCGAAGAGCTGCAGCGGCACGACCGTGAGCAGCGGCGCGAGCAGGACCGGCGACTGCGGGACGTAGAACACCTCGTCGGCGAACGGTCGCACGGCCTCGTCGCCGTCCTCGGCGATCACGAGCGTCCGGGCCCCGCGCGCGCGGATCTCCTGGATGTTCGAGACCACCTTGGAGTGCAGCGAGTCCCGGCCGCGCGGCGACGGGACGATGACGAACACGGGCTGTCCGGGTTCGATGAGCGCGATGGGACCGTGCTTGAGCTCCCCCGCCGCGAACCCCTCGGCGTGGATGTACGCGAGCTCCTTGAGCTTGAGCGCACCCTCCATCGCGACGGGGAACCCGACGTGCCGGCCGAGAAAGAGCACCGACGTCGTGTCGGCCATCCACCGGGCGATCTCGCGGACGCGACCGGCCCGGTCGAGGACGAGCTGGATCTTGGCGGGCATCAGGCGCAGCTCGTCGAGAATCGCCGAGATCTCGTCGGGGAACTTGTTCCCGCGCAGCTGCGCCAGGTAGAGCCCCAGGAGGTACGCGGCGGTGATCTGCGCCAGGAACGCCTTGGTGGAGGCGACGGCGATCTCGGGCCCGGCGTGCGTGTAGAGGACGGCGTCGGACTCGCGCGGGATCGTCGAGCCGTGCGTGTTGACGATCGCCAGGACCTTGGCGCCCTGCTCGCGCGCGTGCCGGACCGCCATCAGGGTGTCCATCGTCTCGCCGGACTGCGAGATCGCGACGACCAGGGTCTTCTCGTTGACGACCGGGTCGCGGTACCGGAACTCGTGCGCGAGCTCGACCTCGACCGGGATGCGGCACCAGTGCTCGATCGCGTACTTGGCGACGTGCCCGGCGTAGGCCGCCGTCCCGCACGCGATGACGATGATCTTGTCGATCGAGCGCAGCACGGACTCGTCGATGCGCAGGTCGTCGAGGACGAGGTGGCCCGCGAGGTCGGTGCGCCCCAGGAGGGTGTCGGCGACCGCCTTCGGCTGGTCGTGGATCTCCTTGTCCATGAACGAGCGGAAGCCGCCCTTCTCGGCGGCGGCGGCGTCCCAGTCGACGGTGTAGCGCCGTCCCTGGGCCGGGCCTCCGGCGAAGTCGGTCACGACAACCGACGTCGGCGTGATCGTCACGACCTGGTCCTGGTCGAGCTCGAGCGCGTCCTTCGTCTGGGCGATGAACGCCGACACGTCGGACCCCAGGAAGTTCTCCCCGTCGCCGAGCCCGACGACGAGGGGCGAGTCGTGGCGTGCACCGACGACGACGTCGGGGACGTCGGCGTGCACCGCGAGGAGGGTGAACGTGCCCTGCAGGCGCTGGACGACAGCGGTCAGCGCGGCCGTGAGGTCGCCGTGCACGTCGTACGCGCGAGCGAGCAGGTGCGCCACGACCTCGGTGTCCGTCTCGGACGTGAACGTCGTGCCGGCGGCGAGGAGCTCCGCCTTGAGCGCGACGAAGTTCTCGACGATGCCGTTGTGGATGACCGCGACCTTGCCGACGACGTGCGGGTGCGCGTTGACGTCGGTGGGACCGCCGTGCGTCGCCCAGCGCGTGTGGCCGATGGCCGCGGTGGAGGCGGGCAGCGGGTCGAGGTCGAGCGCCTCGATGAGGTTGACGAGCTTGCCGGCCTTCTTGGTGACGGCGAGCTTCCCGTCGCCGGTCCCGGTCAGCGCGACGCCTGCGGAGTCGTACCCGCGGTACTCGAGGCGCCGCAGTCCCCCCAGGACGACCTCGAGAGGGCGCCCGTTGGGCTGCTGGCTGCCGACGTATCCGACGATTCCGCACATGGCGGGGAGTCTACCGGCGTGACGCGGCGGGCCAGGCACGTCGCCCCAGCCCGCTGCGCACGCCGCTCACGTGTTCTGTCGGGCCAGCCCGCCCGCCCGCCCGCCGATCGTGCACAATCGGTGCGTGCCTCACAGTGCCGACTCCGTCCCGTCGACGCCGTACGTCGAGCTCGACCGGCAGGCGTGGACCCGGCTCTCGGCGTCCACCCCCCTGCCGCTGACCGACGCCGACGTCACCCGCCTGCGCGGTCTGGGCGACCCGATCGACCTCGCGGAGGTCGACGCGATCTACCGCCCGATCTCCCGTCTCCTGGATCTGTACGTCGCCGCGACCCGCGGGCTGCACGAGGCGTCGAGCACGTTCCTGCGCGAGGACACCGGGAGCACCCCGTTCGTCATCGGCGTGGCCGGCTCGGTCGCCGTGGGCAAGTCGACGACGGCGCGCCTGCTGCGCGAGCTCATGGCACGCTGGCCCGCCACCCCCCACGTCGAGCTGCTCACCACGGACGGCTTCCTGTACCCGAACGCCGAGCTCGAGCGTCGCGGCCTCATGGACCGCAAGGGCTTCCCCGAGTCGTACGACCGTCGCGCGCTCGTCCGGTTCGTCTCGAGGGTCAAGGCGGGCCGCCCCGAGGTCCGGGCCCCCGTCTACGACCACCTCACCTACGACATCGTCCCGGGCGCCGAGGTCGTCGTGCGGCGCCCCGACGTGCTCATCGTCGAGGGGCTCAACGTCCTGCAGCCCGCACGGCCCGCGGCCGAGGGCACGTCGAACCTCGCCGTCAGCGACTTCTTCGACTTCTCGATCTACGTCGACGCCCGCACGCCGGACGTCCGCCAGTGGTACGTCGACCGCTTCCTGTCGCTGCGGAACACGGCGTTCGCGCGGCCCGAGTCGTTCTTCCACCGGTACGCGTCGTTGTCGGACGACGAGGCCGTGGAGCGGGCCGAGGGGATCTGGGACGCGATCAACGCGCCCAACCTCGTGCAGAACATCCTGCCGACCCGCAGCCGCGCGACGCTCGTGCTCACGAAGGGCGCCGACCACGCGGTCCAGCGGGTGCGCCTGCGCAAGCTCTGACATCCGCACCGCGGCGACGGAGGAGCAGGGTCAGCCCGCGGTGGGCCCGACGGTCGGGCTGACCGTGGCGCGCGACGCCGCGAGATGTACCCGGTAGTGCGCGACCTCGATCTCGGTCAGCGCGGCGACCGCCGTGCGGACCCCCGCCGTCGGAGCCCCGCACGCGTCGACGGGTGGCGCCGGACGGACCGCCCTGCCGAGCGCGTCCACGAGCCACAGCTCGGACGCCGCGGCGTCGCTCGCCGGGCACAGCTGGTCGCCGCTCGACGTCGGGCGCGGCGCGGCGAGCGCCGCCAGCAGGGGCGCGAGGTCACCCTCGAGGTGGCGCACCGTGATGGCGTCCCACACGCCCTGGGCGTCGGTGAGCCGCTCACCGGCCCTGCACTCCACGACGCCGACGGGCTCGAAGCCCACCGGGACGGCGCCCGGCTCGGGCACGTCGGGGTGCGAGGTCGCGGACAGCTCTCGTGCGTCCGGACGCAGCCCGAGGTCGTTGATGACCTGCGGTGCCAGGCAGTCGGCAGCCGACGCGATCGTTGCGGGTGAGGCGTTCGGCGACGTACCGGTGGCGCAGCCCGCCAGCAGCGTCACGGCGGCGACGGTCACGAGGCGCCCAAAAGTCCGGCCACGCATGTCTCACCACCTCGGTCTCGTCCGTCGGCATGCACCCCACGAGGAGCGGGCTGACGGCCACGACGACGACCTGCGGAGCGGTGCAGGGGACGACCACGTTGTGCCCCCGGCGTCGAGCGTAGGCACGACTGGTGGCCGCAGACCGCGGCGAGACCAGATCGTTAGCCGCCAGCACGGATCGTTGCGTGGACGTGACCGTCGGCGCCGACCTGGGCTCGACGCGATGTGACGATCGGGACCTACGTACCGGCCGCCGGACGCGGCTCCGTGGCCGGCGCCACGGTCCCCGCACCTGGGTCCGCGGGCCGGCCGGGCGCGGGCTGCTCGGCCCGCCTCTGGTCCAGCGCGACCGGCTCGTCCCCCGCGGGCAGGAACCGGCGCAGCGCCCAGTCGATCACCAGGCCGACGACGACCCCGACAGCGATCCCGACAGCGATGGCGACGACGGGGTGCCCCTTGAGCCAGGCCCCCGCGCCGATGCCGATCGCGGTGCCGTACGCCGCCCACGTGAGGCCGGCGAGCGCGGTCAGACCGACGAACCGGCGCCGGGGGAAGCCGAGTGCGCCGGCGGACATGTTGACCGCGACCCGGCCGATCGGGATGTACCGCGCTGCGAGGATGAACGACGACCCGCGGTGCGCGAGCGCGTTCTCGGCCCACGCGAGCGCCTTGCGCCCGTTGCGTCCCCGGAACAGCCGCAGGCTGTGCAGGTCGACCTTGGTGCCGATCGTGTACGCGATCTGGTCGCCCGTGAACGCGCCGAGCGCAGCGACCGGGATCAGCAGGGCGATCGCCGGCGCACCGGTCGACGCCGAGAGCGCCGCGAGCCCGATGACGACCGACTCGCTCGGGATCGGCGGGAAGAACCCGTCGATCGTGGCGAACGCGTACAGCGCGACGAAGACCCACGGCGAACCGGCGAGCGCAAGGATCCAGTGCTCGAGCACCGTGCATCAGCTCCAGGGATCGGGTGGGTGGGGACCGGTCGGGACGTCGATCTCTACGGTAGGGCGGTGCGGGTCCGCGCGGAACACGGCATGACCCTGAACCGACCCTTGCCTGTCCCTGACCTGACCCTGCCCTGCGGCGGGGCAGCGCGTCGTCCCCCCGGCGGATGACGTGGGCCGCGGGGCCTGTCCACCGGACGACGGACGCCCGACGCCCGTGGCCTGCGTCAACCCGTGCACGTCACGCCAGGTCGAAGCCGAGCTCTCGCGCCGCCGTGACCGGTCGTGGCTCGCTCGCCCAGTGGGCACCGAGCCGGTCCGAGGCCGCGAGCGACCGCAGCCGCGCCCGGTCGAGGTAGAGCGTCCCGCCGAGGTGGTCGGTCTCGTGCTGCACGATGCGCGCGGGCCACCCCGTGACGACCTCGTCGAGCGGGGCGCCCGTCTCGTCGGCGCCGGTGAGCCGCACGGCCCGCAGGCGCGGCACCACCGCCTGGTAGCCGACGACGCTCAGGCAGCCCTCGTAGAAGTCGACGCGCTCGTCGTTCCCCGCGAGGGGCTCGTACCGGGGGTTGACGAGCACCCGGAACCCCAGGACGGGCCGCTCCCGCACGCGCTCGATCTCGGCGTCGACCGTCCCCGGGTCCTCGATCACGGCGATCGCGAGCGGCAGCCCGATCTGCGGGGCGGCGAGACCCACGCCGGGAGCCAGACGCATCGTGCGCTGCATGACGGCCACGAGCTCCGCGAGCGTCGCGTCGTCCAGCTGCCCGTCGTACAGCTCGGACGTCGCGCGCAGCACGGGGTGCCCGACCTGGACGATGCCGACGGTCCCGGTCGGGGACTGCGCGGCCTCGACCAGCAGCGCCTCGACGATCCCCCGCACGGCGGAGGCGGGAACGCTCACAGCGCGAGGCGGTCGCGGACGATGTCGGCCAGTCTTCCGGCGATCCGGTCCGCATCGGGCTGGCTCGCGGCCTCGACCATGACGCGCACGAGCGGCTCGGTGCCCGACGGTCGCAGCAGCACCCGACCTGTCTCGCCGAGCTCGACCTCCGAGGTCCGCACCGCCTCGGCGAGGACGTCGTCCGTCGCGGCGCGCGCGCGGTCGACGCCCGAGACGTTGACGAGCGTCTGCGGCAACCGCTGCACGGTGGACACGAGCTTGGCGAGGTTACGGCCGGTGCCGGCGACGCGCGCGGCGAGCTGGAGAGCCGTGAGAACGCCGTCGCCGGTCGTGGCGTGCTCCGCCATGATGACGTGGCCCGACTGCTCACCACCGAGCGAGTAGCCGCCGGCGCGCATCGCCTCGAGGACGTACCGGTCGCCGACACCGGTGACGAGCGTGCGGATGCCCTGGGCCGTCATCGCGAGGCGGAGGCCGAGGTTGCTCATGACGGTCGCGACGAGCGTGTCGTCCACCAGCCGACCGCTCTCCCGCATGGCGATCGCGAGGACGCCCATGATCTGGTCGCCGTCAACGAGCCGGCCCGTGTGGTCGACCGCGAGGCAGCGATCGGCGTCCCCGTCGAACGCGACGCCCAGGTCCGCCTCGGAGGCGACGACGACGGCCTGCAGCTGCTCGGGGTGCGTCGAGCCGCACTTCTCGTTGATGTTGCGCCCGTCGGGCGAGGCGTTGATCACGACGACGTCCGCGCCTGCGGCCCGCAGGGCCTCCGGACCGACCGCGCTCGCGGCTCCGTTCGCGCAGTCCACCGCGATGCGCAGGCCCGTGAGGCCCACGTCGATCGTGGAGACGAGGTGGTTGACGTAGGACGTGCCGGCGCTGCCGTTGTCGAGCCGGACCCGCCCGACATCCGCACCGACCGGGTGCGCCCACTCCTGGCCGAGCAGGTCCTCGATCTCGATCTCGAGGTCGTCGTCCAGCTTGAGCCCGCCGCGCGCGAGGAACTTGATCCCGTTGTCGGGCATCGCGTTGTGCGAGGCCGAGAGCACCACGCCGAGGTCGACGCCGAGGGTGGCCGTCAGGTAGGCGACCGCGGGCGTCGGCAGCACGCCGACGTCGAGCACGTCGACGCCCGCGCTGGCCAGGCCGGCCGCCACGGCGGCGCTGAGGAACTCACCGGACACGCGCGAGTCGCGGCCCACGATGGCCCGCGGGCGGTGCCCGACGAACTGTCCCTGCGCGGCGAGCACCCGCGCGGCCGCGACCGACAGCCCGAGCGCGAGCTCGGCGGTCACGTCGCGGTTGGCGAGGCCTCGGACCCCATCGGTCCCGAACAGTCGACCCATCAGCAGACTCCTTCGTCGTTCCCGCGCAGCTGCTCGTGCAGTCGCCCGTGCCCCACCCTCGTCCGTTCCGGCGCCCGACCGCTCGTCACACGGTACGACGCCGTGACATGCCGATGGCTCCGAAGGTCGAGGTGACCTTCGGAGCCATCGGGCCCACGCGCAGGGATCAGCGCTTGGAGTACTGCGGTGCCTTGCGGGCCTTCTTCAGGCCGGCCTTCTTGCGCTCGACGACGCGCGAGTCGCGCATCAGGAAGCCGGCCTTCTTCAGTGCCGGGCGGTTGGCTTCCTCGTCGATCTTGTTCAGCGCACGGGCGATGCCGAGACGCAGCGCGCCGGCCTGCCCGCTGACGCCGCCGCCGGTGATGCGGGCGACGATGTCGAAGCGACCCTCGACGTCGACCAGCTTCAGCGGCGAGTTCACGAGCTGCTGGTGCACCTTGTTCGGGAAGTAGTCCTCGATCGTGCGACCGTTGATCTTCCACTGGCCGGTGCCGGGGACCAGGCGCACGCGTGCGATGGCCTCCTTGCGACGGCCGAGCGCCTGGGCGGGCGCCGTGATGCTCTGGCCGCGGCCCGTGGGGGCAACCGTCTCAGAGGTGTAGCTGGTGGGCGTGTCGTCGCCCTCAAGGTCGATGTCGACCGTGGTCTCGGCCACTGGTGGTGTCCTCGCGTCCTGTGTCGTGAATGCTGGCAGTGGCCGAGGCCTACTGCGCTACCTGGGTGATGACGAACGGCTTGGGCTGCTGGGCCGCGTGCGGGTGCTCCGAACCGACGTACACCTTGAGCTTCGAGAGCTGGGCACGTGCGAGCGAGCTCTTCGGGAGCATGCCGCGGACGGCCTTCTCGATCGCGCGCTCGGGGTGCTTCTCGAGGAGCTCGGCGTAGGTGGTCGCACGCAGACCGCCCGGGTAGCCCGAGTGACGGTAGGCGAGCTTGGTCTCGCGCTTGTTGCCGGTGAGGGCGATCTTCTCCGCGTTGATGACGATGACGAAGTCGCCGCCGTCGACGTGAGGAGCAAAGGTCGCCTTGTGCTTGCCGCGCAGCAACGTGGCCACGTGGGTGGCCAGGCGACCCAGGACGACATCGTTCGCGTCGATGATGTGCCAGGTCCGCTCGACGTCGCCGGGCTTCGGGGTGTACGTGCGCACGGTCTAAGCCTTCGTTTCGTATAGCTGGATGTGTCCACAGCGATGGCCCGCAGGAGGCGGACCCGCCGATGAGTGCTGTCGGTGGAGCATCCCTGGGGGCCGGCGAGTGGGAGCACCGAACCTGACCGTCCGTACTGCGGCCTGCGGATCTGCCGGGAGCAGCTGCTCCTTGCGATCCTCAGAAGCGGCCTCAGTGTGGACGGGAGACGCACAACGACACACCAGAGTAGCCGCCGCCGTGCCGCAGGGTCAAAACGCTCCGCTGCGGCACTCCCTCGCACCCCGCGGCCCGCGCCCTCACCGGGCGCGCTTGACGCGACCGGAGTCCCACACGGCCTCGGGGGTCTCGACGACCTCGCCGTCCGCCCCGAACACCAGGAACCGGTCGAAGCCGCGCGCGAACCACCGGTCGTGCGTCACGGCCATGACCGTCCCCTCGAACGCCTCGAGACCGGCCTCGAGCGCCTCGGCGGAGTGCAGGTCGAGGTTGTCGGTCGGCTCGTCGAGCAGGAGCAGCGTCGCGCCGCCGAGCTCGAGCAGCAGGATCTGGAACCGCGCCTGCTGCCCACCCGACAGCGTCTCGTACGCCTGCTCGGCCGCCGCGACGAGCTCGTAGCGGTCGAGGGCCTTGCTGGCCGGCTCGCGTCCCATGCCGGCCCGGTGCCCGTCGCCGCGGTGCAGGATCTCGAGCAGCGTGCGCCCGACGAGCTCGGCGTGGTCGTGGTTCTGCGCGAACCAGCCGGGCCGGACCCGGGACCCGAGCACCACCCGGCCCGTGTGGGCGACAGGAGTCACGTCCACGTCGCCCGCAGGCTCGTGCTCGGGCGAGGGGTCGGAGCCGCCGGTCGCGAGCAGCCGGAGGAAGTGCGACTTGCCCGAGCCGTTCGAGCCCAGGACCGCGATGCGCTCGCCGAACCAGACCTCGAGGTCGAACGGCTCCATGAGCCCCGTGAGCTCGAGGCCGGTCGCGACGACGGCCCGCTTGGCCGTCCGACCACCGCGCAGCCGGACCCGGACGTTCTGCTCGCGCGCCATGACCTGCGGCGGACCCGCCTCCTCGAACTTCCGCAGCCGCGTCTGGGCCGCTGAGTAGCGCGACGCGAGCCCGTCGTTGAAGGCAGCCTTGTTCTTGAGCGTGAACACGAGCTCCTTGAGCTTCGCGTGCTCCTCGTCCCAGCGACGCAGGAGCTCCTCGAGCCGCGAGCGCCGGTCCTCGCGCGCCTGCGGGTAGCTCCTGAAGCCGCCACCGTGCACCCAGATGCTCGAACCGGACGCCGTCGGCTCGAGCGTCGCGACCTGGGTGGCGGTGCGCGCGAGCAGCTCGCGGTCGTGGCTCACGTACAGCACGGTCTTGGGCGAGGCCGCGAGCTGGGTCTCGAGCCACCGCTTCGTCGGCACGTCGAGGTAGTTGTCCGGCTCGTCGAGCAGCAGGACCTCCTCGGGCCCGCGCAGCAGCGCCTCGAGGACCAGGCGCTTCTGCTCCCCGCCGGACAGGGTGCGCACCTCGCGGTACTGCGCCGCGTCGAAGGGGATCGACAGCACGGCGTCGGTCACCTTGTCCCAGCCCGCCTCGGCCTCGTAGCCGCCCACGTCGGCCCAGTCGACGAGCGCCGTGGCGTACCGCATCTGCGCGGGCTCGTCGTCGACCTCCATGATCGCGGTCTCCGCCGCCGCGAGCTCGACGGCGGCATCACGCACGCCCGCCGGGGCCAGCGACGCGAGCAGGTCGCGGATCGAGCGTCCGTCGTCGATGCGACCGACCATCTGGCGCATGATCCCCAGCCCGCCGCTGCGCACCACGGTGCCGCCGTGCGCGACCTCGTCGCCCGCCACGATCCGCAGGAGCGTGGTCTTGCCCGCACCGTTGGGGCCCACGAGCGCCACCTTGGCGCCGTCGGCCACGCGCAGGTCGACCTCGTCGAGGAGGGGCCGCCCGTCGGGCAGGAAGTAGCTCACGGCGCTGATGTCGAGGTGTCCCACGCCGACCAGTGTCCCTGGCGACCTACGAGCGCGTCGAACTCATAGCGCGAGCAGGGTGGCCCGGGTGGTGCCATCGTGGAGTCATGAGCAACGACACGTCTTCCGCGGGCGACGACCTGACCGGTGGGTCGGAGAACGACAGCGACCAGCTGCCGATGGAGGACACGCTTCTTGACCGCGGCGTCGACGACCTCCTCGACGAGGGGTACGTCGCGCCGGAGCGAGCGCGCACCAACCACTACGGCGAGACCGCGTGGGAGCAGCTGCACCGCGAGACGCTCGACCAGCGCCTCGCCGAGGAGGAGCCCGAGGTCTGGACCGTCCACCCGCGCATGGACCCCGCGCGGGAGCCCGACCGTGCGGGACGGCTCGTCGCGGACGAGCAGGCCGTCGAGGCCGGCGGCAACGACGAGTTCGCGGTCGACGCCGGGATCTCCGGCGGCGCCGCCAGTGCCGAGGAGGCGGCGGTGCACCTCATCGAGGAGGAGTACACGACCGAGGAGGACGAGACCCAGGACCAGGGCGACGAGGCCTGATCCGGCGCGTCAGCAGGTCTCGACCGCCGCGTCCGGGTCACGGCGCAGCGAGTCGACGTCCTCGGCCGAGCGGATCGCACGCGTCCGTTCGGCGCGATCGGCGAGCTCGTCGTCCGGCGGGTAGGTGACCTCCTCGAGCGTGAGGCCCAGCGCGGGCACCACGACGTTCCCGGGGTCGCGCTGCCTCCCGGCGAGCAGGTCGGCGGGCCAGCGAACCTGTCGGCGCCCCTCCCCGACCGCGAGGCTGGCGCCCACGAGCGCGCGCACCATGCTGTGGCAGAAGGCGTCGGCCTGCACGTGCGCGACGACGAGTCCCGCGTCGGGGCCGTCGACGGGTCGCTGCCAGGTCAGCACCTCGAGCGTGCGGATCGTCGTCGCCCCGACCCGCGGCCTGCAGAACGCCGCGAAGTCGTGGCGTCCGAGCAGCGCCCGCGCGGCCGCGTCCATCGCCTCGTCGTCGAGCTGGTGGGAGTGCCACAGGACGTGGGACCGCCGCAGCGGGTCGCGCAACGTCGCGTCGTCGCACACGCGGTAGACGTAGCGGCGGCGCAGCGCCGAGAAGCGGGCGTCGAAGCCCGGGTGGGCGACGCTGACGCGGTGCGCGACGACGTCCGGAGGCAGCAGCCCACCGAGCCGCGTGACGAGGACGTCCTCGGCGCTGCGTGACGACCGCCCGGGGACCGCGAGCCAGGTGTCGACCGGCACGTCGACGTGCGCCACCTGACCCCGCGCGTGCACGCCGGCGTCAGTGCGCCCGGCGACCGTGACCCGCAGGTGGTCGAGGTGCAGCACCGTCGCGAGCGCCTCCTCGAGCACTCCCTGGACGGTGCGCAGCGCCGGCTGCACCGCCCAGCCGGCGAACCGGGTGCCGTCGTAGGCGAGGTCGAGTCGGAGCCGTACCGTGTTCACGCCCGACACGGTAGCCCGCTCCGGCCCCCGCTACCGTGAGCAGGTGACATCGAGCACCCCGGTCGCCCCGAGCGGCCGACCCGTCTTCACGCTCGCCGTCGACTGCGGCGGCAGCGGCATCAAGGCGTCGGTCCTGGATGCGGCCGGCACGCTGCACGCGCCACCGATCCGGGTGCCCACCCCCTACCCGCTGCCGCCCGCCCTGCTCATCGAGACGGTCGCCGAGATCGCCGCCCGGCTCCCCCGCGCCGATCGGCTCACGGTCGGCATGCCGGGCATGATCCGGCACGGTGTCGTCGTCGCGACGCCGCACTACGTCACCACGGCCGGTCCGCACACCCGCGTCGACCCGGCACTCGTCGTCAGCTGGGCCGGCTACGACATCCGCGCCGCGCTCGAGCGCCGCCTCGGCGTCCCGACCCTCGTCCTCAACGACGCCGAGGTCCACGGTGCCGGCGTCATCTCGGGGACCGGGGTCGAGCTCGTCCTGACTCTCGGGACCGGCCTGGGCTCGGCGCTGTTCGACGGCGGAGTCCTCGCCCCGCACCTCGAGCTCTCGCACGCACCGATCCGGCGCGGCACGACCTACGACTCCTACATCGGTGAGATCGAGCGGGCCAGGCTGGGCGACCCCCGCTGGTCCGGTCGTGTCCGCCGGGCCGTCGAGGGCCTGCGGCCCGTGTTCTGCTGGGACCGGCTCTACCTGGGCGGCGGGAACTCGCGCCGGATCATCCCGCAGGCGCTCGAACGTCTCGGCGACGACGTCGTCGTCGTCCCGAACCAGGCCGGCATCGTCGGTGGCGTCCGCGCGTGGGAGCTTCGCTCGTCGGTGTGACGCGCCCGGCGCCCCTCACCGCTGCAGCGCGTCCAGAGCCTCGAGGACCACGCGTGTGAACCGTACGGGGGCGACGAGGCTGACCAGGTGGGTGGCGCCCGGAACGACGACGAGGCGACCGTCCCGGCACGCCGCCAGGTAGCGACGCTCCTCCCCCGGAAGTGGTCGTACCGCCCGTTGACGAGCCACACCGGCACGTCGATGCGGGCCAGGTCGTCGACCGGCCGGGCCGCGGACACGGCGCGCAGCACGTCCCGGCCCACGTCGAGGGCGAACCCGCCCGCTCCGACGTCACGCGCCCCCGCCGGCGGCAGCGCGAGGTCGACCATCAGCTGGTTCAGTCGCGCGCCCTCGTCGGGCAGGCGGGCGATGGCCCGGACCGCGAGCTCCCACGCACCGACGAGCGGTCGCAGCGGCCGCGTCGAGCAGGCGGCAACGACGAGGCCGGCGACCTGCCCCGGATGGCGCGCGGCATGCGCGATCCCCACGTAGCCGCCGAGCGAGAGCCCCACCACGAGCGCTCGGCCTCCGACGTCGTCCACACCGCGGGTGACCGCGTCGATGGCGCCGTCCCACGTGAACCGCTCGCCGCACCGCCGACCGTGCCCCGGCAGGTCGACCGCGACCGCCGGGTGACCGACCGCCTCGACGGCCGCCACCTGGGCGCGCCACATCGTGCGCGAGGTACGCAGGCCGTGCAGGAACACGACGGGCAGCTCAGCGGCCATCACGCCTCCGCACGGGTCGCAGCAGACCCGACCGGCGGCCTGGTCCCCGTCCGAGGTTAGCGTCGAGACGACGACGGCCCGGCAGGGGATCTGTCCCCGGCCGGGCCGTCGTGCGTGTCGTGCTGGTGCTGCTCAGGCCTCTTCGGTGTCGGCGGCCTGCGCCTTGGCGCCACCGGCCGGCACGAAGCCAGCGGCCTCGGCGGCCTCGGCCGTCGCGAACCAGACCTCGGCGACGGTCGCGTCGTACCACTGCGAGCCCTCGACGTGGTACTTCATCGAGTCCTCGTTGCCCTTGACCGTGAAGCCCTCGGGCACGTCCTCGCCCTTGTACGAGCCCTCGCCGTACGGCTGGGTGCTCGCGGACTCCTCGACGACCTCGGCCGGCGCGTCGACGACGGTCGCCGGGGCGGCCTTCTTCGGGGCCGACTTCTTGGCGGCCTTCTCGGCCTCCTTGACGACAGCCTGCTTCGGCGAGAGCGGCTCGAGGACGAGCTCGATCACGGCCATGGGCGCGTTGTCGCCCTTACGGGCACCGATCTTCGTGATGCGGGTGTAGCCACCCTGACGCTCCGCGACTGCGGGGGCGATCTCGGTGAACAGCGCGTGGACGACGGACTTGTCCCGAACGACGGTCATGACGCGGCGGCGCGCGTGCAGGTCTCCACGCTTCGCGAACGTGATGAGCCGCTCGGCGAGCGGGCGAAGGCGCTTGGCCTTGGCCTCGGTCGTCGTGATGCGCTTGTGCTCGAACAGTGACGTGGCCAGGTTGGCCAGGATCAGCCGCTCGTGCGCCGGACCGCCACCGAGGCGGGGACCCTTGGTGGGCGTAGGCATGATCTATTGCTCCTTGCGTTCCAGTGATGGGCTACGCGCGGCACCCGACGAGGGGTTCCGCGCATCCCCCGGCGTCAGTACTGCTCGTCCTCGGTGAAGTCACCCTCGTCGGCGTCGTAGTAACCGGCGGCGGCGGTCGGGTCGAAGTCGAGCGGGCTGTCCTTGAGCGACAGGCCGAGCTCGGCAAGCTTCTCCTTGACCTCGGTGATCGACTTCGCACCGAAGTTGCGGATGTCGAGGAGGTCGGCCTCGCTGCGCGCCACGAGCTCGCCCACCGAGTGGATGCCCTCGCGCTTGAGGCAGTTGTAGGACCGGATCGTCAGCTGCAGGTCCTCGATCGGCAGTGCGAGGTCAGCGGCGAGAGCGGCGTCCGTCGGCGACGGGCCGATCTCGATGCCCTCGGCCTCGACGTTGAGCTCGCGGGCGAGCCCGAACAGCTCGACGAGCGTCCGGCCGGCCGACGCGAGCGCGTCGCGGGGGCTGATGGCCTGCTTCGTCTCGACGTCGACGATGAGCTTGTCGAAGTCGGTCCGCTGCTCGACACGCGTCGCCTCGACCTTGTAGGTCACCTTGAGGACCGGCGAGTAGATCGAGTCGACCGGCACGCGGCCGATCTCGGCGTCGTAGGACTTGTTCTGGTTCGCCGAGACGTACCCGCGGCCGCGCTCGACCGTGAGCTCGATCTCGAGCTTGCCCTTCTCGTTGATCGTCGCGAGGTGGAGGTCGGGGTTGTGCACCTCGACGCCCGCCGGCGGGACGATGTCCGCAGCCGTGACGGCGCCGCCACCCTGCTTGCGCAGGTACATGACGACGGGCTCGTCGTTCTCCGAGGAGACCACGAGCTGCTTGATGTTGAGGATGATCTCGGTGACGTCTTCCTTCACGCCCGGGATCGTCGAGAACTCGTGCAGGACTCCGTCGACGCGGATGGACGTGACTGCGGCCCCCGGGATCGAGGAGAGCAGGGTCCGACGCAGCGAGTTGCCGAGCGTGTAGCCGAAGCCAGGCTCGAGGGGCTCGATGGAGAACCGCGAGCGGTACTCCGAGATGACCTCTTCGGTCAGGGTGGGGCGCTGTGCGATGAGCACGGTGTGCTTCCTCTCAGCGGGCGTCCGCCATATGACGCCGCGCAGTACTGCAACCCGGCCAGGTCTCGGTCTACCCGGTCAGGCAAGTCCGGGCGGTCCGGCGCGAGGTCTCCTCGCGCCGGACCGCCTGCTCGAGATCAGACCCGGCGACGCTTCGGCGGGCGGCAGCCGTTGTGCGCCTGCGGGGTGACGTCCTGGATCGAGCCGACCTCGAGGCCGGTCGCCTGGAGCGAGCGGATCGCGGTCTCGCGGCCCGAGCCGGGGCCCTTGACGAAGACGTCGACCTTCTTCATGCCGTGCTCCTGCGCACGACGCGCGGCAGCCTCAGCAGCGAGCTGGGCGGCGAACGGCGTCGACTTGCGCGAGCCCTTGAAGCCGACCTGGCCCGACGAGGCCCAGGCGATCACGGCACCCGAGGGGTCGGTGATGGAGACGATGGTGTTGTTGAACGTGCTCTTGATGTGCGCCTGGCCGTGGGAGACGTTCTTCTTCTCCTTGCGGCGCGGCTTGCGAACTGCTGCACGAGTCTTCGGGGGCATCTGCGGTTTCTCTCTCGTTCTCCGGCTGTCGCCAGGGTCGTGATGTCGGTGGTCCCGACGCGTGGGCGGCGGCGCGTGCTGCGCCGACCGGGCCCTGCGCCGGTGCTACTTCCGGCCGGCCTTCTTCTTGCCGGCGACGGTGCGCTTCGGACCCTTGCGGGTACGCGCGTTGGTCTTGGTGCGCTGTCCGTGCACGGGAAGGCCACGGCGGTGCCGCAGGCCCTGGTAGCAACCGATCTCGACCTTGCGGCGGATGTCCGCAGCAACCTCGCGGCGGAGGTCGCCCTCGAGCTTGTAGTTGCCCTCGAGGTAGTCACGAAGGACGACGAGCGTCGCGTCGTCGAGGTCCTTGACGCGGAGGTCCGGGCTGATGCCCGTCGCGGCCAGCGTCTGGTGCGCGCGGGTACGACCGACGCCGTAGATGTAGGTGAGCGCGATCTCGAGCCGCTTCTCGCGGGGGAGGTCGACGCCGACAAGACGTGCCATGTGTCTGGTGACTCCTGTACTGCATCGGAGGTCTGCCGCACTGCCCTCCCGCGTGCTGCGGGCCTCGGCCTCCGACCGAGGGTGCACCGGTGCCGACCGAAGGGCCGGTGCCGGAGTGGCGGTGCGCTTGCTGGTCCTGGCCGGGGCCGGGACCGGTGGTGCTGCTCGGGTGCGCCCCGAGCGTCAGGGCATCAGCCCTGGCGCTGCTTGTGGCGCAGGTTCTCGCAGATCACCTGGACGCGACCGTGCCGGCGGATCACCTTGCACTTGTCGCAGATCTTCTTGACGCTGGGCTTGACCTTCATTGCGTGTTCCTCCGCCGCCGCGGCGCCCGGGGTCCGGACCGACGGCGTGTTCGAGTGGCGGTTACTTGTAGCGGTAGACGATCCGGCCGCGGGACAGGTCGTACGGGCTCAGCTCAACGACCACGCGGTCCTCGGGGAGGATCCGGATGTAGTGCTGACGCATCTTGCCCGAGATGTGGGCGAGCACTCTGTGGCCGTTGGCCAGCTCCACGCGAAACATCGCGTTCGGCAAGGCCTCGACAACGCTGCCTTCGATCTCGATGACACCGTCCTTCTTTGCCATATCCTCCGCTAACTCTCTGATGGATGAACCAGTCCACGTCGACCACGATGAGACCACTCGTGCGTTCCGTGGATTCGTGCAGGGTCATGAACCTTGACGTGCAGCCACCGCCCCTGGCCGATCGGGGGCCGATCACCGGGGCAGGACAGCACAGGGCACACACACCCAACGGGCGATTCTACGCCATCGGCGGGCCCGGACGAAACGGCCCCGGGTACGCACGCCTGTCCCGGCCCGGGGTCCCGGCCTCGCCGAGCGTCCTGCGCTGCGCACGCACCGGCGGAGGCGCGAACATGCGACCGCCGGCGCCACCGGGGATCGAGCAACCCGGTGGCGTCGGCGTCCGTCACGGCGCAGCGCGCCTGCCGGTCGTGGTCAGGGGCGCTGACCGGAACGGCGACGCAGCGTGACGAGCAGCCCCCCTGCGACGAGGAGCACGGCGGCGGCGCCGAGCACCGGACCCGTCGACGAGCCCGTCGCGGCGAGGTTGGCCTGCGCGTCGAGCACCTCGGACACGTAGGTCGTCGACGGCGACGGCGTCGGGGTGGTGGCCCCCGCGCTCAGCACCTCAGAGCGGTACGTCGGTGTCGCGGTGGGCGTCACCGACGGCGCTGCAGTCGGCGTCACGGTGGCAGACGGCGACGCCGTCGGCGACGGGCTCACGTTCGGTGTCACCGTGGGCGACGGGGTCGCGGACGGCGTGATCGTGGGCGACGGCGTGACCGTCGGCGACGGCGTCACGGTGGGCGACGGCGTCGCGGACGGCGTCACGGTGGGCGACGGCGTGACCGTCGGCGACGGCGTCACGGTGGGCGACGGCGTCGCGGACGGCGTCACGGTGGGCGACGGCGTCGCCGACGGTGACGGGCTCTCGACCGGTGCGCAGACGCGGCCCTCCCGGAAGTCCCAGCCCACGTTCATGCCGCTGAGCGGGTGGATGTGGGGCGCGCTCAGCTGGCTCTGACCGATGTACAGGTCCGACTGCCAGTTGCAGTCCGGTAGCGCGGCCTCGAGCGTGTAGCTCCCGACGCCGTAGGTCGCGCCGTTCTCGGTCGCGTGCGCGAACGCCACCTGCGACGCGTAGGGCTGGACCAGCCCGTTCTTCAGCGTGTAGGTCGAGAACGACAGCGGCGGGGTCCGGCCCTCGCAGCCGCGTGGTCCGACCGTGAACGTCGCCAGTCCGCCGACCACCGTGGACGCCACGACCTGGCACGGGATCACCACTGGCGTCCGGCTGCCGCCAGGTCGCTCGTCACCCGCGCGCGTCGCACTTGCGGGAAGCGCCGCGCTGACGCTGACCACCAGACCCAGCGCCGTCGTCACCGCCAGGGCGCCCAGACGGGCTCGTCCCCGTGCGTTCCGCTGAACCCTGTCGCCGACTGGCGTGAACAACTCGCGACGCATGTCTCACCCATCACCATGATGTGAGTCGACTCGGCGCACCACTGCGCCGGCCGACCTGCGGATGGGCACCGCTGCCTCGGCGCGCGCGAATCCGGCGAGCGGGCAGACGCGCCCCTCGTCAAGCGTCACGGAGTGCGAGGTCACGGGTGCCCGGTGCGCAGACTGGTCGCCTCGCGCAGTTGGGAGCATAACCAACAGATCGGACAAATATGGGCGTTTCGCCCATCGTGACGCACGTCACTTCTCGCCGGGAGACGGCGCCTGACCAGGGCGGCGATCCTGATGGGCTGCCCGCGCCGCGTGCAGCCCGCACGGCAGCCACGACTCAGCGAGCGGTGGCAGGACCGCGACGGTCAGTCGAGCGGGGCGACCGCGACGCCGAGCTCCGCGAGACGCGAGGCACCGCCGTCCCGAGCAGTGAGTACCCAGATCCCGGACTCGAGGACGGCGACGGTGTGCTCCCAGTGCGCGGCTCGTGAGCCGTCCGCCGTCACGACCGTCCAGTCGTCCTCGAGCACCTGGGTCGCCTGGGTGCCCCGGGTGAGCATCGGCTCGACCGCGACGCACAGACCCGGGCGCACACGCGCCCCACGCGCCCGTGCGCGGTAGTTCAGCACGTCGGGGGGCTGGTGCATCGCGGTGCCGATCCCGTGGCCCACGTACTCCTCCACGACCCCGTAGCGCGCACCGCCGTTGAGCGCGGTGTCGGTCGCGTCGACGACGTCCTCCACGGCCTCGCCCACGGCACCGAGGCGGTCGGAGGTCGCGAGCGCGGCGATGCCGGCCCACATCGCACGCTCGGCCGCGTCGCTGAGGGCGACGTCCGCCGGGTCGGCATCGGCCAGGACCACGGTCAGAGCCGAGTCGCCGTGCCACCCGTCGACGATCGCTCCGCAGTCGACCGAGACGACGTCGCCGGGCTCGAGCACGCGCGGACCGGGGATGCCGTGGACGACCTCGTCGTTGACCGAGACGCACACCGTCGCGGGATACCCGTCATACCCGAGGAACGACGGCGTGGCCCCCGCTGCCGCGATGACCGCCGCAGCGATCGCGTCGAGGTCGGCGGTCGTCATCCCTGGACGGACCTCGTCGCGCACCGCAGCGAGCGCGTCTGCGACGACGAGCCCGGCTCGCCGCATGACCCGCACCTGGTCGGGCGTCTTGAGCTCGATCCGCTCGTGGCCGAACATGGACCGCGCTGCGTCAGCCGACGTACGGGGCGATCGCCGCGAGCAGTCGCTGCGTCACCTCGTCGACCGCGCCGATGCCGTCCACCTGCACCAGCAGGTCGCGCGAGGCGTACACGCCCGCGATGGGCGCCGTCTGCTCCGCGTAGACGTCGAGCCGATGGCGGACGACGGACTCGGTGTCGTCGGCGCGTCCTTCGATCTCGGCTCGCTTGAGGAGCCTGTCGACCACGGCCGCGGCGTCCGCGGTGATCTCGACGGCGACGTCCAGCGAGCGACCGGTCGACGTGAGGATGTCATCGAGCTCTGCGACTTGCGCGACGTTCCGCGGGTAGCCGTCGAGCAGGAACCCGCCCTCGACGTCGGGCTCGGCGAGCCGGTCCCGCACCATCGCGTTCGTGAGCTCGTCGGGGACGAGCGCACCGGCGGACGTGTACTCCTGCACCTTGAGGCCCAGGGCCGTGCCGCCCTTGATGTTCGCCCGGAAGATGTCGCCCGTCGAGATCGCGGGGACGCCCAGGCTCTCGGCGAGCCGCACGGCCTGCGTCCCCTTGCCGGCTCCGGGCGGACCCAGCAGGACCAGACGTGCGCTCATCGCAGGAACCCCTCGTAGTGCCGCTGCTGCAGCTGCGACTCGATCTGCTTGACGGTCTCGAGACCGACACCGACGACGATCAGGATCGACGACCCGCCGAACGGGATGTTCGTCCCCACGCCCAGCACGATGAAGGTGATCGTCGGGACGAGTGCGACGAGGGCCAGGTAGATCGACCCCGGCGCCGTGATCCTCGAGATGACGAAGTCGAGGTACTCGGCCGTCGGCCGGCCCGCCCGGATGCCCGGGATGAACCCGCCGTACTTCTTCATGTTGTCGGCGACCTCGTCCGGGTTGAACGTGATGGCCGTGTAGAAGTAGCAGAAGAAGATGATCAGGAGCGAGTACAGGACGAGGTGCAGGGGCGCGCTCGACGTCGCGACGTTGTTGGTGAGCCACACGACCCAGGGCTGTGTCTTGTCCGCGAACTGAGCGATCAGGCCCGGGACCGCGAGGAGCGACGACGCGAAGATCACCGGGATGATGCCGGCGATGTTGATCTTGATCGGGATGTAGGTGCTCGTGCCGCCGTACATGCGCCGCCCGACCATCCGCTTGGCGTACTGCACGGGGATACGGCGCTGCGACTGCTCGACGAAGACGACCAGGGCCACGACCAGGATCACGACCGCCATGACGATGATGAACTTGCCGACGCCGCCCGCACCACCGGCGATCGACCAGAGGGCGGTCGGGAAGCGCGCAGCGATGGACGTGAAGATGAGGAGCGACATGCCGTTGCCGACGCCGTGCTCGGTGATGAGCTCACCGAGCCACATGATCAGGCCGGTACCCGCCGTCATGGTCAGAACCATGATCGCGATCGTGACCGGCGTGTCGTTGGGGATCACGTCGACGGTGCAGTTCTGGAACAGGTTCCCGCTGCGCGCGACCGTGATGACCGTCGTCGACTGCAGGATCGCGAGACCGATCGTCAGGTAGCGCGTGTACTGCGTGAGGGTCGCCGTGCCGGACTGACCCTCCTGGTGCAGCGCCTCGAAGTGCGGGATGACCACGCGCAGGAGCTGGACGATGATGCTCGCCGTGATGTACGGCATGATGCCGAGCGCGAACACCGACAGCTGCAGCAGGGCGCCGCCGCTGAAGAGGTTGACGAGGCCGAGCAGCGTGTTGCTGTCGGCGCTCTGGGCGATGCAGGCCTGGACGTTGGTGTAGGACACGCCCGGGGTCGGCAGGAACGAACCGATCCGGAAGACGACCATGATGCCGATCGTGAAGAGCAGCTTGCGCCGCAGATCGGGCGTCCTGAACGCCCGCACGAATGCGCTGAGCACCTGTCCTCCTGCTCCGCCGTGGCGGTGTGTCGTACGACCGGCTGACCCGGTCGTGAAGCGTCCCCTGGCACCGCGTCCACTACGAGATCGTGCCGGGGCGCCCCGGGAACCCTAACGGAGAAACCCACCGATGCGACAACGGGGCCGGCAGGAACTGTGTCCCTGCCGACCCCGTCATGCGATCAGTCCTGCGCGACGCTCCCGCCGGCGGCCAGGATCTTGTCCTTGGCCGACGTCGAGTACGCGTCGACGTCCACGCTGAGCTTGACCGTGATCTCGCCCGTACCCAGCACCTTGACGAGCTTGCCCTTGCGGACAGCGCCCTTGGCGACGAGGTCGTCGACCGTCACGGTGCCACCGTTCGGGTACAGGTCCGACAGCGCGTCCAGGTTCACGACCTGGTACTCGGTGCGGAACGGGTTCTTGAAGCCGCGGAGCTTGGGCAGCCGCATGTGCAACGGCATCTGCCCGCCCTCGAAGCGGTCCGGGATCTGGTAGCGCGCCGCCTGCCCCTTGGTACCGCGACCAGCCGTCTTGCCCTTGGACGCCTCGCCACGACCCACGCGGGTCTTGGCGGTCTTGGCGCCGGGAGCCGGACGCAGGTGGTGCATCTTCAGCGTTCCGCCGGAGGACACCTCCTCAGCTGCCGCCTTCGCCGTCGCCGCCTTGGCCGGAGCCTTGGCGGGCTTCGACGCAGCGGCGGCTGTGGCCTTGGCCTTGGGGGCCGCCTTCTCGGCGGACTCCGCAGCCACAGCCTTCTTGGCCGGAGCCTTCTTCGCCGGGGTCTTCACCACGGCGTCGTCAGCGGCCTTCTTGTCGTCAGCCATCGTCACTCGACCTCCTCTACCGCAACAAGGTGCGTCACCGTGGTCACCATGCCGCGGATCTCAGGACGGTCCTCCTTGACGACGACGTCGCCGATCCGCTTCAGGCCCAAGGAACGCAGCGTGTCGCGCTGGTTCTGCTTGCCGCCGATGGCGGACCTGGTCTGGGTCACCTTCAGACGAGCCATCAGACACCCGCCTTCGCAGCGATGCCCGCGGCTTGCGCCCGGAGCAGCGACGCCGGCGCGACGTGCTCGACCGGCAGGCCGCGACGTGCGGCGACCTGCTCGGGGAGCTCGAGGCCGTGCAGCGCCGCAACCGTGGCGTGCACGATGTTGATCGAGTTCGTCGACCCGAGCGACTTGCTGAGCACGTCGTGGATGCCGGCGCACTCCAGCACCGCGCGCACCGGACCGCCGGCGATCACACCGGTACCCGGCGACGCCGGACGGAGGAAGACGACACCGGCAGCTGCCTCACCCTGGACCGGGTGAGGAATCGTGCCCTGGATGCGAGGAACCTTGAAGAAGTTCTTCTTGGCCTCCTCGACGCCCTTGGCGATTGCCGCAGGCACCTCCTTGGCCTTGCCGTAGCCGACGCCGACCGTGCCGTCACCATCGCCCACCACGACGAGCGCGGTGAAGCTGAACCGGCGGCCACCCTTGACGACCTTGGCCACGCGGTTGATCGTCACGACGCGCTCGAGGAACGCGCTCTTCTCGGGGGCGTCACGACGCCCGCCACCGTCACGGCGACCGCCGTCGCGGCGCTCGCCCCCGCCGGTTCCGGTGCCGCCCGCAGGCGCCCCGGTGTTGCTGCGCTGAGGAGCAGCCATCAGTGAGTCCTCTTCTTCGATGCGGAGATGAACAGCGTCGTCACAGGGCCAGACCGCCTTCGCGGGCCCCGTCGGCGACTGCCGCCACCC
Organism: Cellulomonas sp. WB94; assembly: GCF_003115775.1. Lineage (NCBI taxonomy): Bacteria > Bacillati > Actinomycetota > Actinomycetes > Micrococcales > Cellulomonadaceae > Cellulomonas > Cellulomonas sp. WB94. The sequence goes on from NZ_QEES01000002.1 coordinate 759,390, forward strand.
GGCCGTGGTACTTGTTGCCGCCGCGGTCGAACACGACCGAGTCGATGCCGGCCGCCTTGGCGCGCTCGGCGACGAGCTCGCCGACCTTGCGGGCCTTGGCGGTCTTGTCGGCGCCGAGGCTCCGCAGGTCCGCCTCGAGCGTGGAGGCCGAGGCCAGAGTCCGCCCGACGCCGTCGTCCACGACCTGCGCCGTGATGTGCCGTGCGGAGCGCGTCACGACGAGACGCGGACGCGCCGCGCTGCCGCTGACCTTCTTGCGCAGACGCAGGTGCCGCCGCGCGCGGGCAATCGCCTTGCCCTTGCCCTTGATGGAGATCGCCATGGCTTACTTCCCAGCCTTTCCGACCTTGCGGCGCACGTTCTCGCCGGAGTACCGCACGCCCTTGCCCTTGTAGGGCTCAGGCTTGCGGATCTTGCGAATGTTCGCGGCGACCTCGCCGACCTGCTGCTTGTCGATGCCGATGACCGAGAACTTCGTCGGGCTCTCGACAGCGAACGTGATGCCGGCCGGGGCCGCGACCGCGACCGGGTGGCTGAACCCGAGTGCGAACTCGAGCCCACCGTCCTTCGCGGCGACGCGGTAACCGGTTCCGACGATCTCGAGCTTCTTCTCGTAGCCGTCGGTCACACCGATGACGAGGTTCGCCAGCAGCGTGCGCGTCAGTCCGTGCAGCGAGCGCGAAGCGCGCTCGTCGTTCGGACGCGTGACCACGAGAGCGCCTGCGTCATCACGCGCGACCTCGATAGGGGTGGCAACCGTGTGCGCCAGGGTGCCCTTGGGCCCCTGGACCGTCACCACGGCGCCGTCGATCTTGACATCCACGCCGGCCGGGACCGGGACGGGGATTCTGCCGATACGAGACATGGCTAGCTCCTTTCCGTCTCGGACTTACCAGACGTAGGCGAGGACTTCCCCACCCACGCCCTTCTTGGCGGCCTGCTTGTCGGTCAGGAGACCAGAGGACGTGGACAGGATCGCCACGCCCAGGCCTCCGAGGACCTTGGGCAGGTTGGTCGACTTGGCGTACACGCGCAGGCCCGGCTTGGACACGCGCTTGATGCCGGCGAGCGAGCGCTCACGGTTGGGGCCGTACTTGAGCTCGATGATGAGGTACTTGCCTACGGGGGCGTCCTCAACCTTCCAGCTCGCGATGTAGCCCTCGGCCTGCAGGATCTCAGCGATGTGCGACTTCAGCTTCGAGTACGGGATGGTTACCGAGTCGTGGTGCGCCGAGTTCGCATTACGCAGACGTGTCAGCAGGTCTGCGATCGGGTCGGTCATCGTCATGGGGCTTCAGCCCTCTCTCATCGGGGTATCTGGACCGCGTCGCGAGACGCGGTCCAGACCTACGACGTCGTTGGTTACCAGCTGCTCTTGGTCACGCCGGGGAGCTCGCCGCGGTGCGCCATCTCGCGCACGCAGATGCGGCAGAGCCCGAACTTGCGATACACAGCGTGCGGACGTCCGCAGCGCTGGCACCGCGTGTAGGCGCGGACCTTGAACTTCGGGGTCGCGGCTGCCTTCTGGATCAGGGCGGTCTTCGCCATTGTCAGTCCTCCTTGAAGGGGAAGCCGAGACGCTTCAGAAGCGAGCGGCCCTCATCGTCTGTCGTCGCGGTCGTCACGACAGTGATGTCCATGCCGCGCACTCGGTCGATCTTGTCCTGATCGATCTCGTGGAACATCGACTGCTCCGTGAGGCCGAACGTGTAGTTGCCGTGCCCGTCGAACTGCTTCGCCGAGAGCCCGCGGAAGTCGCGGATGCGCGGCAGCGCGGTCGACAGGAGACGGTCCAGGAACTCCCAGGCACGGTCGCCGCGCAGCGTGACGTGCGCGCCGATCGGCATCCCCTCACGCAGCTTGAACTGCGCGATGGACTTGCGGGCCTTGGTCACCTGCGGCTTCTGGCCCGTGATCTGGGTCAGGTCGCGCACAGCGCCGTCCATGAGCTTGGAGTCCTTGGCGGCGTCTCCGACACCCATGTTCACGACGACCTTCACGAGGCGCGCGACCTGGTTGACGTTGGCGTGCTTGAACTCCTCGTGCAGCGCCGGGACGATCTCCTCGGCGTAGCGCGTCTTCAGGCGCGGCTGGGAAACCTCGACCGCGGGGGTGTTCTCGTCGATAGCGGTCATCAGATGTCCTTACCGGAGCGCTTGGCGACGCGGACCCGGACAGTGCGGGTACGGCCGTCGCGCTCGACCTGCTCGGTGCGGTAGCCGACCCGGGTGCCCTTCTTCGTCTCCGGGTCCACCAGCATCACGTTGCTGATGTGGATGGGGGCCTCGATCGTCTCGATGCCGCCTGTGGTGGTGCCGCGCTGCGACTGGCCGACCTTCGTGTGCTTGGTGACACGCTGGACGCCCTCGACGACGACGCGCTGCGTCTCGATGAGAACCTGCAGCACGCGACCCTGCTGGCCCTTGTCGCGGCCCGAGATGACGACCACGAGGTCGCCCTTCTTGATCTTCGCCATGGTCAGAGCACCTCCGGCGCGAGCGAGATGATCTTCATGAACTTCTTGTCACGCAGCTCGCGGCCCACCGGGCCGAAGATGCGCGTGCCACGAGGCTCACCGTCGCTCTTGAGGATCACGGCCGCGTTCTCGTCGAACTTGATGTACGAACCGTCGGGACGCCGACGCTCCTTCTTGGTCCGGACGATGACGGCCTTGACCACATCGCCCTTCTTGACGTTGCCGCCCGGGATCGCGTCCTTGACGGTGGCGACGATCGTGTCGCCAATTCCGGCATAGCGACGGCCCGAGCCACCGAGAACGCGGATGCAAAGAATCTCCTTGGCACCCGTGTTGTCGGCGACACGAAGTCGCGACTCCTGCTGAATCATCTGCTGAACTCCTGACGTCTGCCGGTTCTCGCGGTGCGAGCCTGGCCGAACGGATAGTTGCCGTCGTGCACACGTCGAGCGACCTGGTGCCTACGCACCTGCCACTCCCGTGGGCAACTCTGAGTACTACGGACTACTTGGCCTTCTCGAGGATCTCCACCAGGCGGAAGCGCTTGGTCGCCGACAGCGGGCGGGTCTCCATGATGAGGACGAGGTCGCCGACGCCGGCTGTGCCGGCCTCGTCGTGCACCTTGACCTTGCTCGTGCGTCGGATGACCTTGCCGTAGAGCGGGTGCTTGACCCGGTCCTCGACCTCGACCACCACGGTCTTCTGCATCTTGTCGCTGACGACGTATCCGCGTCGCGACTTGCGGTCCTTGCGGTCCACGGCAGCTGCCGTGGTCTGCTCGACCTTCTCGTTCTCGGTGTTTGCGCTCATCGTGACCTCACTCGCTCGCGCTCGGGGCAGTACGGATGCCGAGCTCGCGCTCGCGCAGGATCGTGTAGATCCGGGCGATGTCGCGGCGCACAGCCTTGAGCCGCCCGTGGCTCTCGAGCTGGCCCGTCGCCGACTGGAAGCGGAGGTTGAAGAGCTCCTCCTTGGCCTTCTTCAGCTCGGCGACAAGTCGCTCGTCGTCGAAGGCATCCAGCTCGGTAGGAGCCAGGTCCTTGGTGCCGATAGCCATCAGTTACCACCCTCGCGAACCACAAAACGGGTCTTCATCGGGAGCTTGTGCTGCGCGAGGCGCATGGCCTCACGAGCCAGGGGCTCCGGGACACCGGCGAGCTCGAAGAGAACTCGACCCGGCTTGACGTTGGCGATCCACCACTCCGGCGAACCCTTGCCGGAACCCATGCGGGTCTCGGCAGGCTTCTTCGTGATGGGACGGTCCGGGTAGATGTTGATCCAGACCTTTCCACCACGCTTGATGTGGCGGGTGATCGCGATACGAGCAGCCTCGATCTGACGGTTCGTGACGTAGGCAGGCGCAAGCGCCTGGATGCCGTACTCACCGAACGAGATCTCCGTGCCACCGGTAGCGGCGCCGGAGCGCCCCGGGTGGTGCTGCTTGCGGTGCTTCAGCCTCCGCGGGATCAGCACGGTCAGGCCTCCGTTCCGGACTCAGGGGCGGGAGCCGCCTCAACAGCAGGTGCATCGGTCGACGCTGCGTCGGCCGGGGCATCGCTGCGGTCGGTGCGACGCGGAGCGGCGCCACGGGCAGGACGCTCGCCGGCACGCTCGGGACGCGGGCCACGCTGCTGACGGGGAGCCTGGGTCGCCTGCTCGCGGGCGAACTCCTTCTCCGTCATGTCGCCCTTGTAGATCCAGACCTTCACGCCGATGCGGCCGAACGTCGTACGAGCCTCGTAGAAGCCGTAGTCGATGTAGGCGCGCAGCGTGTGCAGCGGCACACGACCTTCGCGGTAGAACTCGGTCCGGCTCATCTCAGCGCCGCCGAGGCGACCGGAGACCTGCACCCGGATGCCCTTGGCACCCGCGCGCTGGGCGCTCTGCATGCCCTTGCGCATGGCGCGACGGAACGAGACGCGGCTCGCGAGCTGCTCGGCGATGCCCTGGGCGACCAGCTGCGACTCGATCTCGGCGTTCTTGACCTCGAGGATGTTCAGCTGGACCTGCTTGCCCGTGAGCTTCTCGAGCTCGCCGCGGATGCGGTCGGCCTCCGCGCCACGACGCCCGATGACGATGCCCGGGCGGGCGGTGTGGATGTCGACGCGGACGCGGTCACGCGTGCGCTCGATCTCGACCTTGGCGATGCCGGCGCGCTCCAGACCCGTGTTCATGAGCTTACGGATCTTCACGTCCTCGCCGACGTAGTCGCGGTAGCGCTGCCCCGGCTTGGTGGAGTCAGCGAACCAACGCGAACGGTGGTCTGTCGTGATGCCCAGGCGATACCCGAGCGGGTTGACCTTGTGTCCCACTATCGGGCACTTCCCTTCGTGCGCTCGCGCTCTGCAACAACCACGGTGATGTGGCTGGTGCGCTTGAGGATCTGGCTGGCACGCCCCTGCGCCCGCGGACGGAACCGCTTGAGCGTGGGCCCCTCGTCCACGAAGACCTCCGACACGAAGAGGTCGGCCTCATCGAGCCGCTCCCCCGCACGCTTGGCGGCTTCACGGGCGTTCGCGATCGCGCTCTCGACGACCTTGAGGACCGTCGCCCCAGCAGCCTGCGGCGCGAACTTCAGCACCGCCACGGCCTCGGCGGCCTGCTTGCCACGGACGAGGTCCACGACGCGCCGGGCCTTCTGGGGCGTGACGCGGACGAACCGCGCCTTCGCCTTGGCTTCCATTGCTGTCCTGCCTTCTTGTCTCTGCCGTCAGGGACATCACCTGGCTGACCCGGAGGTCAGCGGCGACGTCCCTTCCGGTCGTCCTTCTCGTGGCCGCGGAACGTCCGCGTGGGGGCAAACTCGCCCAGCTTGTGGCCGACCATCGACTCGGTGACGAACACGGGCGTGTGCTTGCGCCCGTCGTGCACCGCGAACGTGTGACCGAGGAAGTCGGGCGTGATGACCGACCGGCGGGACCACGTCTTGATGACGTTCTTGGTCCCCTTCTCGTTCTGGACGTCGACCTTCTTCTGCAGATGGCCGTCGACGAACGGGCCCTTCTTCAGGCTGCGTGGCATCTCAGGCTCCTATCAGCGCTTGTTCTTGCCGGTGCGCCGACGGCGCACGATGAGCTTGTCGCTCGGCTTGTTCGGACGGCGGGTGCGACCCTCGGACTGTCCCCACGGGCTGACGGGGTGACGTCCACCGGACGTCTTGCCCTCGCCACCACCGTGCGGGTGGTCGACCGGGTTCATGGCGACACCGCGGACGGAGGGGCGCTTGCCCTTCCAGCGCATCCGGCCGGCCTTGCCCCAGTTGATGTTCGACTGCTCGGCGTTGCCGACCTCGCCGATCGTCGCGCGGCAACGCAGGTCGACGTTGCGGATCTCGCCCGACGGCAGCCGGAGCTGCGCGAAGGGGCCGTCCTTGGCGACGAGCTGCACCGAGGCACCAGCCGAACGGGCGATCTTCGCGCCGCCGCCGGGCTTGAGCTCGATGGCGTGGATGACCGTACCGGTCGGGATGTTGCGGAGCGGCAGGTTGTTGCCGGGCTTGATGTCGGCGCCGGCTCCGGCCTCGACCACGTCACCCTGCGACAGCTTGTTCGGCGCGATGATGTAGCGCTTCTCGCCGTCCGCGTAGTGCAGCAGCGCGATGCGCGCCGTGCGGTTGGGGTCGTACTCGATGTGAGCGACCTTGGCCGGCACGCCGTCCTTGTCGTGGCGACGGAAGTCGATCAGGCGGTAGGCGCGCTTGTGCCCGCCGCCCTGGTGGCGCATCGTGACACGGCCGGTGGCGTTGCGGCCACCGGTCTTGTGCAGCGGACGAACCAACGACTTCTCCGGCGTGGAGCGCGTGATCTCAGCGAAGTCGGCCACGCTGGCGCCGCGGCGCCCTGGCGTCGTCGGCTTGTACTTACGGATTCCCATGGGGACGTGTCCTCAATCTGCTCTCAGGTCCGGCTCAGCCGACCGGTCCGCCGAAGATGTCGATCGTGCCCTCGCGGAGGGTGACGATCGCTCGCTTCGTGTCCTTACGGCGGCCGATGCCGAACTTGGTCCGCCGGGCCTTGCCCTTACGGTTGATCGTGTTCACCGAGGCGACCTTGACCGAGAAGATCTGCTCGATCGCGATCTTGATCTCCGTCTTGTTCGCACGCGGGTCGACGACGAAGGTGTACTTCCCCTCGTCGAGAAGCCCGTAGCTCTTCTCCGAGACGACCGGCGCGAACAGAATGTCGCGCGGGTCCTTGGCGACGGCGGTCACTTGGTCTCCTCCTCAGCGGCCTCGGACTCGGTCGCAACAGCAGAGACCGACTTGCCCGTCACCGGACCGGCGAGGAACGTGTCGAGAGCGCCCTGCGTGAAGACGATGTCGTCCGAGATGAGCACGTCATAGGTGTTGAGCTGGTCGGCGACCAGCAGGTGCACCCGGTCGACGTTGCGCAGCGACTTCCACGTGATCTCGTCAGCACGCTCGACGACCACCAGGACGTTCTTGCGGCCCGACAGGTTCGCGAGAACCTTGACGGCCGACTTGGTCGAGGGCGCGGCACCCGGGGCGAACCCCGTGACGACGTGCACACGACCTGCGCGGGCGCGGTCCGAGAGAGCACCGCGGAGCGCCGCGGCCTTCATCTTCTTCGGGGTGCGCTGGCTGTAGTCGCGCGGGGTGGGTCCGTGGACCACGCCACCGCCGGCAAACTGCGGGGCGCGCGTCGAACCCTGGCGGGCGCGACCTGTGCCCTTCTGCTTGTACGGCTTGCGACCGCCACCGCGGACCTCGCCACGAGTCTTCGTCGAGGCGGTGCCCTGGCGAGCCGCCGCGCGCTGCGCGACGACGACCTGGTGGATCAGCGGGATGTTCGTCTGGACGTTGAACACGTCGGCGGGAAGGTCGGTGGTGCCGGCCTTCTTGCCGTCCGCGTTCAGGACGTCGACGGTAAGCGTTTCAGACATGAGGTCATGCCCCCTTCGCTGCGGAGCGCACGACGACGACGCCACCCTTGGGGCCCGGAACAGCGCCCTTGACGAGCACCAGGCCCTTCTCGACGTCGACCGCGTGCACGGTCAGGTTCTGCGTCGTCTGGCGGTTGACGCCCATGCGGCCGGCCATCTTCATGCCCTTGAACACGCGCGACGGGGTCGATGCCCCACCGATCGAGCCGGGCTTGCGGTGGTTGCGGTGCGCACCGTGCGAGGCGGAGTCGCCGTGGAAGCCGTGAAGCTTCATGACGCCGGCGGTGCCCTTGCCCTTGGTGGTGCCGATGACGTCCACCAGCGCGCCGGCCTCGAAGGCAGCCGCGGTGATCTCCTGGCCGAGCGTGTACTCGGCCGAGTCGGACGTACGGATCTCAGCCACGTGCCGGCGGGGGGTAACCCCGGCCTTCTCGAAGTGGCCCTTCAGCGGCTGCGTCACCTTGCGCGGGTCGATCTGGCCGTAGGCCAGCTGAACCGAGCCGTAGCCGTCAGTCTCAGCGGAGCGGACCTGCGTCACGACGTTCGTCCCGACCTGCACGACAGTGACGGGGACGAGACGCCCGTTGGCGTCCCACACCTGAGTCATGCCGAGCTTGGTGCCGAGCAGGGCCGTGACGGGCCGCGCGTTCTGCTGGGTGGTCATAGAAATCAGTTCCTTCCCAGCGTCAGAGCTTGATCTCGATGTTCACGTCGGCCGGCAGGTCGAGACGCATGAGCGAGTCGACCGCCTTCGGCGTGGGATCGATGATGTCGATGAGCCGCTTGTGCGTGCGCATCTCGAAGTGCTCGCGGCTGTCCTTGTACTTGTGAGGCGACCTGATGACGCAGAAGACGTTCTTCTCCGTCGGCAGCGGCACCGGACCCACGACCGTTGCACCAGCGCGTGTCACCGTGTCGACGATCTTGCGCGCCGAGCTGTCGATGACCTCGTGGTCGTAGGACTTGAGCCTGATGCGGATCTTCTGTCCCGCCATGGCGTCGTCTACTTCTCTCTCTCGAACCGCATCTGTCCGACCCCCGCACTCGGGCGTGTCGCTCTTGACGACATACCCTCGCGCTGCGCACCGGGCCGCAACCGGCCCGAGCGAGATCGATGGTTGCTGACTGAGCTCCGCCACCGGGTGACCCCGGGGCCTGCAGAGCTCTCAACGTGTTGGCGCCCGTGGCGTTCTTGCAAACACACGCGCATGTGCGCACGTGTGCGCACCCGCACCGGGCAACCTGACAAGTGTGCCAGATTCCCCCGCGTAAGACCAATCGCGGAGGCGCTGGCACTCCGGCCCTCAGGACGCGAGGACCGGGGACTGACGTGGGCAGGGCCCGGGCGCGAACGCCCGGGCCCTGCGTCACATCACTTGATGATCTCGATGACCTTGCCTGAGCCGACGGTACGGCCACCCTCACGGATGGCGAAGCCGAGGCCCTCCTCCATCGCGATCGGCTGGATCAGCTGGACCGTGATCTCGGTGTTGTCACCGGGCATGACCATCTCGGTGCCCTCGGGCAGCGTGATGACGCCGGTGACGTCGGTGGTGCGGAAGTAGAACTGGGGACGGTAGTTCCCGTAGAAAGGGTTGTGACGCCCGCCCTCGTCCTTGGCCAGGATGTAGACCTGGCCGCGGAACTCCGTGTGCGGCGTGATCGAGCCGGGCTTGACGACGACCTGGCCGCGCTCGACGTCCTCACGCTTCGTGCCACGCAGCAGCAGACCGACGTTCTCGCCGGCCTCCGCGTAGTCGAGCAGCTTGCGGAACATCTCGACGCCGGTGACCGTGGTCTTGATCGCCTTCTCCTTGATGCCGACGATCTCCACCTCCTCGTTCACCTTGAGCTTGCCGCGCTCGACGCGACCGGTGACGACCGTGCCACGACCGGTGATCGTGAAGACGTCCTCGATCGGCATGAGGAACGGCTTGTCGATGTCGCGGATCGGGTCCGGGACGTTCTCGTCGATGGCCTCGAGGAGAGCATCGATCTGCTTGACCCACTCGGGGTCGCCCTCGAGCGCCTTGAGCGCCGAGACCCGGATGACCGGCACGTTGTCGCCGTCGAAGCCCTGAGCCGTGAGCAGCTCGCGCACCTCGACCTCGACGAGCTCCAGGAGCTCCTCGTCGTCGACCGCGTCGGACTTGTTCAGCGCGACGAGCAGGTACGGCACGCCGACCTGACGGGCGAGCAGGACGTGCTCACGCGTCTGGGCCATGGGGCCGTCGGTCGCCGCGACCACGAGGATCGCGCCGTCCATCTGCGCGGCACCCGTGATCATGTTCTTGATGTAGTCGGCGTGACCAGGCGCATCGATGTGCGCGTAGTGGCGCTTCTCGGTCTGGTACTCGACGTGCGCGATGTTGATCGTGATACCGCGCTGCTTCTCTTCAGGCGCCTTGTCGATCTGGTCGAACGGCGTGAAGGGGTTCAGGGTGGGGTACTTGTCGTGCAGCACCTTCGAGATCGCGGCCGTCAGCGTCGTCTTGCCGTGGTCGACGTGACCAATGGTCCCGATGTTGACGTGCGGCTTGGTCCGCTCGAACTTCGCCTTGCCCACTGGGTCCTCCTCAGGACTCTGGTAGAGATTGCCGAACGACTCCAGGGCCATGGTGGCACCTGCGGGACGTGCGGTCCTACGGGTCGGTTGTGTGGTGTAGAGCTACAGGTTGCGACCTGTGGGACTTACTCGCCCCGGGTCTTCTTGATGATCTCTTCGGCAACGTTCCGAGGAACCTCGGCGTAGCTGTCGAACTGCATCGAGTACACGGCGCGACCCTGGGTCTTCGACCGCAGGTCACCCACGTACCCGAACATCTCAGAGAGTGGCACGAGAGCGCGAATCACCTTCACGCCCGTCGCGTCCTCCATGGACTGGATCATGCCGCGGCGCGAGTTGATGTCGCCGATGACGTCACCCATGTAGTCCTCGGGCGTCCGCACCTCGACCGACATGACCGGCTCCAGCAGAACCGGGTCGGCCTTGCGGACGGCCTCCTTGAGGATCATCGAGCCGGCGATCTTGAACGCCATCTCCGAGGAGTCCACGTCGTGCGCAGCGCCGTCGAGCAGGATCGCCTTGACGCCGACGAGCGGGTAGCCCGCCAGCACGCCCAGCTGCATCGCGCTCTGGACACCAGCATCGATCGAGGGGATGTACTCCCGCGGGATACGACCACCGGTGACCTTGTTCTCGAACGTGTAGATCTCGCCGAGGGCGGGGTCCAGCGGCTCGAAGGACATCTGGACCTTGGCGTACTGCCCGGATCCACCGGTCTGCTTCTTGTGGACGTAGTCCATCTTCTCGACCGAGCGACGGATCGTCTCCCGGTACGCGACCTGCGGCTTGCCGACGTTGGCGTCGACGTGGAACTCGCGCCGCATGCGCTCGACGAGGATGTCCAGGTGGAGCTCGCCCATGCCGCCGATGACGGTCTGGCCGGTCTCCTCGTCGTGGCGGACCCGGAACGTCGGGTCCTCCTCGGCGAGCTTCTGGATCGCGACCGACAGCTTCTCCTGGTCGCCCTTCGTCTTCGGCTCGATCGCCACGTCGATGACGGGCTCGGGGAACGTCATGGACTCGAGCACGATCAGGTTGCTCGGGTCGCACAGCGTGTCACCGGTGGTGACGTCCTTGAGGCCGATGAACGCGTAGATGTGGCCTGCCGTGGCCTCCTCCACCGGGTTCTCCTTGTTGGAGTGCATCTGGAAGAGCTTCCCGATGCGCTCCTTCTTGCCCTTGGTGGCGTTGTAGACCTGGGCGCCCTGCGCGACGTGTCCCGAGTAGACCCGGACATACGTCAGCTTGCCGAAGAACGGGTGCGTCGCGACCTTGAACGCCAGAGCCGCGAACGGCTCCGTCGCGTCGGGGTGACGCTCGATGATGATCTCTTCGTCGTGGACGTCGTGCCCCTCGACAGCAGGCACGTCGAGCGGCGTCGGGAGGTAGTCGATGACGGCGTCGAGCATGGGCTGGACGCCCTTGTTCTTGAACGCCGACCCGCACAGGACCGGGTACGCGAGCGACTTGATCGTCAGCTCCCGGATACCGGCCTTGATCTCCGCGACCGTGAGCTCCTCGCCGTTCAGGTACTTCTCGAGCAGCGTCTCGTTCGCCTCGGCGACGGCCTCGATGAGCTCGGCGCGGTACTGAGCCGCCTTCTCGACGAGGTCCGCGGGGATGTCCTCGGTGGAGTACTCCTCGCCCAGCTTGGTCTCGCCGCGCCAGATGAGCGCCTTCTGCTCGACCAGGTCGACGACTCCCGTGAACTCGCTCTCCGAGCCGATCGGCAGCTGGATGACCAGCGGCTTGGCCTTGAGGCGGTCCACGATCGTCTTCACCGTGAAGTAGAAGTCAGCGCCCAGCTTGTCCATCTTGTTGACGAAGCAGATGCGCGGGACCTCGTACTTGTCGGCCTGTCGCCAGACGGTCTCCGACTGGGGCTCGACGCCCTCCTTGCCGTCGAAGACCGCGACGGCACCATCGAGGACGCGCAGCGAGCGCTCGACCTCGACCGTGAAGTCCACGTGGCCCGGCGTGTCGATGATGTTGATCTGGTTGTTCTTCCAGTAGCAGGTCGTCGCGGCGGACGTGATCGTGATGCCGCGCTCCTGCTCCTGCTCCATCCAGTCCATCGTCGACGCACCGTCGTGCGTCTCACCGATCTTGTAGTTGACCCCGGTGTAGAACAGGATCCGCTCGGTCGTCGTCGTCTTGCCGGCATCGATATGCGCCATGATGCCGATGTTCCGGACCCTGTTGAGGTCCGTCAGCACGTCAAGTGCCACGTGTTCAGCCCCTTGTCGGTTGGCTTGGGTTCGCGGTCGCGGGGATCACCAGCGGTAGTGCGCGAACGCCTTGTTGGACTCGGCCATCTTGTGCATGTCCTCGCGGCGCTTGACCGCTGCACCCAGGCCGTTGCTGGCATCGAGGATCTCGTTCATGAGTCGCTCGGTCATCGTCTTCTCGCGACGTGCACGCGAGTAGTCGGTGAGCCAGCGCAGGGCGAGCGTGGTCGAGCGCACCGGGCGGACCTCGACGGGCACCTGGTAGGTCGCGCCACCGACGCGGCGCGAACGCACCTCGAGGGCCGGGCGGACGTTCTCGAGCGCGCGCTTGAGCACGACGACCGGGTCGCCCTGCGTCTTGTCGCGCACACCCTCGAGGGCGCCGTACACGATGGCCTCGGCGACGGACTTCTTGCCGTCCATGAGGACCTTGTTGATGAGCTGCGTGACGACCGGCGATCCGTAGACCGGGTCGATGATGAGTGGCCGCTTCGGGGCGGGACCCTTACGAGGCATTAGCGCTTGTCCTTCTTGGCGCCGTAACGGCTACGGGCCTGCTTGCGGTTCTTCACACCCTGGGTGTCGAGGGCGCCACGGACGATCTTGTAGCGGACACCGGGGAGGTCCTTCACGCGGCCGCCGCGCACGAGCACGATGGAGTGCTCCTGCAGGTTGTGTCCCACACCGGGGATGTAGGCCGTGACCTCGACCTGGCTGGAGAGCTTGACGCGCGCGACCTTGCGGAGAGCCGAGTTCGGCTTCTTCGGGGTCGTCGTGTAGACGCGGGTGCACACACCGCGCCGCTGCGGGCTGCCCTTGAGCGCCGGCGTCTTGGACTTGTTGACCTTGGCTTTGCGGCCCTTGCGGACCAGCTGCTGGATCGTAGGCACTACATCTCCGTGTCTTCTCGTTGACGCTCTGATCGGCCGGGACCTAGCCCGACCTGGTGGGACCGACGTCCGCAGCGCCCCGCGCACCTTCTGGTGGAGCGGCGCGTTCGTCCGGCGGCCCGAGGGCCTTGCGTCCTGTGCCGTCGAACTGCGACCCACGCGCCCGGGCGTGTCGCCCTCGATGCCCGCGGCGGCACCCCGCCGAACTGCTCATCGACGGTATGTCGCACGCGGTGAAGAGGAACTCCACCCGGCGCACCGCACCCTGGCCCGGGGAGTGAACCCCTAGAGCGTCCGGCGGTGTGCACGCACGAGGGCCCGACGGCGCGGGCACGGTGGCCAACATTACCGTCCGCGTGGCGAGTCCGTCAAAGCAAGGTGCGTCACAGCGGGGCGCACCCGGACAGGCGGCCGGACGGACCGAGGGGGCCCACCGGATCGGCGGGCCCCCTCGGGGCAGATCAACGGACTGACGTCAGCGGAAGTCGCCGAAGTCGATGTCCTCGAGCGGGACTGCCTCGCCCGAGCCGAGGCCCAGGGACGGGAAGTCGATCTCGTCGTAGCCGAAGGACGGGTACAGCTCGGCCTTCGCCTCCTCGGTCGGCTCGACCACCACGTTGCGGTAGCGGGCCAGGCCCGTGCCGGCGGGGATGAGCTTGCCGAGGATGACGTTCTCCTTGAGGCCCAGCAGCGGGTCGCTGCGCCCCGACATCGCGGCCTCGGTGAGGACACGCGTCGTCTCCTGGAAGGAGGCCGCGGACAGCCACGAGTCGGTCGCGAGCGACGCCTTCGTGATGCCCATGAGTTCCGGACGGCCCGAGGCCGGCTGCCCGCTCTCGGACACCGCCCGACGGTTCGCGTCCTCGAACCGGCCACGCTCGGCGAGCTCGCCGGGCAGGAGGTCCGTGTCGCCCGAGTCGAGGACCGTCACCCGGCGCAGCATCTGCCGGACGATGACCTCGATGTGCTTGTCGTGGATGTCCACGCCCTGCGAGCGGTAGACCTCCTGCACCTCGTCGACCAGGTGCTTCTGCGTCGCACGCGGGCCGAGGATGCGCAGGACCTTCTTGGGGTCGACCGCACCGACGACGAGCTGCGTGCCGACCTCGACGTGGTCGCCGTCGCTGACGAGCAGGCGCGACCGCTTCGTGATCGGGTACGCCAGCTCCTCCGAGCCGTCGTCCGGGGTCAGCATGATGCGGCGGGTCCGGTCGGACTCGTCGATCGTGATCCGGCCCGAGAACTCCGCGATCGGTCCCTCACCCTTGGGGGTGCGGGCTTCGAAGAGCTCCTGGATACGGGGCAGACCCTGGGTGATGTCGTCGGCCGAGGCCACACCACCCGTGTGGAAGGTACGCATCGTGAGCTGCGTGCCGGGCTCGCCGATCGACTGGGCCGCGATGATGCCGACGGCCTCGCCGATGTCCACGAGCTTGCCGGTCGCGAGCGAGCGGCCGTAGCACTTGGCGCACGTGCCGACCCGCGACTCGCAGGTCAGGACCGAGCGGACCTTGAGGTCCGTGACTCCCGCGGCGAGCAGCGAGTCGATGAGCACGTCGCCCACGTCGTCGCCCGCGTGGCCGATGACGTTGCCGTCGATCTCGACGTCGGTCGACAGCGTGCGCGAGTAGACGCTCGTCTCGACCTTGTCGTGGCGGCGCAGCGTGCCGTCGGCTCCCGGGACGCCCACCGTCATGACGAGACCGCGCTCGGTGCCGCAGTCCTCCTCACGAACGATGACGTCCTGCGAGACGTCCACCAGACGACGCGTCAGGTAGCCCGAGTCGGCGGTCCGCAGAGCGGTGTCCGCCAGGCCCTTGCGAGCACCGTGCGTCGCGATGAAGTACTCCAGGACCGACAGGCCCTCGCGGTAGTTCGCCTTGATGGGGCGCGGGATGATCTCGCCCTTGGGGTTCGCCACGAGGCCGCGCATACCGGCGATCTGACGGACCTGCATCCAGTTACCACGAGCACCGGAACCGACCATCTTGTAGACGGTGTTGTCCTTGCGGAAGTTGGCCCGCATCGCGTCGGCGACCTTGTCGGTCGCCTGCGTCCAGATCTCGATGAGCTCCTGGCGACGCTCGTCGTCGGTGATCAGGCCCTTCTCGTACTGGCCCTGCACCTTGGCGGCGCGCCCCTCGTGCTCCTCGAGGATCTCCGCCTTCTCCGCAGCCGGGGTGGCGACGTCGGAGATGGCGATCGTGACGCCCGAACGGGTGGCCCAGCGGAAGCCGGCCTCCTTGAGCGCGTCGAGGGACGCGGCGACCGCGACCTTCGGGTAGCGCTCGGCGAGGTCGTTGACGATGACCGACAGCCGCTTCTTGTCGACGACGCCGTTCTCGTACGGGTAGTCGACCGGGAGCAGCTCGTTGAACAGCGCGCGACCCAGGGTCGTCTGGTACGTCAGGGTCCCGCCCTGCACCCAGCCCTCAGGCGCGTCCTGCTCCGCGAGGATCAGGTCGTCGAGACGGATCCCGACCGGGGCGTTCAGGTCGAGCGACTTCTGGTCGAACGCCATGACCGCCTCGGAGACCGAGGAGAAGACGCGACCTGCACCGATCGGGTCGTCCTTGTCGTTCGTCAGGTGGTAGAGCCCGATGATCATGTCCTGGGAGGGCATGGTCACCGGACGGCCGTCCGACGGCTTGAGGATGTTGTTGCTCGAGAGCATGAGGATGCGGGCCTCGGCCTGCGCCTCGGCGCTCAAGGGCAGGTGGACAGCCATCTGGTCACCGTCGAAGTCGGCGTTGAACGCCGCGCAGACGAGCGGGTGCAGGTGGATGGCCTTGCCCTCGACGAGCTGCGGCTCGAACGCCTGGATACCGAGACGGTGCAGCGTGGGCGCACGGTTCAGCAGCACGGGGTGCTCGGTGATGACCTCTTCGAGGACGTCCCACACGACCGGGCGCGCGCGCTCGACCATGCGCTTCGCGCTCTTGATGTTCTGCGCGTGGTTGAGGTCGACGAGCCGCTTCATGACGAAGGGCTTGAAGAGCTCGAGCGCCATCTGCTTCGGCAGGCCGCACTGGTGCAGCTTGAGCTGCGGGCCGACGACGATGACCGAACGGCCCGAGTAGTCGACGCGCTTGCCGAGGAGGTTCTGGCGGAACCGACCCTGCTTGCCCTTGAGCATGTCCGAGATGGACTTGAGCGGGCGGTTGCCCGGTCCGGTCACCGGACGGCCGCGGCGGCCGTTGTCGAACAGCGAGTCGACGGCCTCCTGGAGCATCCGCTTCTCGTTGTTGACGATGATCTCGGGTGCGCCGAGGTCCAGCAGCCGCTTGAGGCGGTTGTTGCGGTTGATGACCCGGCGGTACAGGTCGTTGAGGTCCGACGTGGCGAACCGGCCACCGTCGAGCTGGACCATCGGGCGCAGGTCCGGCGGGATCACCGGGACCGCGTCGAGGACCATGCCCGTGGGCGAGTTGGACGTCGTGAGGAACGCGTTGACGACCTTCAGGCGCTTGAGCGCGCGCGTCTTGCGCTGCCCCTTGCCGTTCTTGATGATGTCGCGCAACGAGTCCGACTCGGCCTCGAGGTCGAACGCCTCGAGGCGCTTCTGGATCGCCGCGGCGCCCATCGAGCCCTCGAAGTAGTTGCCGTACCGGTCCTGCAGCTGGCGGTACAGCATCTCGTCGCCCTCGAGGTCCGCGACCTTGAGGTTCTTGAACCGGTCCCAGACCGTGTCGAGGCGCTCCAGGTCAGCGTCCGCACGCTTGCGGATCTGCGCCATCTCGCGCTCGGCGGAGTCGCGCACCTTACGGCGCGCGTCGGCCTTGGCACCCTCGGCCTCGAGCTCGGCCAGGTCGGCCTCGAGCTTCGTGGCGCGGGTGTTGATGTCGTTGTCGCGACGGTCCGAGATCTCCTTCTTCTCCAGGTCGATCTCGTTCTGGAGGTTGGGGAGGTCCTCGTGCCGGCCGTCGACGTCGACGGACGTGATCATGTAGGCCGCGAAGTAGATGACCTTCTCGAGGTCCTTCGGGGCGAGGTCGAGCAGGTAGCCGAGGCGCGACGGGACACCCTTGAAGAACCAGATGTGCGTGACGGGCGCGGCGAGCTCGATGTGGCCCATGCGCTCACGGCGCACCTTGGAGCGCGTGACCTCGACGCCGCAGCGCTCGCAGATGATGCCCTTGAAGCGGACGCGCTTGTACTTCCCGCAGTAGCACTCCCAGTCCCGGGTCGGGCCGAAGATCTTCTCGCAGAAGAGTCCGTCCTTCTCGGGCTTGAGCGTGCGGTAGTTGATGGTCTCGGGCTTCTTGACCTCGCCGTGCGACCAGGTGCGGATGTCCTCGGCAGTGGCAAGTCCGATACGCAGCTCATCGAAGACGTTGACGTCGAGCAAGGGGGTCCTACTTCCTTCGCTTGCCGGGCCTCACGGGCTCCGGCGGATGGAGGGTGCTACGGGTGTGTCGGCTCCGGTCGGTCGCCGTCAGGTGACAGGCGACCGACCGGTGCTCGATCTCAGATCTCTTCGATGCTGCTGGCGTTCGGGCGACGCGAGAGATCGATGCCGAGCTCCTCCGCCGCGCGGTAGACCTCGTCGTCGTTCTCCTTCATGTCGATCGAGACGCCGTCGCTCGACAGGACCTCGACGTTCAAGCAGAGCGACTGCATCTCCTTGAGGAGGACCTTGAAGGACTCCGGGATGCCCGAGTCGGGGATGTTCTCCCCCTTGACGATCGCCTCGTACACCTTGACGCGTCCGGGGACGTCGTCCGACTTGATGGTCAGCAGCTCCTGGAGCGTGTAGGCGGCGCCGTACGCCTCGAGCGCCCACACCTCCATCTCGCCGAACCGCTGGCCACCGAACTGGGCCTTACCACCCAGCGGCTGCTGCGTGATCATCGAGTACGGGCCCGTCGAACGCGCGTGGATCTTGTCGTCGACCAGGTGGTGGAGCTTGAGGATGTACATGTAGCCGACCGCGACCGGCTCCGGGAACGGCTCGCCGGAGCGACCGTCGAAGAGCCTCGCCTTGCCGGTCCCGTCGACCATCCGCACGCCGTCACGGTTCGGCAGCGTCGAGGACAGCAGACCGGTGAGGGTCTGCTCCGGGACACCGTCGAACACCGGCGTCGCGACCGGGACCCCGGGCGCCGACTTCGCGGCGATCGCGGGCACACCGTCACGCCACGCGAGCGACGCAGCGTCGCCCTCGGCCAGCGAGATGTCCCAGCCCTGCTTGGCGATCCACCCGAGGTGGGTCTCGAGCACCTGGCCGACGTTCATGCGGCCGGGCACACCGAGCGGGTTGAGGATGATGTCGAGCGGGGTGCCGTCCGCAAGGAACGGCATGTCCTCGACCGGGAGGATCGTGGAGATGACGCCCTTGTTGCCGTGACGACCGGCGA
This sequence comes from Cellulomonas sp. WB94, assembly GCF_003115775.1. Taxonomy (NCBI): domain Bacteria; kingdom Bacillati; phylum Actinomycetota; class Actinomycetes; order Micrococcales; family Cellulomonadaceae; genus Cellulomonas; species Cellulomonas sp. WB94. The sequence goes on from NZ_QEES01000002.1 coordinate 777,809, forward strand.
GCTTGTCACCGGGCGTGATCTTGCGGCGCTGGGCGATGTACACGCGGACCAGCTCGTTCACGCCGGCGGGCAGCTCGTCGCCGTCCTCACGGTTGAACGTGCGGACCTCGATGACCGTGCCGGACTCGCCGTGAGGAACCTTGAGCGACGTGTCGCGGACCTCGCGCGCCTTCTCGCCGAAGATCGCCCGCAGCAGGCGCTCCTCCGGGGTCAGCTCGGTCTCGCCCTTGGGCGTGACCTTGCCGACGAGGATGTCGCCGGCCGAGACCTCGGCGCCGATGCGGATGATCCCGCGCTCGTCGAGGTCCGCGAGGACCTCCTCGGAGACGTTGGGGATGTCCCGCGTGATCTCCTCCGGGCCGAGCTTCGTGTCGCGGGCGTCGACCTCGTGCTCCTCGATGTGGATCGAGGACAGGACGTCGTCCTGCACGAGGCGCTGGCTGAGGATGATCGCGTCCTCGTAGTTGTGCCCCTCCCACGACATGAGCCCGACGAGCAGGTTGCGGCCGAGCGCGAGCTCGCCCTCGTCCGTCGCGGGACCGTCGGCGAGCACCGAGCCGACCTCGACGCGGGCGCCGTGGTCGACGACGACGCGCTGGTTGTAGCTCGTGCCCTGGTTCGAGCGGCGGAACTTCGCGACCCGGTGGGTCGTCGTCGTGCCGTCGTCGTTCGCGATGACGATCAGGTCGGCCGACACCTCGGTGACGACACCCGGCTTCGCCGCGACGATCACGTCGCCCGCGTCGATGGCCGCACGGCGCTCCATGCCGGTACCGACGACCGGGGCCTCGGAGCGGACGAGCGGCACGGCCTGGCGCTGCATGTTGGCACCCATGAGGGCGCGGTTGGCGTCGTCGTGCTCGAGGAACGGGATCAGGGCCGTCGCGACCGACACCATCTGGCGCGGCGAGACGTCCATGTAGTCGACGTTCACGCCGGGGACGATCTCGACCTCGCCGCCCTTGGTGCGCACGAGCACGCGCTCCTCGGCGAACGCACCGTTCGCCTTGAGCGGCGCGTTGGCCTGGGCGATGACGAAGCGGTCCTCGTCGTCGGCCGTGAGGTAGTGCACCTCGTCGGTGACCTTGCCGTGCACGACCTCGCGGTACGGGGTCTCGATGAAGCCGAACGGGTTGATCCGTCCGTAGGTCGCGAGCGAGCCGATCAGGCCGATGTTCGGGCCTTCTGGGGTCTCGATCGGGCACATGCGGCCGTAGTGCGACGGGTGGACGTCACGGACCTCCATGCCGGCGCGGTCGCGGGACAGACCGCCCGGGCCGAGCGCGGACAGACGACGCTTGTGCGTCAGCCCCGCGAGCGGGTTGTTCTGGTCCATGAACTGCGACAGCTGCGAGGTCCCGAAGAACTCCTTGATCGACGCCACGACCGGGCGGATGTTGATCAGGGTCTGCGGGGTGATCGCCTCGACGTCCTGCGTCGTCATGCGCTCGCGCACGACGCGCTCCATCCGGGACAGGCCCGTGCGGACCTGGTTCTGGATGAGCTCGCCGACCGCGCGGATGCGACGGTTGCCGAAGTGGTCGATGTCGTCCGTCTCGACGCGGACCTCGACGGACTCGCCGGCACGGTGGCCGTCGATCGTCGCGACGTCGGCGTGCAGCGCCGCGAGGTACTTGATCGTGGCGACGATGTCGGCCGTGGACAGCACCGAGTCGCCCAGCGGCACGTCGATGCCGAGCTTCTTGTTGACCTTGTAGCGGCCGACCTTCGCGAGGTCGTAGCGCTTGGGGTTGAAGTAGAAGTTCTCGATCAGCGCGCGACCGGCCTCGACCGTGGGCGGCTCGCCCGGACGGATCTTGCGGTAGAGGTCGAGGAGGGACTCCTCCTCGGTCGTGACGTGGTCCTTCTCGAGCGTGTCGATGACCGCGGGGAACTGCGCGAACTCCTCGCGGATCTCGGCCTCGCTCAGGCCGAGGGCCTTGAGGAGCACCGTCGCGTTCTGCTTGCGCTTGCGGTCGACGCGGACGCCGACGTTGTCGCGCTTGTCGATCTCGAACTCGAGCCAGGCACCGCGGCTCGGGATGATCTTGGCGGTGAAGACGTCCTTGTCGGACGTCTTGTCGGCGGTGCGCTCGAAGTACACGCCCGGGGACCGGACGAGCTGGGAGACGACGACGCGCTCGGTGCCGTTGATGATGAACGTGCCGCGGTCGGTCATGAGCGGGAAGTCGCCCATGAAGACCGTCTGGCTCTTGATCTCACCGGTCGTGTAGTTGACGAACTCGGCCGTGACGAACAGCGGCGCGGCGAAGGTGAAGTCCTTCTCCTTGCACTCGTCGGCCGTGTACTTGGCCGGCTCGAAGCGGTGCTCGCGGAACGACAACGACATGGAGCCGCCGAAGTCCTCGATCGGAGAGATCTCCTCGAAGATCTCCTCCAGACCGGCGGTCTCCGGGACGTCCTGGCGGCCGGTCTCGAGTGCGGTGGCGACGCGCGCCTGCCACTTCTCGTTGCCGAGCAGCCAGTCGAAGTTCTCGGTCTGGAGCCCGAGGAGGTCCGGGACCTCCAGCGGCTCGTGGATCTTGGCGAAAGAGATGCGACGAGACGCGGTGCGATTCGCGATAGCGTCGGCGGACGGAGCAGAAGGGGTGCGCGAGGCAGCCAAGAGGGGTCCTTCCCTGCAGATCGAGTACACGCTGCGCGCTGAGAGTGCCGTCCGCCGAGCCGTCCCATACCGTTGACCGCACGCGCCCGAGGGGCGAGCATGGCGATGTCGATCCGGGGTCGGGTTCGGGGGGCCGCAGGCACAAGCCAGCGCAAAGCGCTAGCCTAGCCCACCTGGACAAGGCTGTCCAATAGGGCCCGGCGTTGTCCAACAACGCCCGACGTCAGGCTGGCGTCGGCCAGTTCGGCGGCAGCGCGGGCGACCGCCGGCCGACACGACAAAGCCCGCACCCCTGCTGGGGTGCGGGCCTCGTCGTTGAGGTGAGCCGCTCCTTGCGAAGCAGCTCAGAGGGTCACTTGAGGGTGACGGTCGCGCCGGCGCCCTCGAGGGTCGCCTTGGCCTTCTCGGCGGCCTCCTTGTTGACACCCTCCAGGACGGCCTTGGGGGCGGCGTCCACGAGGTCCTTGGCCTCCTTCAGGCCGAGGCTCGTGAGGGCGCGCACCTCCTTGATGACCTGGATCTTCTTCTCGCCGGCGGCCTCGAGGACGACGTCGAACTCGTCCTTCTCCTCCTCGACGACGGCCTCGGCACCGGCAGCCGCGGGGGCGGCGACGGCGACGGGGGCCGCGGCGGTGACCTCGAAGGTCTCCTCGAAGGCCTTGACGAACTCGGAGAGCTCAATGAGCGTGAGCTCCTTGAACGCGTTGATGAGCTCGTCAGTCGTGAGCTTCGCCATGATGGCGTGTCCTTCCGTGTCGTGCCCGCCGACCTCGGTGGTCGGCGCAAGCGGGGGGTTCGAGCTGCTGGGCCGGATGGCTCAGGCTGCGTCTTCGGTGGGCTCGTCGCGCTTGACGCGCAACGCCTCGACGGTGCGAACGGCCTTCGCTGCAGGCGCCGTGAAGAGGTACGCCGCCTGGTAGAGCGACGCCTTGAGCACGCCGGCCGTCTTGGCCAGCAGGACCTCGCGGGACTCGAGGTCCGCGAGCTTGATGATGTCCGCGGCGGTCAGGGCGCGTCCTTCGAGGACACCGCCCTTGATGACCAGTGCGGGGTTCGCCTTGGCGAAGTCACGCAGACCCTTGGCTGCCTCGACCGGGTCACCGGTCACGAAGGCGATGGCCGAGGGACCGGCCAGGTGGGAGTCGATACCCTCGACGCCCGCCTGCTTGGCCGCGATAGCGGTCAGCGTGTTCTTCACCACGGCGTAGGTTGCGTTGCCGCTGAGCGCGCGCCGCAGCTGCTTGAGCTGCGCAACGGTGAGCCCGCGGTACTCGGTCAGCACGGCCGCGTTGGACTCGCGGAACCGGTCCGTGAGCTCTGCGACATCGGCTGCCTTGTCCGGCCTCGCCATGGCAATCCTTCCGGTGGTGATGCCACCGGTCGTCCTCGGCCCCACAACGAGAAAGAGCCCCGCGCAGGCGCGGGGCTCGACATGCACGCCGTGGCGTGCGGACCGAAACTCTCACCTGCGCTGGCTCCCGCTGCTGCGGGACTTCGGGCGTTCTCTGCACACCTGCGCTGCATGAGGACGACGACCGGCGGTCTTGGGTGGTCTGAGACTACGTCACGGTCGACCGGTGGCCAAATCCCGGCTCAGACGGGCGCACCGAAGCTCACCAGCGGGACGACGGCCCCGTCGGCCTCGAACCCCTCGGCGGTCGCCGTCGCGAGCGCCTCGGCCACCGGGCGGCCCGCGCTGAGGAGCGCGTGCACGCGTGTCATGACGCTCAGCGCCACCTCGTCCGACACGGGCGCGAGAGCTGCGACGACGCAGCCGACACCGCCGCGCAGCAGCACGCTCGCAAAGCCCAGCGCCTCGCCGCCCGGACGGACGCTGGCACGACCGACCTCGCAGCACGAGAGCACGACGAGCTCGGGCGCTCCGCCGCCCGCGTCGAGCTCGTGGGCGAACAACGGGCCGTCGGCCATGCGCACCGAGGAGAACAGGGGGTTGTCCGGCTCGTGGCGACCGTGCGCGGCCAGGTGGACGATCCCGGGCGCGCCGAGCATCTCGATCGTGCGCGCGCAGGTCGCGTCCTCGCCGGCGAGCACCGTGGCCTGCGGCCAGAGCCGGGCGACCTCGCGCACCTCGTCCGCCGCGTGCCGCAACCCCGGGCCCGCCGCGGCACTCAGGTTCGGCAGCGCGCCGGAAGCCGACCCCGCGTGCGTGCGCCAGTGGTGCACGGAGGGCGCGACGACGGTCGGCCGGCCGCGCCGGGACGCGAGCATCGACCACGGGACAACCCCCAGCCAGCCGCTCGCGACGACGACGACCTGTCCGGGCGAACGCAGGACGTCACGCATCTGCGCGTCGAGCTCCTCCAGGCAGCGGGTGAGCGACCGAGACGCGGCAGCCCGCAGCGGCAGCGGCACGAGGGTGTTGGCGACCACCTCGAGGTCGGCGTGCACCCGGCGGGCGGCCTCACGCATGCGGGACGCGTCGCCCAGGTCGTGGAGGCTGACGCGCCCCCGTCCTTCGTCATCCTCCACACGGACGGCGACGAGCCGACCCGCATGCTCGGCGACGTCCAGCACCGTGGTGCCCGGGTGCAGGCGCACGGTCTCGCGGACCTGCCGGGTGGTCCCGATCTGGTCCTCCCCCGCCTGACCCTCCCGGTGCCACGACCGCGCCAAGATGGCCTGCTTCAGCCGGAGCGCGTCGCGCCGGACCCGGATGCGCTCCGGGTCGGCCGCGGGCAACGACTCGATCCCGCGCGCGCCGTCGAGCAGCTGGCGCAGCTCGGCGAGCAACGCCGCCGACTCGGGGTCGCGCGGCGGGTTGACGCGCTGCACCGCACCGACCACAGCCCGGGTGCGTTCGGCCGCGTCGAGGACCGCCGACGGCTGGCCGCTCGTGAGCGCGAGCTCCATGTCGATCTCGGCCAGGCGGCTCCCGTGCACGGCGGCAGCGGTCCGCAGGTCGAGCGAGCCGAAGCCCGCGCGGTGCACGCCGAGGTCGCGCTGGCCCTCCCGGACATGGCGCCCGGCACGCGTGCGGTCACCAGCCGCGAGCGCGAGCAGCGCCCGGATGCGCCGGCCGTGCAGGCGCACCGTGATCGGGTCCCCGGGCGAGACCGGTCCGAGCGCCGCGAGCCGCTCTGCCGCGTCGGGCACCGGTCCACGGGCCAGCCGGGCCTCGAGACCGACGAGCGAGGCGACGTACGCCCACACCGGGCGGCCAGAACGCCGGCACAGCAGCTCGAGACGGGCCGCGCGCGCGGCAAGGATGCCCCACGCCCGGCGCTGCGCAGGGTCGCTCGTCGGCGAGGACGTCGGGCGCGCCAGGTCCGCTGCATCGATCTGCAGACCGATCACGGTGGCTCGTACCGCCCACGACTCCTCACCACGGCGCACGAACCGGCGCCGCGCCGACGTCACGAGCGCACGCGCGTGGTCGACGTCCCCGCGGAGCATCGCGCACTCCGCGCGCACCAGCTCGCTCTCCGCGAGGTCGTGGCCCAGCCGGTCGGCAGCGAAGATCTCGGCAGCCTCAGCGAGCGTCGCGTCCGCGACCCCGACGAGCCCCGCCTCGAGCAGCACACGTGCGCGGTCGAGCAGCGCGATCGCGCGCGTCCGGCCCGGCAGGCTGCGCGCGGCCTCCTCCATCCGCGCGAGCGCCAGCGGGAGCCGGCCGGCGAGGAACTCCAGGTAGCCCAGGTTGTGCTGCGCCTTGAAGACGAGCCGGGCGAAGCCGGCCGCGCTTGCACGCTCGGCGCACTCGGTCAGGTCCGCGCGCGCCGGCGCCAGCTCGCCACGATCCATGTGCAGCACGCCGCGGTTCAGCAGCGCCCGGCACGCGTCGATGGCATCGGCCTCGTGGACGTGCTCGAGGGCCTCGTTGAGCGCGTGGAGCGACTCCTCCGGGCGCCCGGAGCGCAGGTAGAGCAGACCGCGCATGCCCGCGAGCGCCGGATCCAGCCCTGGCCAGCCCGACGCTCCGTCGGCGTGCGCGGCCGCTGCAAGCTCGGCGAGCCGGGTGAGCTGGGTCTCGACGTCACCGCGTCGCTCGTAGTCGCTCTTGACGAGCTCGATCGCCGCCCGGACCCGCACGCGCGCGACCTCGTCCGACGGGGGCAGCCCCTCCAGGCGGCGCAGGACGGGTCGGAGGCGGCGACCGGCGAGCGCGGGCTGACCCTCGGCGTTCTCCACCACGGCGCGGTCGACGACGGCCGCCAGCCGCTCGAGGGTGTCAACAGCGGCCCGCTCCGGTGCGCGCCCGCCTCGGACCGTCATCGACGCTAGAGCTCGATCTGCGGAGTGACGACCGGCAGGTCGGGGTCCTCCGGTCGGCGCAGGACGAGCCTGGCCGGACCTCGCCCGAGGTCCGAGAACGAGAAGCGGCCGTCGGCGTCGGACTGCGCGCGCGTGACGAGACCGCCCTGGTGCAGCTCGACGCCGAGCGAGGCAGGCGGGGTCGCCCAGCCGTCGACGCGGACGCGGTCCGCCTCCGCATGCACGGTGATCATCACGGTGAGCACGTCGGTCGTGAACGTGATGGTGGCGGCCTCGATGCTCGGCTCCTCCGAACGCAGGGCGAGGTCGGGGGCGCCGATCAGCCGCAGCTCCGCCATCTCGGTGTGGAGCGCGTCGATGGTCAGGGCCAGGCCGATGCTGTCGACCAGCCCGGCGGGCACCGGGTCGACGCGTTCGATGATCGCTGCCAGCCGGTGCAGGATCTCCGCGTCCACGACGTCGAGCGTGCCGGAAGCCACGCGCGCGAGCGTCAGCTCGTCGGGGCTCATCGCACACCCCACTCGGGGTCGGCGGTGAGCGCGATCCGCAGCTTGGCCAGGCACCGTCCGCGCGTCGGACCGATGCTGCCGACCGGCATGCCCAGGGTCCGTGACACGACCGCATAGTCCGGCCGGTCGACGAGCGAGACCAGACCGAGCAGCCGTCTGCACCTGTCGGGGAGCGTGCGGACGTGCGCCCACAGGATGCGGTCGCGCTCGTCGCGGACGGCGAGCGCCTCGGGGACCTCCTCGGCCGGGGCGGCGAGCCACTGCGTCGCGCCCTCGTCGCTGCGGGTGCGTCCGGCGTCCTCGCGCGACTTGCGGACCGTGCGCCACGCCGAACGCTTCGCGGTGACGAGCATCCACTGGAGCGCTGCGCGCGGGTCGCGGATCGTCTCGAGGTCGCGGACGAGCGAGAGCCACACACCCTGGACGACGTCCTGCGCCTGCTCCTGGTCGGCCCCTTGGGCGCGCACGGTGTGCCACAGCAACGGGGTGAGCGCGGGGACGAGCTCCGCCAACGGCCCGCGGTCACCGTCGCGGTACGCGACCACCGCGTCGGCCGCCCGATCAGCCAGGCTCTTACCCCGGTACTGCAGGTCAGAGGCCAGAGGGCCTACCCGGTCGTCACTCATCATTGACCCTCGCACATGGGCATCGTCGGGCGGCCGTCCCTGCCAGACTAGGGCGACCCGGACAACTCCGACAAGCAGCAACCGGTGCAGCCGGAGTCATGACCTGAGGAGTGGTCCACGGGTGCCCTGATACATGCCGGCCACCTACCCGCCGCACGGGCTTCGGCCCGGAAGCGTGCACAGGTCAGCACTCGTGTATCAGGACCCGCACCTGCGGTTCTTCCACCGTGCACCCACCGCCCGACCCACGCCCCGCTCCGATGAGCCGGCCCGCAAGGAGAGAGCACCATGAGTGAAGTTCCCGACCGGCAGACCCCTGACCGCGAGCGGATCCGACCGGTCAAACGGCGGGTCGAGGACCAGCTCATCGCGTTGCCCGGGGTCGTCGGCGTCGACATCGGCGAGAAGGTGTCACGCGGCGAGCCGACGGGGTCGGAGTCGATCGTCGTGCACGTCAACCAGAAGGTCGACGTCAGCCGGCTGCCCGCGGACCAGCTGATCCCCGCCGAGATCGACGGCATCCCCACCGATGTCGTCGAGCACCGCATCCGCCTGCAGGCGCACCTCGTGCCGTTCGCCGGGGCAGTCGCACCGACGCCGGGCGCCGACACCACCGACACGCGGCGGTACCGACCGCTCGCCGGCGGGGCGAGCATGGGGCCGTACCGTCCGGTCCCGCGCGGAGGGTCCGTCGTGGACGGGGCCCCTGGCGAGTACCTCGTCGCCGGGACGCTCGGTGCGTTCGTCACCGACCGTCGCACGGGCCGGACGCTCGCGCTCACCAACTTCCACGTCGCCGCGGTCGACACCGGCTGGCGCGCGGGCGACCTCCAGCTCCAGCCGTCACGCATCGACGACGGAGCGATGGCCGGTTCGCCGATTGGCACCGTGCAGCGCGCGGTCATCTCCGACCGGGTCGACGGCGCGGCCGTCCTGCTCGCACCCGGCACGCAGTGGTACCCGGGAGTCATCGGCATCGGACCGGTCAAGGGCAGGGCCGTCGCCCGGATCGGTCAGACGGTGCGCAAGCGGGGCCGCACGACCGGGCTGCGCCGCGGGACCGTCAGCTCGGTCGACTTCACCGTGCAGATCGACTTCGGTGGCGAGACCGGCGTCCGCACCCTGCGTGACCAGGTGCGCATCGATCGCGACCCGACCGAGGCGGAGTTCTCCGCCGGGGGCGACTCGGGATCGGTCGTCGTCGACGACCGCGGCCGCGTCGTCGGCCTGCTGTTCGCCGGCGAGGAGGACGGCAGCTTCGCCCTCGCCAACCCCATCGATGCTGTGCTCGACGAGCTGGGCGTCAAGCTCGCGACGCCCAAGTCGGCCGCCCGCCGAGCCACCCGGGCCGCGCGCGCGGCGCAGGCCGCCCGGGCGGCACGGTGGGACGCGGCCCTGGACGCCTGGGCGGCGGCGACCGGCGCGGGACGGTGGCTGACCACGGCCGACCCGCGGGAGCCGGGCCGGTCCGGGCCGGCGCGACGCCCGACCGCCAGCGGGACGTCGTCCGCGGCGCGTGCGGGCGCGGTCTCTGCCCGGCAGACGGGGGGCGCGGCGGCGCAGCCGTTCACAGAGCCGTTCACGGAACCCTTCACCGAACCGTTCACGGAACCCTTCACGGAACCCTTCACCGAACCCTTCACCGAGGCGTACCTCGCCGACCCGTTCACGGAGCCGTTCACCGAGCCCTTCACGGAACCCTTCACCGAACCGTTCACCGAACCGTTCACGGAGCGGTTCGCTGCGCCGAACGGCGGCGGGCACACCGACGGGGAGGTCCCCCGCGCCCAGCTCGAGCGGGCGTTCTGGGCTGGCTACGTCGCCGCGCTCGGCCGCGGCTCGCGGAGGTACTGAGCGCCATGTCGGTCACTCTGGGGGACGGTGAGCGCGCCGACGCCGGAGCCGGGCAGGTCGTCACGCTGCGTCCCAGGAGGGGCGCACGCGGCGAGCCGGGTCGGGCGGGCAAGCTGTCACGCACCGCGGTCGGGCCGGCCAGCACCCCTGCCGGCGACCCCGCCGCCGCTCCGACAGCCGACGTCGTCGGCCGCCCGCTCGCCGGCGAGCTCGCGGACCTTCTCGACGCACTGACCGACCGGGGACCTGTGGCACCGCTCAGGGTCGAGCTCGGCGACCTGCTGGGCGCCTGGGCCTCAGCGCTCGTCCGCATCCACCGACGCCCCGTGGATGCGGGCACCCGGTCGGCGCCGCTCCCGTGGGTGCTGAGCCAGGAGCCCGTTCCTGCGTGGGTGACCGAGCTGCCCGCCGTGGCCGGACGCGCCTGGGCCGTCCGGGCACACCCGGCCACGCGGCGAGCGGTCGACGAGGCCCGCGCCGGCTGGTCCGCGTCGCACCGGGTGCACGGCGAGGCGGGCGACGACGTCGTCATCACGCGCGACGCGAACCACGCCATCCCGGCGGCACAGCTGCTGCCCGGCGCGTCCACGGGCCGGGGCGATGCCCGGTGGGACGTCGCCTCGGCGCTGGACTGGATCGCCGTCGTGCTCGGCCCGGCGCTTGACCCGGGTTGGCAGATCGACCCTGTCGCAGACTTCCTGGCGGCCTACCGCGCGCTCGGCGGGCAGGCCGAGCCCACCCGCGCACTCGCGGTGGCGCGCACGATCGCCACTGCCGTCGAGTGGAGCGCAGCGCTCGCGGCGGACAGCGCGTCGGCGTCCGCGGACGACCACGCCTGGCTGGCCGCCCTGTGGGCGCGTCCCCTCGACCTCGTCACGGGCGCCGCCCACCTCCCCTGATCTCGCCGTGCGCTCGCCCGATCTGCAGGGGGGACCGGGCGGGCAGGCCACGGCGGCGCGTGCCCGCACGCGAGAAGGCCCGGTCCGACGTGCGGACCGGGCCTTCGTGCGTGCGGGGGACGTCAGGCGGCGTCGTCCTCGGACGTGAGGTTCTTGACCTTGTTCTGGTCGACGAGGATCCCGGGACCGTTCGTCGTGGAGAACGTGGCCTTCGTGATGAAGCGGCCCTTCGAGGACGCCGGCTTGGCGCGCAGCACCTCGTCGAGCGCAGCGGCGTAGTTCTCGGTCAGCTGGATGTCGCTGAACGAGACCTTGCCGATGATGAAGTGCAGGTTCGCGTGCTTGTCGACGCGGAACTCGATCTTCCCGCCCTTGATGTCCGTCACGGCCTTCGCGACGTCGAGCGTCACGGTGCCCGTCTTCGGGTTCGGCATGAGTCCGCGCGGACCCAGAACCTTGCCCAGCCGGCCGACCTTGCCCATGAGGTCGGGCGTCGCGACCGCGGAGTCGAAGTCCGTGAAGCCCGCGGCAACCCGCTCGATGAGCTCGTCGCCACCGACGATGTCGGCGCCAGCGGCGCGTGCCTGCTCGGCGCGCTCACCCGTGGCGAAGACCAGGACCCGAGCGGTCTTGCCGGTGCCGTGGGGCAGGTTCACTGTGCCCCGGACGATCTGGTCCGACTTGCGGGGGTCGACGCCGAGGCGGAGGGCGACCTCGACGGTCCCGTCGTACTTCGTGGTCGACGTGGCCTGCGCGAGGCGGACGGCCTCGAGCGGCGCGTAGAGCCGGCCGGCCTCGATCTTCTCGGCTGCGGCGCGGTACGCCTTGCTGTGCTTCGTCATCTGCTGGTTCTCCTTGGTCGGCAGTCGTGGTCAGCGGACCGCACAGGGCCCTGCCACTGAACTTCTGGGGTGCTGCTGGTGGTGCGAGGTTCTGCGGTGCGGCCGGGCCGGTCAGGAATCGGTCGTGATGCCCATCGAACGGGCGGTGCCGGCGATGATCTTCTCGGCGGCGGCGAGGTCGTTGGCGTTGAGGTCGACGAGCTTGGTCGTCGCGATCTCACGCACCTGGGCGGCCGTGAGGTTCGCCACCTTGACGGTGTGCGGCGTCGGCGAGCCCTTGGCGACACCGGCGGCCTTCTTGATGAGCTCAGCTGCCGGCGGGGTCTTCGTGATGAACGTGAAGGAGCGGTCCTCGTAGACCGTGATCTCCACAGGGATCACGTCGCCACGCTGGGACTCGGTGGCCGCGTTGTACGCCTTGCAGAACTCCATGATGTTGACGCCGTGCTGACCCAGTGCGGGTCCGATCGGCGGCGCCGGCGTGGCAAGCCCAGCCTTGATCTGGAGCTTGATCAGGCCGGTGACCTTCTTCTTGGGAGGCATGTCGGGTCCTTATTCGTGAACTTCGGTGTGACTTGCGGCCGACGACGCCGCGCGACGCCATCGGTGGTCCTGGTCGTTCGTCAGATCTTGGCGACCTGGCTGAACGACAGCTCGACCGGGGTCTCCCGGCCGAAGATCGAGACGAGCACCTTGAGCTTCTGGTTCTCAGGGTTGATCTCGGAGATCGTCGCGGGCAGCGTGTCGAAGGGGCCGTCCGTGACGGTCACCGACTCGCCGATCGTGAAGTCGACCTTGATCTCCGCGCTCGCACGTGCCGCCTGAGCCGCCGTCTTGGGCTCGAGCGACGGGGCGAGCATCGAGAAGACCTCGTCGAGCGTGAGCGGCACGGGCTGGTGGGTGTGGCCCACGAAGCCGGTGACGCCCGGGGTGTGGCGCACGGCGCCCCACGACTCGTCGGTCAGGTCCATGCGCACGAGGACGTACCCGGGGATCCGGACGCGGCGCACGATCTTGCGCTGCGCGTTCTTGATCTCCGTGACCTCCTCCATGGGGACCTCCACCTGGTGGATGTAGTCCTCCATGTTCAGGCTCTGGGTGCGGTTCTCCAGGTTCGCCTTCACACGGTTCTCGTAGCCCGCGTAGGAGTGGATGACGTACCAGTCCCCGGGCTGCGAGCGGAGCTGGGCCTTGAACGCCGCGACCGGGTCCTCGTCGACGTCGGGCTCGTCCTCGGTCGGCTCGGCCGACTCCTCGGCGGGCTCCTCGGGTGCAGCCTCGTCCTCGACCTCCGCCTCGGGGGCGTCGGCGTCGGGGTCGGAAGAACCTTCGGCGGGCACCTCGACCGCCCGGGCCGACGCCAGGGCGTCCTCGAGCTCCGTCTCGGCAGCGCCCTGCTCGGGCTCCTGCGACTCATACGACACTGCGAACCTGCTTCCTGAGAACGACTGTGCTGCGGGGGTCGGCCGGCTTCCCGGCCGACCGATGATGCTGGGGATCAGCTGCTGAAGATCAAGAACGTCAGCTTGCCGATGCCGAAGTCGACGACCGTCACGAATGCCATGACGATCGCGACGAAGACCAGGACGACCCCGGTGTAGGTGATGAGCTCCGAACGGGTCGGACGCACGACCTTCTTCAGCTCGGCGATCACCTGACGCACGAACAGGACGATCCGCGCGAACAGCCCCGCGCGCTCGGACCCGCGGCGCGCGGGCTTGGGACGCTCGGCGCGCTGGGCGGAGCCCTCGGCGTCGGACGCCGCTGCTGGTGCGGTGTCGCTCACAGCTGTCCCCTACGTCTCGTCGTGTGCCGTGCGTCCACCCGGCAGGACTGCCGGAGGTTCGCACGCATCCGACGCGGATGGTCGTCGGACCGTGATGTGCATGCGCAGGGCAGGCGAGACTCGAACTCGCAACCGCCGGTTTTGGAGACCGGTGCGCTACCAATTGCGCCACTGCCCTACGACGGCCTTCACCACCACGACGGGCACTCCCGGGCGAACGGCGGGCTCCGGACGACCGGGTCCTACCGATGCGCAGGCATGGCTCATCATGGCGGACGTCAACCGCCGGGGGTTCACTCTACGCGAGAGGTGGCCCACGGTCGAACCCGCCCCGACCGCAGGCCTGTCGACCGTCCGCCGGTCGCCGGGCGATGCCCGGGGTGGTCACCCTCGGCGCCGCGGACCGCAGGTCTGCCAAGATGGGCAGGTGAGCCAGAACACGCCTGCACAGCCTGCCTTCACCCCCAAGCCGCGCGTCTCCGCACGCATCGCGGCCATCGCCGAGTCCGCGACGCTCGCCGTCGACGCGAAGGCCAAGGCGCTCAAGGCCGCCGGCCGTCCCGTCATCGGGTTCGGCGCCGGCGAGCCCGACTTCCCGACGCCCGACTACATCGTCGAGGCCGCCGTCGCTGCCGCGAAGGACCCCGCGAACCACCGCTACACGCCGGCCGCCGGCCTGCCGGCGCTGCGCGAGGCGATCGCGGCCAAGACGCTGCGCGACTCGGGCTACGAGGTCAGCCCCGGTCAGGTGCTCGTGACGAACGGCGGCAAGCAGGCCGTCTACCAGGCGTTCGCCACCGTCGTCGACCCCGGCGACGAGGTGCTCCTGCCCGCGCCCTACTGGACGACGTACCCCGAGGCCATCCGGCTGGCAGGTGGCGTGCCGGTCGAGGTCTTCGCGGGCGACGACCAGGGCTACCTCGTCACCGTCGACCAGCTCGAGGCCGCCCGGACCGAGCGCACCAAGGCGCTCCTCTTCTGCTCGCCGTCGAACCCGACGGGTGCGGTGTACTCCCCCGAGCAGACGGCGGCCATCGGCCGGTGGGCGCACGAGCACGGCATCTGGGTCCTCACCGACGAGATCTACGAGCACCTCACGTACGACGACGCGGTGTTCACGCCCATCGTCCGCGCGGTCCCCGAGCTGGCCAACACCACGATCGTGCTCAACGGGGTCGCCAAGACCTATGCGATGACGGGCTGGCGGGTCGGCTGGATGATCGGGCCCCCGGACGTCATCAAGGCCGTCACGAACCTCCAGTCCCACCTGACGTCCAACGTCGCGAACGTCTCGCAGCGCGCAGCGATCGCCGCGGTGAGCGGGGACCTGTCCGCGGTCGAGACGATGCGGACGGCGTTCGACCGTCGTCGCCGGACGATGGTCGAGATGCTCGGCCAGATCGACGGCGTCCGCATCCCCGTGCCGCGGGGCGCGTTCTACGCCTACCCGTCGGTCGCCGGGGTCCTCGGTCGTACGATCCGCGGGGTGACCCCGACGACGTCGGCCCAGCTGGCGACCCTGATCCTCGAGCAGGTCGAGGTCGCCGTCGTGCCTGGCGAGGCCTTCGGTCCGAGCGGGTTCCTGCGGCTGTCGTACGCGCTCGGTGACGACGACCTCGTCGAAGGCGTGTCGCGGATCCAGTCGCTGCTGGGCGAGGCCGAGTAGGCCGGGCCTGTTCCGGCTGCCGGTCGTCGCCGGCGCACGACCGGTGCAGCGACGGTTCCTACGGATCTGTCCGAAACCCCCGATACTGTCGAGTCGTGTCACAGACTCGGAGCATCGTCGCAGGCGGAATCGCCGCCGTCGTGCTGCTCGGGTTCGGCACGTGGATGCTCTTCGCTGACCCGTCGCGCATGAGCGAGCTCGGCGGACCGCTCGTCGTCACGAACGCCACCGAGACAGATCCGCCACCCTCCGCATCCCCCGCGGCGACAACCGAGCCGACGCCACCCGACGCGCTCGCCATGACGCCGGCGCGTCAGGTGGCACGGCCGGCTGCGGCCGTGGCACCGTCGGCCTCGTCGGGCGGCGACGTCCGCGCGCTCACGGCGACGTCCGCCGCTTCGCCGTCGGCCGACGGCACCGCGACGTCGAGCGCTCCGCGCGCCAACGGCAAGCCCGCCAACGACTCTGCCAAGACCCCGCCCGGGGCAGGCCGGGCGGATGCCGCCATACCGAGCCCGACCACGACCAGCGGAACGTCGACCAGCAACGTCGACGCGACGCCTGGGTGGTTCACCGTGAGCCCGCCATGGGCGCACCGATGAGGCGACGCCGCCGCCACCACCGCGCGGCTCCAGCTCCGCGCCGCGCCCGCAGGCATCTGACGGTCCGCGCGCGGGTGCTGTCGGCGGTGCTCCTGCTCGCCGCGCTCGCCGTTCTCATCGCAGGTGCGGCGGCCTCTGCGCTTCAGGCGCAACGCACCGACGCTCGCATCGACGACTCCCTGCGTCGTGCGGTCGACATCCTGCGCACCGACGCGGCCTCGGGTCCGCAGCCGGAGAAGGCCCAGGCCGAGTTCACGACGGTCGAGGATCTGCTGCACGACGCAGTCCAGCGCCGCGGGCTCACCGAGAACGAGGGCGTGATCGCGTTCCTCGACGGCGCGCCGCACTGGCTCGCCTCCAGCTCGGTCCCGCTGCGGCTCGAGGCGGACGCCCAGCTGGTCCGGGTTCTTGGCGCGATCCCGCCCGGCTCGTCGGTCGAGCTGCGCACCGTGACCACAGCCGTGACGCAGTACCGGCTCGTCGCCATCCCCGTCGCCGTCACGGGTGACCCGCACACCGGCCTGTTCGTCGTGGCGGTCGACCGAGGCGCGGAGGTCGCGCGCCTGACGGCGACGTACGCGACGTACGCGATCGTGACGATCGGCTCGCTGCTGATCATCGCCGTCGTCGCCTGGCTCGTCGTCGGGCGCCTGCTCAGCCCGGTACGACTGCTCCGCGACACCGCCCGGCAGATCACGGAGTCGGACCTGTCCGAGCGGATCCCGGTCACGGGGAAGGACGACCTGTCGGACCTCGCCCGGACCGTCAACGACATGCTCGACCGCCTCCAGAGCGCCTTCGGCTCGCAGCGCGAGCTCCTCGACGACGTCGGGCACGAGCTTCGTACGCCCTTGACGATCGTGCGTGGGCACCTCGAGCTGCTCGACCCGGACGATCCGGACGACGTGCGGGCCACCCAGGCGCTCGCGCTCGACGAGCTGGACCGCATGCGCAGGCTCGTCGACGACCTCGTGACGCTCGCCACCGCCGACCGCCCCGACTTCGTCCGCCCCGCACCGACCGATGTCGGACGACTGACCGACGACGTGCTCGACAAGGCGCGCGGGCTCGGCCGGCGCCGGTGGCAGGTCGCCGCGCGGGCCGACGCGACGGTGAACGTCGACTCGCAGCGGATCACGCAGGCGTGGCTGCAGCTCCTCGCGAACGCGGTGCGGTTCTCCGCCGAGGGCACCACGATCCGCATCGGCAGCGAGGTGACGGGCGAACGCGTGCTGTTCTGGGTGCGCGACGAAGGTCCCGGCGTCCCGGCCGGCGAGGTGGACGCCATCTTCGAGCGGTTCCAGCGCGGACGCGCGGATCGGACCCGGCGCCGGGCCGACGGTGGCGTCGGGCTCGGGCTCCCGATCGTTGCGGCGATCGCCGCGGCACACCATGGCACGGTCCGTGTCGAGGAGCCGCCCCCCGCCTCGGGCACCGGGGCCGTCTTCGTTCTCGACCTGCCAGCCGTCGGGCTCGCGCTCGGCGGTCGATTCACCGACATCGAGCTGCAGGAGCAGATATGACACAGATCCTCATCGCCGAGGACGAGGAGCGCATCGCCGCGTTCATCGCCAAGGGCCTGCATGGCGCGGGCTTCGAGACGACGGCTGTCCCCACCGGTGGGGAGGCGCTCGCGCTCGCCCGGACCGGCGACTACGCGCTGCTGATCCTCGATCTCGGCCTGGCCGACATGGACGGGTTCGAGGTGCTGCGCCGGCTCAGAGAGGCCGGCGACCAGATCCCCGTCCTCATCCTCACCGCGCGCAGCTCCGTCACGGACACGGTGGCGGGGCTCGAGCAGGGTGCCGATGACTACATGGCCAAGCCGTTCCGCTTCGAGGAGCTCCTCGCCCGCGTGCGGCTCCGGCTGCGACCACCGCCGGGCGCAGACGAGGTCACGACCCTCGCGCACGGCGCCCTCGAGCTCGACCTCCAGACGCGGCGGATGCGGGTGGGCAACCGCGAGGTCGACCTGTCGGCTCGCGAGTTCGCGCTCGCTGAGACGTTCCTGCGGCATCCCGGCCACGTCCTGAGACGCGAGCAGCTGCTGTCGCTCGTGTGGGGGTACGACTTCGACCCGGGGTCCAACATCGTCGACGTCTACGTGCGGTACCTGCGCAAGAAGCTCGGCGCGGAGCACTTCGACACCGTCCGGGGGGTCGGCTACCGCCTCGTCGACGCCACGGCGCAGCCGGCGCAGTCCGACGACTGACCGCGGCCGCGCGGGAGTCTCGGCGGACGCACACCGCCTGGCACACTGACGGCGTGCGTGACGTGGCTCTTCTCCCCAAGGCGCACCTTCACCTGCACTTCACCGGGTCCATGCGCGTGCCGACCCTGGCGGCGCTCGCGGCCGCGCGCGGGGTGCGGCTCCCGCCGGCGCTGCTCGACGGCGACCCGCTGCGAGTTCCGGCGGACGAGCGCGGCTGGTTCCGGTTCCAGCGGCTCTACGACGCGGCGCGCGCGTGCGTGCGGAGCGAGGACGACCTGCGCCGCATCGTCGCGGAGGCCGCCGCCGACGACGCCGCCGAGGGGTCGGGGCGCCTCGAGATCCAGGTCGACCCGACGTCCTACGCGCCCTACGTCGGAGGCATCACCCCGGCGCTCGAGATCGTGCTCGACGCGGCACGCACGGCGAGCGAGGCCAGCGCGATCGAGGTCGGCGTCATCGTCGCGGCGTCCCGGATGCGGCACCCGCTCGAGGCGCGGACCCTGGCGCGGCTCGCGGCGGCACACGCAGGCGACGGGCCGGGCCAGGTCGTCGGGTTCGGGCTGAGCAACGACGAGCGCCGCGGCGAGACGTCCGAGTTCGCGGCGGCGTTCGCGGTCGCCCGGCGGGCGGGGCTCACTCTGGTGCCGCACGGCGGCGAGCTGCTCGGACCGGCTCACATCGACGTGGTGCTCGACCACCTCGCACCGGACCGCCTCGGCCACGGCGTCCGCGCCGCTGAGGACCCCGCGGTCCTCGCGCGCATCGTCGAACGGGGTGTCGCGCTCGAGGTCTGCCCTGCCTCCAACGTCTCGCTCGGCGTGTACCGACGCGCGTCGGACGTCCCGCTCCGCGTGCTCGTCGAGGCCGGCGCGACGGTCGCCCTCGGCGCCGACGACCCGCTGCTGTTCGGCTCGCGGCTCGTCGCGCAGTACGAGGCCGCTCGGGACGTGCACGGGTTCGACGACGTCGAGCTCGCCGACCTGGCGCGCGGGTCGATCCGGGCGAGCCGGGCCTCGGACGGGACGCGGGCCCGTCTGCTCGCAGGCGTGGACGCCTGGCTGGCCGCGCCGGCCTGACGCGACCGAGGGGCGACCGGCTGCTCAGGGTGAGCGTCGCCTCGACGACTTGACACCCCGGCGACGAGGCGATTGTATCAATGTACTAACTCATTGATCGGAGCCTGTCATGTCGGTGCCCATCGTCGCCCTGCTCGCGCTGCTCCCGCTCGCCCTCGCGGTCGCGGTCGCCGTCGTCGTGATCGGGCTGGCCCACCGGCTGAGCGCGCGCGAACGGACCGCCTCCCCCGGCTCCGCCCTCGTGGCCGCGCGGCGGCACGCCGGCGGCATCGACGCGCTGGCCTGGGTCGGTCTCGTCGCGGCGCTCGTCGTGATCCAGGCGTTCACCCCCTCCCTCACCAGCGGGCTCGGCACGGGCGTGCTCTTCGGACTGACGCCCGCCCTGGCGGGGGCGACCTTCCTGGCCGTGCAGTCCGTCGGCGAGCTCACGTGGCCGCGCCCGAGCGGCTCGGTGCGGCGGGCGCCGCTCACCCCGCGGACCGTGCGCGACATCGCGCCCGTCGGGCTGCGTCGCCTCACCTGGGGGTGGGCCGGAGGTCTCGCCCTGGCCCTCGTCGCGTGCGGGCTCTCCTCCGGCAACGGTCGCGACATCGCGCGCGTGTGGGACGCCTCGTCGTCGGGTGCCGCCGGTCCGTTCCCCGGCTGGTTCTACGGGGGACCGCTCGTCGTGGCGACTGCCGTCCTCGTGGTGGTGCCCGAGGTCGTCCTCCGGCTCGTCGCGCGACGCCCGGCCGTGGTGGACACCGCGCCCGCCGACGACCTCGCGCTACGCGCGCTGTCATCCCTGCGCGTCCTGCGGGGCGCCCAGCTGGTGCTCGCGTGGACCCTCGCCGGTGTCCTCCTCGTCGCCGGGAGCGCGCTGCGCAACGTCGGGACCATCGAGGTCGACGGGGTCGTCCGCACGAGCGTCGGCCTCGTCGCCGGCGGCACGACCCTGCTGGTCCTCGGCCTCGCGGTCGCGCTCGCCGGACCGGCAACGATCCTGATGACCGCGATGACCGCGCCGGCTCGCAGCGCCGCACCGGTGGGCCGCGCGCTGCACGCGGCGAGCGGTCCGGTCGGATCATGAGCCTGCTGCTCGAGGTCGACCTCGCGTCGAGCGTCCCCGTGTTCGAGCAGATCCGCCTGCAGGTGGTCGCCCACGTCGCAGCCGGGCGGCTCACGCCCGGTGACCACCTGCCCACGATCCGCGCGCTCGCGACCGACCTCGGGGTCGCCGCGGGGACCGTCGCACGCGCCTACCGCGAGCTCGAGACTGCCGGCGTCGTCACGACCCGGCGCCGGGCCGGCACGACGGTGGCCTCCGGCGTCGCGTCGGCCGATGCGGCAGGTCAGCAGGCCGCACGGCTGTTCGTCGACACGGCACGGGCCGCTGGACTGACCGACGAGACGGCCCTCGCGCTCGTCCGCGGCGCCCTCATGCGGAGCGGGCCGGTCCCCGACGCTCAGGTGCCTCGCGAGAGCCCGACGGGGTCGACGACCCAGGCCTCCTCGAGGAACGCCACGAACCCGATGACCGCCGGCGCCGCCACGCCGTAGCCCGCGTCCTCGGACAGCAGCACCTGCTCGACGCCGACGAGCGCGCCCGTGGCCGGATCGATGAGCAGGATGGTGCGCACCGGGGCCTTCACGTCCACGGCCGTCGTCAGGGCGACGTCGTCGCGCCCGGCCCGGTCGGTGACATGGCCGAGGGTGACGATCGTCGGGTCAGCGGCGAGCAGCGACCACAGCACCGCGTCGACCTGGCCATCGACGACCGCGTCGTCATGGATCCGCGCGACCCCGTCGAGCAGGCACGGGGCGGCCGGCTGGTCCGGCGTGACGCAGCCCGCACGCTCGAGGAGCGTCGCGCGCAGCGCGTCGGGCCCGAGCGTCGCCAGAGCCGCGACATCGGGAGCGCGGCTCGAGCCGGGACCGAACTGCTCGATCCCCACCCCCAGGTCGCCGTCGGCCGGCTGCCCTGCCGGGGGCAGCGTGAACGTCCCGTTGAGCAGGAGGGGCTGGCCCGACTGCGACGACCGGCGCAGCGTGCCGTCCGGCGAGACCCAGGTCAGGACCGCGCTCGGGACCACAGCGGCGCCGCTCTCGTCACCGCCCTGCACCGAGACGAAGGTCCACCGCTCCGAGCGCACGTACTGCACGTCGCCCGAGCGGGTGGCCTCGACGCGCTCGGCGGCCACGGTCGCGAGCCCGGTCAGCACCGGGGCCGCAGCGGCGCCGACGGCAGTCGCGATGTCCCCGTCCGCCACGAGGTCGTAGCGCAGCGGGGGCGGCATCGTGGCGACGGCGGCCGGGGTCGCGGGGTTCACGACGATCCCGATCGCGACGAGGATGCACGCGGCCATCGCACCCAGCCCGATCCGGCGCTGGTTGCGGTACCGAGCGGTTCCCCCGTTCGCCGCCGCGCGCACGTCGCCGGGGATCCGCGCCGACGCCGCGTCCGGTGGCGTCGCGACGATCCGCGCGAGAGCCCGCTGCCCGGCCGCACGCTCGTCGGAGCCCTCGACGACGCGCTCGGGGACGGGGTTCGTCCCGTCCAGCAGGTGCCGGACCCTCAGCAGCTCGGCGTCGTTCATCGGCGCGGCGGAACTGCCGGGAGACCCCGGCCGTCGGTGTCGGGACCGCGCGGGCTGCTGCTCGCCGCGTCGCCCACGCTTGACGCGTCGATGCCGCCATCGTCGGCCTCCGGGTGGCCGGCGCGCATGAGCAGCTCGAGCCGGCGTCGCGCCCGGTGCAGCCGCATGGCCGCGGCGGTCGTCGAGCAGCCCAGGACGCGGGACAGCCCCGTCAGGTCGAGGCCGTCCCACGCGACGAGCTGGAGGATCTCCTGGTCGCGGGGAGCGAGCCGGCGCATGGCGGTCGAGGCGGCGATGCGGTCGACGACGATCGACGCGGGGTCGAGCTCGACCATCGGGACGCCCGCGGCGAGCCCGGCGCGGATCCGGACATCGAGATGGGCAGCCCGCATGCGGGCGCGCTGCGAGTTCGCGAGGAGGTTGCGGGCGACGACGATCAGCCAGGCGCACCGGCCGTCGCGATCGGCCGGCAGGACGTCACCCCGGTGCCACGCGATCGTGAGCGTCTGCGCGGCGATGTCCTCGGCGACGTGCCAGTCCGTGCGGCGCGCCGCATAGCCGAGCACGACGGGGTAGAGGTCGGCGAACATCGCTGCGAACTGCTCTTCGTCCACGCCCCGCCTCCCCGTCGCGTCGAGTCTAGGGGGCGGGGTCCGCACAGCACCCGGGGCCGGCCGAGGGGACATGGGGTCGCTAGCAGCTCGTCGTCGTGGTGCTCTGGTACAGCGACCGGGCAGCACTCAACCAGCCCGACACCGACTGGTTGGACGTCCCCGGCGGGGCGCACGTGCTGTGTCCGCCACCGCCGACCGTCTCGTAGAACGTCGCGCGCTTCTCGTACCGGTTCGTGTACGAGCCGATCGGGAACGACGGCAGCGGGATGTACTGCCCCGGCAGCCTGTACTGCACCAGGGTTCCCGCGTAGAACGGCGAGCTCCAGACGCACGTGTAGCCCCAGCGGCAGTCGCTGATCGACAGCGTCCCGACCTCGGCGGTCGTGACGAGGACGGCACCGTCGCGCTGGCTGGTCGTGGTGACGACCCTGTCCACCGGCGGAGCGGTCGGGGACCCGACGTCGGCGGCGAACGACGGGGACGCGACGGCGAGCGTGGCGAGGCTCAGCGCCACCGACACCACGAGGGAGCGCCGGGTGGCCGAGGCGCGCGCGCCGATCCGCGAGAGGTGTCCCATACCTCGTCATGTCCGGCCGGGCCCGCGAATCACCGCGATCGGGTGTGACCTGCGCCACATCGGCCGGCGGAGCAGGGTGCGTCAGAGCGCGGTGCCGACCAGCACCGGCTCCGGCTCGAGCCTGATCCCGAACTGCGCCGACACGCCGTCCCGGATCGTGCGGGCGAGCGTCAGGACGTCCTGCGCACTCGCGCCGCCGCGGTTCGTGAGCGCGAGCGTGTGCTTCGTCGAGACCGCAGCAGGACCCGGCAGGCCGTACCCGCGACCGAAGCCGGCGCGCTCGATGAGCCAGGCCGCACTCGTCTTGACCGTGCCGTCGCCGGCCGGGTAGCGCGGTGCGTCGTCGGGAAGCAGCGCGGCGTCCGCCGAGGTCAGCAGCGGGTTGGTGAAGAACGAGCCCGCGCTCGAGGTGTCCGGGTCGGTCGGGTCCAGCACCATGCCCTTGCCCGCACGCAGCGCGAGGACCGCGGCGCGCACCTCAGCCAGGGGAGCCCGCTCCCCGACGGCGACATCGAGGGCCCTGGCCAGCTCGGCGTACGCGATCGGCGCGGAGAGCGGGCCGACGCGCAGCTGGAGGGTGAGGTCGAGCACCACGTAGCGCGGCGTCGGCGACCACGGCGAGCGCGGGTCGGAGGGGTCGACACGCATCGAGCGCTTGAGCAGCGAGGTGCGGTACGCGAACGCGAGCTCGCCGAACGCGAGCGTCCGCACCCGTCCGCGCGACCGGTCCCACGTCCGCACCGTCGCGATCGACTGGGCGACGTCCTGGCCGTAGGCGCCCACGTTCTGCACCGGGGTCGCACCGGTCGACCCGGGGATGCCCGACAGCGCCTCGACCCCGTAGAGCCGGGTGCCGACGGCATGCGCGACGACGTCGTCCCAGGGCGTCCCGGCGGGCACGGCGACCGTCACCCCTGCGCACGCCGAGTGGTCGGGGGTCGTCACGCCGGTCCGCAGGTCGCGCACGACGACACCGTCGAAACCCTCGTCCGACACGAGGACGTTCGAGCCGGCACCGAGCACGAGCAGCGGCTCGCCCGCGTCGTCGGCCGAGCGCACGACGTCGATGAGCTCGGCCTCGGTCGA
Source organism: Cellulomonas sp. WB94 (assembly GCF_003115775.1). Lineage (NCBI taxonomy): Bacteria > Bacillati > Actinomycetota > Actinomycetes > Micrococcales > Cellulomonadaceae > Cellulomonas > Cellulomonas sp. WB94. The sequence continues at coordinate 801,593 of NZ_QEES01000002.1, forward strand.
TGTCTCCACGTACCGCCCCGCCGGTCCGCCGACGCGCAGGGTCGTGAGCTGCGCGAGCGTCGGGGTCCGGGTCGAGGTCGTCACTGCGTCAGGTTAGCCCGCACCGGTGCGGCCGCCCTGATCACGCCGAGGCCGATGACCACCGGGATCGCGATCGCGAGCAGCGCATGGCGGTAGCCCACGTGCTGCGCGAGCATCCCCAGCAGCGGCGGTCCCGCGAGGAACGCCGAGTAGCCGATGGTCGAGACGACGCTCACGCGGGCCGCGGCTCGCAGCGGGTCGTCGCTCGCCGCGCTCATCCCGACGGGGAAGCCGAGCGCCGCACCCATCCCCCACAGCACGACGCCGACGAGGGCGAGCCCCATCATGTCCTCGCTGACCAGGGCGAACAGCAGGAGGCCGGCCAGCGCGAGGCCCGAGCACAGGCGCAGGACGACGACGCGGCCGTACCGGTCGAGCAGCCCGGTCCCGAGGAACCGCATCGCGGTCATCGCGGTCACGAACAGCCCGAACGTGAGCGCGCCGACGGCGTTGTCCGTGCCGAAGCCGTCGACGACCGCGAGCGCGACCCAGTCGTTGGCGGACCCCTCGGTCAGGGCCGCGGCCAGCACCACGAGCCCGATGAGCAGCGTGCGACCCTCGAACCAGGCGCCGAACGCGCGGCGCAGGCGACCCTCGGAGGGCGCGTGCAGGGTCGGCTCGCCCTCGTGCGACGGCGCGCCGTGGCCGGTCGGCGTCGGGAGGAACTGGCGTACGGCCCACACCACCCCGAGCGTGGTCAGGACGACCACGACGGGCAGGTGCACGACGACGGGTACCCGCAGCCACGCCGCGAGCGCCGCGACGCCCGCCGCAGCCGCCGTCCCGACCGAGAACCCCGCGTGGTACCGCGGCATGACCGTGCGGCCCAGGTGCTGCTCGACGATCGCGCCCTCGAGGTTCATCGCCGCGTCCCAGACCCCGGTCCCCACCCCGTACATCACGAGGCCGATCCCGACGACGACGACCTGCCCGGTCGCCACGCCGACGGACGCGACGGTGAGTCCCGACGCGTTGAGGATCGCGAAGCCCAGCACCGTCCGTGGGGCGCCGAGCCGGGTCACGAGCAGGCCCGAGAGCGGCAGCGCCAGCAACGAGCCGATCGAGCCGATGAGCAGCAGGACGCCGATCCGGCTCGGCGTCAGGCCGAGGCCGTCCCGCACCGCGGGCAGGCGCGCGGCCCAGCTCGAGAAGTTGAAGCCGTTGAGCACGAAGACGGCGAACACCGCGCGCGAGGCGGCCCGCAGCGCGGGATCGGTCGTTGTCCGGGACGACGCCCTGGCCGGTGCCGCGGTCATGGCCGGCCCGCCAGGCTCGGCACGGGTTCGGTCCGCGGCCGGGGCAGCGACAGGGGTAGCGGTTCTGCGGTCACGGCTGGCGAAGGGGTCACGGCGGTCTCACCTGTCGAGGAGGTCACGGTGGTCACGGAGCTCACGGTGGTCACAGCGTCGAGTGTGCCCTGTTCGGGGCGGCCGACCGAGCGTGCGAGCAGCACGCTGACGACCATCGCGCCGGTGATGAGCAGCAGCGCATGGCGGATCCCGATCGACTGCGCGACGAGGCCGAGCAGCGGGGGCGCCGCCAGCGAGGCGACCGACGAGAACGCGGAGATCACCGAGACGCGGGCTGCGGCGCGCATCGGGTCGTCCGACGCGGCAGCGATCCCGATCGGGAAGGCCAGTGCGGCACCGAAGCCCCAGGCCATCACACCGACAGCCGCGATCGGCAGGTTCGGTGCCAGGCCGAACAGCAGCAGGCCCGCCAGCGCGACGAGGCCCGAGACCCGCAGGACCGCTACGCGCCCGTGACGGTCGATGAGCCGCGTGCCGAACAGCCGCACGAGCGTCATCGACCCGATGAAGACCGCCAGGACCACGGCGCCGACCGCCTCCGCGCGCCCGAACCCGTCGACCACCGCGAGCGAGAGCCAGTTGTTGGCGGAGCCCTCCGAGAGCGCGGCCGCCATGATGACGGTGCCGATGAGCAGGGTCCGGGGCTCGCGCCACGCGTCGAGCGCTGAGGCGAGGCCCCGGCGGCGCACAGCGGTGCCCGCAGCGGAGGCGCCCGTGGCGGCGCGGTCCGGCGCGGCAACCTCCGACACGGCGAGGTCCTGCGCGGCGAGGTCCGACACGCCGAGGTCCGACACGCCGAGGTCCGGCGCGGCGAGGTCGGTCCGGCGCGGCGCCGCGACCGTGTCGAGGACGACGTGGGAGATCGAGCCGAGTCGCCAGGCGAGCGCGATCACGGCCGTCACACCGAACTGGACGGTCAGGGGCACTCCCCCGTGCGACGCGAGACCGCCGAGGCCCGAGCCGACGACCGCGCCGATCGAGAACGCCGCGTGGAAGTGCGGCAGCATCGTGCGGCCCATGCGCCGCTCGACCGCTGCGGTCTCGACGTTGAGCGGCACGTTGCACAGCGCGAACGACATGCCGTTGAGCATCACGCCGACGACGAGCATCGCGACCGAGCCGGCCGTCGGCCCGATCCCCATGAACGCGTACGCGAGCGTGAAGCCGACGGTCGAGGCCAGCAGGACGCGTCGTCCGCCGAAGCGGGTGACGAGGGTTCCCGCGATCACCACCATCACGAGCGATCCGGCCGAGCTCGCGAGCAGCACGCTCCCGAGCTGTCCGGTCGACAGGCCGAGCTCGTCGCGGACGGTCGGGAGGCGTGCGAGCCAGCTCGAGAACGTCAGCCCGTTGAGGGCGAACAGTCCCAGGAGCAGCAGTCGGGCGCGGGCGACGAGGGGATCTGGCGTCGAGGTCGGGGCGATGGTGGGGACGGGACGGGACGCGCCCGAGGTGCGCGCGCTACTGCCGAGACTCACGAGACAACTCACGATCTGCTGGGGACGGGCGTCGGTGCGTCCGGGTAGGTGCGTGTCGAATCGATTCGATACCGACATGATTGTGCGCGTACGCTGACCGCTGCGTCAACCAGAACCGCCGTCCACCACCATGACCGTCAACCACGACCGCCGTCGGACGCTCACCTCCTGCGCGGAGGGTGCCCGGACCGACGGCCTGAGACCACCGGAGGCGTTGGGTCCCGTGTCGAACCCCCGCCCGACCCTGGCCGACGTCGCGTCGAGCGCTCGTGTGTCCGTCTCGACGGCCTCACTGGCGTTCTCGGGCGCCGGACCCATCGCCGCCGAGACCCGCCGTCGGGTGCTCGCCGCCGCCGAGGAGCTCGGCTACAGCGGCCCCAACCCGCTCGGACGACAGCTCCGCAGCGGCCGCTCCGGGATCGTCGGCGTCATCATCGGCGACGCCCTGCGACGGTCGTTCCGCGATCCCGTCTCGGTCCAGACGCTCGACGGCCTCGTGAGCACGCTCGGACCGCTCGGGCTCGGGGTGCTCCTCGTGCCCGGCTCGACCGCGCCCGGCGCTCCGGCCGTCGACCCGCTCGTCGAGTCGGCAGCGATGGATGTCGCGGTGATCATGTGGGGCGGCTCGGTCGGGGACCCTGTCCTCGCGGCGCTCCGACGCCGTGGAACCCCCACGGTCCTCGTCGAGGGCGCACCGGAGGAGGGCGTCGCCGCGGTCGGCATCGACGACCGCGCGGGGATCGCGCGGCTCGGTCGGTACCTGCTCGAGCTGGGCCACGAGCGCATCGCGACCGTCACGCTCGCGTTCGGCCACGACCGCCGCGAGGGTCTGGCCGACGCCGACCGGATCGCGGACATCGAGTGGGCGTACACCCGTCGCCGGCTCGAAGGGCTCGGCGACGCGGGCATCACCCCGGTCGCGATCTGGGAGACCCCCGCCTCGCTCGTCGAGCACGGCACCGCGGCAGGGCGAGCGCTGCTCACGTCGCCCGAGCCGCCGACCGCGATCATCGCGCAGTCGGACCTGCTCGCTGCGGGCGTCGTGCTCGCGGCCCGCGAGCTCGGGCTCCGCGTGCCCCAGGACGTCTCCGTCGCCGGGTTCGACGGCCTCGACCTGCCCTGGCTCGCACCCGACGTCCTCACGAGCGTCGCTCAGCCGCTCGCCGAGAAGGGTGCCGCGATCGGTCACGCGGTCGAGGCGCTCCTGGCCGGGCGCACCCCCGAACCGCTGCTGCTCCCGGTGGTGCTGCGCCCGGGCACGACGACCGGACCACCCCCGCAGCACCTGCCCTGACAGTCGACCGCCCGCGCGCGCCCGGCACTCTGGCTACCCTCACAGGTGCGCACCGCACGGTCGCGCACGACACCACGGAGGGCAGTCGTGGACCGACAGGGGCCCGAGACCGCAGCGACCGGCCCGGAGCCGGACGCGACAGGCACCACACGCGTCATGTTCTCGCCTCGTAACGTCTGGCAGGCGGGACTCGTCGTCCTGGCGCTCGTCGCCACGGCGGCGTTGGCATCGTTCGTGCTGACCGACGCCCGGTCCGTGATCTTCACCGTGGTCATGTCATGGTTCGCCTCGCTCGCCATGGAGCCGGCCGTCCTCCGACTCTCGAGGCACATGCGCCGGGGCGCCGCGACGCTGCTCGTGATGGCAGCGGTCGGCGGGTTCGCCGTCGTGTTCGTCGTCGCGTTCGGGACCATGTTCGTCCAGCAGATCGCCCAGCTGCTGCGCGCACTGCCGGACGTGGTCACCGCGGCGACCGACTGGGTCAACGGCACGTTCTCGACGAGCTATCGCGTCGAGGACATCCTGAGCTCCATCCAGCTCACGCCGTCCCAGGCGACCGGGTACGCGAACCAGGTGATCGGTGGCGCGATCGGCATCATCGGATCGCTCGTCGGCGCGATCGCGACGGCCTTCACCATGCTCCTGCTCGTCTTCTACCTGTCCGCGGACGGTCCTCGCCTCCGGCGATGGGTGGCGAGCCTGCTGCCCGACCGGTCGCAGGAGGTCTTCCTCAACGTCTGGGACCTCACGTCCGTCAAGACCGGCGAGTACGTCGCGGCCCGCGTCGTACTCGCGACGATCAACTCGAGCACCTCGGCGCTCGTCTTCCTCGTCACCGGGATGCCGTCGTGGCTCGCGCTCGGCATCTGGACCGGGCTCGTCGCGCAGTTCGTCCCCACGATCGGGACCTACATCTCGATCGCCCTGCCCGTGCTGGTGGGTCTGCTCAGCCCTCACCCGTGGACGGGGGTGATCGCGCTGGCCTGGGCCGTGGTCTACCAGCAGGTCGAGAACCTCACGTTCGAACCCCGCATCAGCGCCCGGGCGGTGAACATCCACCCGGCGGTCGCGTTCGTCTCCGTGCTGGTCGGCGCGTCGCTCTTCGGCATCGCGGGCGCGCTGCTCGCCGTCCCGATCTGCGCGACCCTGCTGTCGCTGCTCGACATCTACGCCAAGCGCAACCCGATCGAACCGGAGGCCGGCGGCGTCCCGGACGATGCGCCGCAGACCGCAGCACGCTCCAGCAGTTCAAGCCCCGGCACCTCGAGCCCCGGCACCTAGAGCCGGACGACCGCCTGCGCCTTGCCGAGGACCCGGACGCCGTCGCACGTCGCGGTCAGGTCGAGGCGGACCGTGCCCGCGGCCACGTCGACCACGCCGACGGTCCCGACGACCTCGACGGTCGCGGAGCCCGGGTCGGGGACGGGGACGGGGCGCGTGAAGCGCACCTGGTAGTCGACGACGGCGCCCGGGTCGCCCGCCCAGTCGGCGACGACCGACGAGACGGCACCCATGGTCCACATGCCGTGCGCGATGACCCCCGGCAGGCCGACCTCGAGGGCGACGCGCTCGTTCCAGTGGATCGGGTTGAAGTCACCGCTCGCGCCCGCGTAGCGCACGAGCCGCGCGCGGTCGACGGTGATCTGACGGCGGACGACCTCGTCGCCGACGGCGAGCTGCGCGATGGTGGGCCGGGGCTGTGTCATGCGACGTCCCCCCGCACCGCGAGGGTCGAGACGACGGTCGCGACCGGGGCGCCGTCGTCCGCGACGATCTCGGCGCGGGTGGTGACCATGGCGAGGCCGGCCCGCTCCGTGATCGAGTCGACGTGGAGGACCGTCACGAGACGATCGCCCGCGTGGATCGGGCGGTGGTGCGTGAACCGCTCGTCGGCGTGCACGACGCGGCTGAAGTCGATCCCCGCATCGGGGTCCTCGAGCAGCTGCGCCTCGGCGCGCTGGGCGACGACCACCGCGAACGTCGGAGGTGCGATGACGTCGGGGTAGCCGAGCGCACGCGCGGCGTCCGGATCCAGGTGCGCCGGATGAGTCGCACCGACGGCCTGGGCGAACTCGCGGATCTTCTCGCGGCCGACCTCGTAGGCGGCGTTCGGCGGGTACTCGCGCCCCGCGTACTCAGCGTTGACCCGCACGGCCTGAGCTGCCGGGCTCAGGTCAGCGGGTCTCGCGGTGCAGCGTGTGGCGCTTGTCGCGCGGGCAGAACTTCGACAGCTCGAGGCGGTCGGGGTCGTTCCGGCGGTTCTTCTTCGTGATGTAGTTCCGCTCCTTGCACTCCGTGCAGGCCAGCGTGATCTTGGGGCGGACGTCCGTGCTCTTGCTTGCCATGGTCTTGTCACCTCTCGCGCCGAAGCGCAACGTACCGGTCTGCGCGCGCCGGCCGACGCGCGGATCTGTCCTGTGGCGGTAGCGGGAGCGGGACTCGAACCCGCGACACCACGATTATGAGCCGTGTGCTCTAACCACCTGAGCTACCCCGCCTTGTATCGATGCGCAGGGGCCGCCCACGGACGAGCCGTGACACGAACCCCCGACACACCAACAGAGCCCCGAAAGGGAATCGAACCCTTGACCTTCTCCTTACCATGGAGACGCTCTGCCGACTGAGCTATCGGGGCAGCGCGAGCAAGATTACACGGCCGCAGGCGCGCCAGCGAAATCGGCCCCCTGGACCGGACCGAACCCGCCCAGATCCGCCTTCCGCCGGGGCCCGCAGGGCGCTCGCCAGCCGCATCGTGAGACGCGTCGCGGGCCAGGTGGGTGACGTTCGCGCGATCCGCTGCACCGGCCGGGTGAACTCGTCCGCCAACGCTGTGAACTGGACATCAACGTACGGAAGAGTACGCGGGTGCCCATCGACGACGCGCTCCGCGTGGAGATCACCGACGCCGACGTGCGCGCTGCCAAGAAGGACTGGCTCGCCGCACGTGACGGTGTCGACCCCGACCGCGACGTCGAGCGAGCCCTCTGGTTCTACAAGCGCCTCATCTCGACCCAGGCGCAGCAGATCGCCGACGAGGTCCGCAAGCCCGGCTACCGCCGGCCGTCGTGAGTGGAGACCGTCACCCTCGCCCTCCTGCTCGCCGTCGCGCTGACCAGCGCGTGCACGTCGCCGAAGGACGCCGCCGTCGACACCGGCCCGTCCTGGCCAGCCGCGATGGCCCTGCCCGCCGACGCCAAGGCCGGCGTCGACGCCGAGCTCCAGCCGGCGGTCGACGAGCTCAAGGCCGCCGGGTACGACGCGAAGCCGTGGGACCCGACAGCGAACGGGGCGCCCTCTCATCGAGAGGACGCCCCGTTCGTTCTGTGGCGGGTGAGGGATTCGAACCCCCGTAGGCGTTGCCAGCTGATTTACAGTCAGCCCCCTTTGGCCACTCGGGTAACCCGCCAGGGTCGTGTGCAGTTGTCTCACGCAGGCATGTCACGAGCTCTCACACCTGCGCACACCGCGCACGGCGTGCGGGTGGAAGGATAGCAAGTCCAGCGGGGTGCTCGCGCAGCATCCCGTCACGTAGACGTTCAGGATCACGACCCGACCCGCCCCGTGCGGCTCGACAGGGAGGACACCATGGCGAGCGAAGCGTCGTTCGACGTCGTCAGCAAGGTCGACCGTCAAGAGGTCGACAACGCGCTCAACCAGGCCGCCAAGGAGGTCGCGCAGCGGTACGACTTCAAGAACATCGGCGCGTCGCTCGGCTGGAGCGGCGAGAAGATCCTCATGGTCGCGAACTCCGAGGAGCGCGTGCTGGCGATCCTCGACGTCCTGCAGGGCAGGCTCATCCACCGTGGGATCTCGCTGAAGTCGCTCGACACCGGCGACGGCAAGCCGCGCCCCTCCGGCAAGGAGTTCCGCCTCGAGGCGTCGCTCAAGGAGGGCCTGAGCAGCGAGGTCGCCAAGAAGATCGGCAAGCTCGTGCGCGACGAGGGCCCCAAGGGCGTCAAGTCGACCATCACGGGGGACGAGGTGCGCATCTCGGCGAAGAGCCGCGACGACCTCCAGGAGGTCATCGCGCTGCTCAAGGGTGCCGACCTCGACGCCGCCCTGCAGTTCACGAACTACCGCTAGACCTCGACCGGCTCGGGCGCTACTGCCCCGACGGTGAACCGGGCGAGCGCGAACGCGTCGAGATCCACGCCCGGCACCTCGGGGCGCAGCCCGGTCGCCAGGTCGGCGAGCACCTGGCCGATGCCGGGCGTGAACGTGAAGCCGTGGCCCGAGAAGCCCGCCCCGATCACGACCGGGCCGACGCGGTCGAGCAGGAACCGTTCGTCGGGGGTCGTCGTGTAGGTGCAGCTGATCGGCGCAGGCGCGTCGGCGTCGAGGCCCGCGAACCACTCCCGCACGTAGGCGCGCAGCTCGGCGAGACGACCGGGCTCGGCCATGAAGTCCCGGGTGTCGGGGTCGACGACCGGGCCGGTGCCGTGGTGACCCACCTTCACGCCCTCGCCGGGCGTGTGGTGGCCGTACGTGCCGCTCAGGGGGTACCCGCCGTCGGGCGCGTCCGGCAGGCGGGCCTCGGCGTGCGCGGCGGGGTCGACGTGGTGGATGAAGCTGGGCCACGCGTCACCGGCGACGAGCGCCGGGTCGCGCAGCGGGAAGTGCGCGGGCTGCTCCTGGGTCACGACGAGCGAGGGCAGCACGTCGAACCCGGGCACGCCCGCGAGCATCCCCGCCGTCCAGGCGCCGGTCGTCACCACGACCGCGCTCGCCCGGAGCTCACTCACGACTCCCCCGGAGTCCGGCCCCTCGTCGACGACGTGCACCACGGCGCCGCCGTCGGCCGCCACCTCGATCCCCGTCACCCGCACGTGGTGACGCACCTCGGCTCCGTGCCGGGCTGCCTGCGCCTGGAGCGCCGCGACGGTCCGGTCGGCGTGCACGCGCCCCGCGACCTTCTGCACGACGACGCGGTCGTCGAACCGCATCCCGGGCCAGCGACCCTCCGCCTCGGGACCCGTCAGGTACTCGAAGGGGACCCCGCACACGAGCAGCGCCTCGACGAGGCCCCGCAGCGCGCGGACGGGTCCGTGGTCGACGCAGCCGTTGAGGGTCAGCAGCCGCTCGCCCGACTCCTCCTGGAGCACGTCCCACCACCGGTGGGCGAACTGGGCGAGCCGCACGTGCCCGACGTCGGCGTACCCGAGCCGGAAGATGCGCCCGGCACCGTGCGAGGCGCCACGCACGTGCCCCGGGCCGAACTGCTCGAGGAGCGTCGTCGGCACGCCCCTGCGCGCGAGCGCCCACGCCGCGGCCGAGCCCATGGCTCCCCCACCGACGACGATCACCGGGCGGTCGTGCGGCCCGTCCACCTGTGCTTCGACTGCTCCGACCACGCGTTCGCCCGCCCCTCGTCGCCCACCGATGGCGGCACGCTAGCGTGCGTCCGGGTTGTCCCGGTACGCGTGCTCACCAGGAGGACTGCGGATCAGTACGGGGGCAGACCCGCCATGCGCTGGAGGCGGTCGATGCGGTCGGCCATCGGCGGGTGCGTCGCGAAGAGCCGCGCGACCCCGGTCGCCTTGAACGGGTTGGCGATCATGAGGTGCGACACGTCGACGAGCTTCTGGTCCCGTGGCAGCGGGGCGACCTGCGTGCCGCGCTCGAGCTTGCGCAGCGCCGAGGCGAGAGCCAGCGGGTCGCCCGTGAGGCGCGCACCGTCCTCGTCCGCGTCGTACTCGCGCGTGCGGCTGATCGCGAGCTGGATCATCGTGGCGGCGAGCGGTGCCAGGAGCGCCATCGCGATGCCCGCGATCGGGTTGCTGCTGCGGTCACGGTCGCCACCGCCGAAGAACATGAGGAACTGCGCGATCGAGGTGATGACGCCGGCCACCGCCGCCGCGACCGACGACGTGAGGATGTCCCGGTTGTAGACGTGCGTGAGCTCGTGGCCGAGCACCCCACGCAGCTCGCGCTCGTCGAGCAGCGCAAGGATGCCCTCGGTGCAGCACACGGCGGCGTTGCGCGGGTTGCGGCCCGTCGCGAACGCGTTCGGGGCGGCCGTCGGCGACACGAACAACCGCGGCATCGGCTGGCGTGCGGCCGTCGAGAGCTCACGCACGATCCGGTACATGCCGGGCTGCTCGAGCTCGCTCACCGGCACCGCGTGCATCGCCCGGATCGCGATCTTGTCCGAGTTCCAGTAGCTGTAGGCGGTCATGACGACGCCGAGACCGGCGAACAGGAAGATGTACCGGCCCCGCCCGACCGAGGCGCCGAGCGCCAGCAGCACGACCCACAGCACGCCGAACAGTGCTGCGGTCTTCAGTCCGTTGAAATGACGGTGCCCCATGGGAACGTCCCGCTCCTTGCGAACCGTGGCCCGCGCGGATGCGGGGCGTCTGACTTCGACAACGCGCGTCGGCCCCGGAGCGTTCCCTCTCAGGCCTGAGGGTCCTCTGTGAGCGGGCGCCCGAGCGAGACGGCCACCATGTCCTCGCGCGGGACGACCTTGATGCGCTCGCGCCCCTCGGGCTCCCCGAGCGAGCGCTCGTGGGCGTCCAGGACCTCCCAGTCGGACCACTGGATGACCTCGACGCCCCGCGCCGTCAGGTGGTCCAGGACCGCGTGCGGGTCGCGGTCTGCGGCCGTGAAGAACGGGTTCGCGGCGTCCTGCGCGTCGCCGACGTCCTCGGTGAGGTGCCGGATGGTCTCGGTCGCGTCGGACTTGGTGTGCCCGATCAGCCCGACGGGCCCCCGCTTGATCCACCCGGTCGTGTAGACGCCGGGGAGCGGCGTGCCGTCGGCGTCGAGAACGCGCCCCTCCTCGTTGGGGATGACACCGGCGGCGTCGTCGAACGGGATGTCCACGAGCGGCGAGCCGAAGTAGCCGACCGCGCGGTACACGGCCTGCACCGGCCAGTCGTGCAGCTCACCCGTGCCCGCGACGTTGCCGTCGCCCCGAAGGACCGTTCGCTCGGTGCGCAGGCCCACGACCCGGCCGTCCTCGCCCAGCACCTCGACCGGCTTGTGGAGGAAGTGCAGGTGGATGCGACGGGGGGCGGTCAGCTCCTCGGGCTCCTTGAGCGTCCAGTCCGTGAGCGTCTTGACGACCTGCTTCGTCTGGTTCGAGGAGTGGATCGCGGCCATCGAGCCCTCGTCGAACTCGAAGTCCTCCGGGTAGACGATGACGTCGACGTCGGGCACGTGGCCCAGCTCGCGCAGCTCGAGCGGCGAGAACTTGACCTGCGCCGGCCCACGACGGGCGAAGAGGTGGACGTCGGTGACGGGAGAGGCCTTGAGGGTCTCGTAGACGTTGGCCGGGATCTCGGTCGGCAGCAGGTCGTCGGCGTGCTTGGCGAGGATGCGGGCGACGTCGAGCGCGACGTTCCCCGCCCCGAGCACCGCGACCTCCTTGGCGTGCAACGGCCACGTCCGCGGGACGTCGGGGTGCCCGTCGTACCAGGAGACGAAGTCGGCCGCACCGTAGGAGCCTTCGAGGTCGATGCCCGGGATCGACAGGGCGGCGTCGCGGATCGAGCCCGTCGAGAAGATCACGGCGTCGTAGAACTGGCGCAGGTCCTCGAGCTTGACGTCGACGCCGTAGTCCACGTTGGCGAGCAGGCGGATGTCGCCGCGCTCGAGCACCTTGTGGAGCGCCACGATGATCTGCTTGATGCGCGGGTGGTCCGGTGCCACGCCGTAGCGCACGAGGCCGAACGGCGCGGGGAGGCGCTCGAAGAGGTCGATGCTGACGTCGATGCCTGTCTTCGACAGGATGTCGGCTGCGTAGATGCCGGCGGGGCCGGCGCCGACGATCGCCACACGCAGCTTGCGGTTCGTGCTCACGGGACGCGGGACCTTCCGGGTCGAGGAAGCGGGTCGGAGAGACCCTGACAGCTCGGATCGATCTGCGGACCAGTCGATCTGCCGATCTGGCGGGACTGCCAGGCACAGGGGTGCTGACGCCAGTCTACGGCGACGAGCCGCGGCATCCCGGAGAGACCACCACCATGCGGACACGCCCCGACGGCACGCACGGCGGTCAGCCGGCGGGGGCGTCCACGACGATCACCGTCACGTTGTCGCGTCCGCCCGCGACGAGCGCCGCCGCGACGAGGTGGTCGGCAGCGTCCTGGGGGTCGGGGTGCGTGCGGAGGATCTCGGTGATGTGCGCGTCGTCGACCTCGCCCGTGAGGCCGTCCGAGCACACGAGGACCCGGTCGCCCGCGACGAAGTCCAACGGGAAGAAGTCCGGCTCGGGATCGTCGCCGCCACCGCCGCCGAGCACCCGGGTCACGACGTGGCGGTGCGGGTGGCGCGCCGCCTCCTCGGCCGTCAGGAGCCCGCGCGCGACCAGCTCCGCGACCTCGGAGTGGTCGATGCTCACCTGGGCGAGCTCGCCGCCCGAGAGGCGGTAGGTGCGGGAGTCGCCGACGTTGACGACCAGCCACGACGGACCGGCCGGCCCCCGCACGACGAGCGCTCCTGTGAGGGTCGTCCCGGGCGGCGGACCCGACCCGGTCGGGATCGAGCGGATGCGCGCGACGGCTCGCCGCAGGTGGGTCGTGACGATCTGGGGCGTCAGGGTCGGCTCGTCGAGCAGCCCGCGCAGCGCCTCGATCGTGTACGCGCTCGCCACCTCCCCCGACTCGTGGCCACCCATGCCGTCGGCGACCACGAACACCGGGAACCGCGCGAGGAAGCTGTCCTCGTTGACCTGCCGCCGCGTCCCGCGGTCCGTCGCGACGCCCCAGCTGACCCCCGCCACCGTCGCCGTCATCGGTGCGCCTGCCCGCTCGCGCGCCGACTGCTCGCGCCGGTTCGCTCAGGGGTGCGCGCCGCAGCGTGCCGCAGTTCGGTGGGCACCGTCAGGATGCGCGGTCGACCAGCGTGGCAGCGAACGACACCAGCGCGTCCTTCGCCGCGCCGTCAGGCAGCGGGTCCAGCTCGGCGACCGCCTCGTGCGCGAGCGCGGTCGCCTGCTGGCGGGTGCGCTCCACCACGTCGTGCCGCCTCAGGGCAGCCACGGCCTGCGCGAGCGCGGGGTCGCTCGACAGGTCGGAGTCGAGCAGCGTGACCAGGTCCCGGTCGGCGGCGGTCCCCGACGGCCCGGCCGCGAGCTCGCGGAGCAGCAGGACGGGCATCGTGGGGACATGCTCACGCAGGTCCGTGCCGGGCGTCTTGCCCGTCGTCGTGCCGTCGGAGGTCAGGTCGATGACGTCGTCGGCCAGCTGGAACGCGACGCCGATCTTCTCCCCGAAGCGCATGACCGTCGACACCACGTCCGGAGCGCAGCCGGCGAACATCGCACCCAGCCGGGCCGACGTGGCGATGAGCGACGCCGTCTTGTCCGCGAGCACCTGGCGGTAGTGCGCGATGGGGTCCTCACCGGGGCGAGGCCCGATCGTCTCGTGGAGCTGACCGAGGCACAGGCGCTCGAACGTCGACGCCTGGATCCGCACGGCCTCCGGCCCGAGCCCGGCAACCGTCAGTGACGCCCGGGCGAACAGCAGGTCGCCCGTGAGGATCGCCACCTGGTTGCCCCACACCTCGTGCGCGGCCGGTGCACCGCGGCGCAGCGGCGCGGAGTCCATGACGTCGTCGTGGTACAGCGACGCGAGATGCGTCAGCTCGACCACGACGGCCGCGTCGATCGCCTCGCGACGCGATCCGTCGCCCAGCTCGGCCGCGAGGAGCGTGAGCAGGGGTCGCAGGCGCTTGCCACCCGCGTTGACGAGGTGCCGGGACGCGTCGTCCACGAGGGTGTCCGCCTGCGTCACGGCGTCGCGCAGACGCTCTTCGACCAGGGCGAGACGACCCGTCAGCAGGTCGGCCAGCACCGGGTCGGCCAGCGGGAGCGAGTCGGCGGAGGTCACGGGATGAACTTAGCTGCCTCGGTCACGAGATCGAGAACCGGCCCCGGGACGACGCCGAGCAGCACCGTCAGGACGGCACAGATCGCGATCGCGACGACCGCGAAGCCCTCGGACGTGACGACGGTCGTCGTGGGCTGGCTGCTCGAGCCGGCCGCGACGGTGCCGTCGGTGTCCGCGTCGGCGGGGGGCGTGAAGAACATCAGGACGATGATGCGCACGTAGAAGAACGCGGCGGCTGCCGACGCCAGCACACCGACGATCGCGAGCCCCGTCGCTCCACCGGCGACCGCCGCGGAGAACACCGCGAACTTCCCCGTGAAGCCGGCCGTCAGCGGGATGCCCGTGAACGACAGGAGGAACAGGGTGAAGGTCACCGCGAGCACGGGGTGGGTGCGGCCGAGACCGGCCCACTGGGACACCTGGGTCGCCTCTCCGAGGACCGACCCCTGCGCCGCGAGGTCCGTCGACTCCTCGACGTCGGACGCTGAGCCCGACGCACCGACACCCACGGCGACAGGCGCGCCGACCTGCACGGCGACGGCGCTGCGCTCACGGACGAGCGAGACGATGCCGAACGCACCGACCGTCGCCGCGCCGTACGCGAGCAGGTAGAACAGGACCGACGACACACCCTGCGTGTTCAGCGCGATGACGCCCGTGAGCACGAAGCCCGCGTGCGCGATCGAGGAGTACGCGAGCATGCGCTTGATGTCGGTCTGCAGCAGACCGGCGACCGTCCCGACGACGATCGTGAGGATCGCGACGGCCCACAGCGCCGGGGCGAGGTCCCACTTGAGGTCGGGCAGGACGACGTAGACCATGCGCAGCAGGGCGCCGAACGCCGCGACCTTGGTGCACGCGGCCATGAAGCCCGTGATCGGGGTCGGTGCGCCCTGGTAGACGTCGGGCGTCCACGCGTGGAACGGGACGGCGCCGACCTTGAACAGCAGCCCGACCAGGACCATCAGCGCGCCCGCGAGCAGCAGACCGTCGAGACCGACGACCGCGTGCGTCGCCGCAGCGATGTCCGCGTAACGGATCGACCCGGCGAAGCCGTACAGCAACGCGATGCCGAACAGGAGGATCGCCGAGGCGAACGCGCCGAGGAGGAAGTACTTCATCGACGCCTCCTGGCTCAGCAGGCGGCGACGGCGCGCGAGCCCCGAGAGCAGGTAGAGCGGCAGCGAGAGCACCTCGAGCGCGACGAACAGCGTCAGCAGGTCGCCCGTCGCGGGGAAGATCAGCATCCCGCCCGTCGCGAAGAGCACGAGCGGGTAGACCTCGGTCTGGCTCAGGCCCTTGCGCCGCGCGACCTCCTCGTAGTCCGACCCGGGGACCGCGGCGGCCTGGGGCGCGAACGCGTCCTCGCCCGTCTCTGTGCGGTCGGCCATCACGAGGATCGACAGCAGCGCGAGCAGCGCGATCGTGCCCTGGAGGACGAGCGTCGGGCCGTCGACGATGAGCGAGCCGCCGAGGACGACGGTCCCGCCGTTCGCCCGCACCCCGTTCCACAGCGCGGCGACCGCGACGAGCGCACCCGCCGTCGCGAGGAGCGAGAGCGTGAGCTGCAGCGGTCGGCGCAGCCGCGCGGGCGCGAACGCCTCGACGAGCACGCCGACGACGGCGGCCCCGAGCACCAGGAGCACCGGCGTGAGCTGCGCCCACGCGATGTCAGGCGCGGTGAAGGACCCGGTCACTTGTTGCTCCCCTCGGTCGCCGCGGCGTTCTGGGCCGCGACGGCGGGCACGTCCTGCACACCGATGAGCTCGAGCGTGACCTTCGCGGGCTCGCGCACGAGATCGAGCGCGGGTGCCGGGTAGAAGCCGAGCACGAGCATGATCGCGACGAGGGGCGCGACGGCCCACTTCTCGCGGGTGGACAGGTCGGGCGTGGTCTCGAGCCCGGTGCGGACCGGGCCGGTGAAGATCCGCTGGTAGGTCAGCAGGATGTACAGCGCCGCGAGGATCACCACGACGACCGCGGCGACCGCAGCCGGTCGGTGACGTGCGTACGTCCCGATGAGGACGAGGTACTCGCTGACGAACGTCGACATCCCGGGGAGCGACAGCGCCGAGAGACCCACGGTCAGGAACAGGCCGGCGAGCACCGGCGTGACCTTCTGCAGCCCGCCGAAGTCAGCGATCTGCTGGGAGCCGCGGCGGCGCACGAGGTACCCCGCGAGCAGGAACAGCCCGCCCGTCGAGAGCCCGTGGTTGACCATGTAGAACGACGAGCCGGCGACGCTCACCGACGTGAAGGCGAAGATCCCCAGCACGATGACCCCGAAGTGCGACACCGACGTGTAGGCGATGAGGCGCATGAGGTCCTTCTGGCCGATCGCCAGCAGACCGCCGTACAGGATCGAGATGACGGCGAGCACGATCACGGCGGGCGCGGCCCAGCGCGAGGCCTCGGGGAACAGCGGGAGGCACAGCGTCAGCATCCCGAAGGTGCCGACCTTGTCGAGCACGCCGACCAGCAGCACCGACGTGCCCGCGGGCGCGTTCTCGGCGGCGTCGGGCAGCCACGTGTGCACCGGGAACATCGGGGCCTTGATCGCGAACGCGATGAAGAACGCCGCGAACAGCCACCGTCCCGTCGTCACCGGGATGTCCGCACCGACGAGGTTGTCGATGAGGAAGCCCTGCGGGCCGCCCGGTCCCTGCAGGTACAGCGCGATGACGCCGACCAGCATGATGAGCCCGCCCGCGAGCGAGAACAGCAGGAACTTCACGGCCGCGTAGCGCCGGTGCACCCCGCCGAAGACCCCGATCATGAAGTACACCGGGATGAGCATCGCCTCGAACAGCACGTAGAACAGGAACACGTCGCGGGCGGCGAACACCGCCACCATGAAGACCTCGAGGAGCAGGACCAGCGCGACGTAGTGCCGCAGCCGGTCGAGGTCGCCGTCCTGCTCGCGCCAGGCGGCGAGGATGACGAGCGGCACCAGCACGACCGACAGCAGGACGAGCGCGAGCCCGACGCCATCGACGCCCACGGCGTAGCTGACCCCGAACGACGAGATCCACGCGTGGGTCTCGCTGAGCTGGTGGGTGCCCGACGCGGACGTGTCGAACGCGAGCAGCGCACCGACGGCGAGCGCGAGCTCGACGATCGAGAACGCGAAGGCCACGTGCCGCACGATCCGTCGCTGCGACCTCGGCAGCGCCCACACCGTGGCCGCGCCCAGGAGCGGCAGCACGATCAGCGCTGTGAGCCAGGGGAATCCGGAGGATGTCATCGGTCGGTGCTCTCCCTCAGATCCGCGGTGCCAGGACGATGACGGCGAGGACGACAACGCCCACGAGCATCGTTGCGGCGTAGGTGCGGGCATAGCCCGTCTGGAACTTGCGCACGACGCTGCCGAGGCCCACCGTCAGCTTCGCGAGCCCGGCGAACGCGCCGTCGACGACCTGGGCGTCGCCGTAGACGAGCGACCGGGTCAGGTGCTGACCCGGCTCGACGAGCAGCGCGTCGTTGACCTCGTCCTGGTAGAGGTCCACGCGGGCGGCGCGCGTGAGCACCGAGGCCCGCGGCGGCGTGATCGGCACCAGAGCCGTCGCGTACTGGCGCCAGGCCAGCACGACGCCGGCGATGACCAGCACGAGCGTCAGGGTGACGAGCAGCCAGACCGGCAGCACCGGCGAGCCCTCGTGGTCGACATGACCCGTGACCGGCTCGAGCCAGCCGGTCAGGCCGCCGCCGAGCTGGAGGACGAAGCCGATCGCGACCGACCCGACGGCCAGCACGATCATCGGGACCGTCATGAGCTTGGGCGCCTCGTGCGGGTGCTGCTTGCTGCCGTCGAGCCGCGCGCTCCACCGCTTCTCGCCCTCGAACGTCATGAAGAACAGGCGCGACATGTAGAAGGCGGTCAGTCCGGCGCCGACGAGCGCGACGAGGCCGAAGACCCACGCGCGCCACGGCGACCCGTCGACCGGCATGAACGCCGCCTCGATGATCTTGTCCTTGCTCCAGTACCCGGAGAACGGCGGGATGCCGAGGATCGCGAGCCAGCCGGCCATGAACGTGATCCACGTGATCTTCATGTACCGCGCGAGGCCGCCGAAGCGGCGCATGTCGACCTGGTCGTCCATGCCGTGCATGACGGACCCCGCGCCGAGGAACATGCCGGCCTTGAAGAAGCCGTGCGTCACGAGGTGGAAGATCGCGAACGCGTACCCGATCGGGCCGAGGCCCGCGGCGAGCATCATGTAGCCGATCTGCGACATCGTCGACGCGGCCAGCACCTTCTTGATGTCGTCCTTCGCGGCACCGACGACCGCACCGAACAGCAGCGTGATCGCGCCGACGATCGCCACGACGAGCCGGGCGTCCGGCGTCGCGTCGAAGATCGGGGCCGAGCGGACGATGAGGTAGACGCCCGCGGTGACCATGGTCGCCGCGTGGATCAGGGCCGACACCGGCGTCGGGCCGGCCATCGCGTCCCCGAGCCACGACTGCAGCGGGAACTGCGCCGACTTGCCGCACGCGGCGAGCAGCAGCATCAGGCCGAGCGCGGTGAGCGTGCCCTGGCTCGCCCCCGAGACCCCCGCGTGCACCGACGTGAAGTCGACGGCACCGAACGTCGCGAACATGATCATCATCGCGACGAGCAGCCCGATGTCACCGACGCGGTTCGCGATGAAGGCCTTCTTGGCCGCGACCGCGTTGGGCGTCTTGTGGTTCCAGAAGCCGATGAGCAGGTACGACGCGAGGCCGACACCCTCCCACCCGACGAACAGCAGCAGGTAGCTGTCCGCGAGGACCAGCAGGAGCATCGCCGCGACGAACAGGTTGAGGTACGCGAAGAACCGGCGACGGTCGACGTCCTCCTCCATGTACGCCACGGAGTAGACGTGGATGAGCGTGCCGACGAACGTCACGAGCAGCACGAACGTGAGCGACAGCGGGTCGAGGCGCAGTCCCGCGTCGAGCGTGAACGCCGCCGCGGGGATCCACGAGAACAGGTGCAGGTCGACGACGCGCTCCGCGGCCGGCCGCCCGAGCAGGTCGATGAGCGCGACGAGGCCGACGACGAAGCTCAGGCCGGGCGCAAGCACGCCGAGCCAGTGGCCCCAGCGGTCCGAGCGTCGGCCCGCGAGCAGCAGCACGGCGGCTGAGAGGGCGGGAAGCGCGACGAGGAGCCAGCCCAGAGCGAGGACGCCTCCGGCCGGCGTCGCAGCGGCGATGGTGTCCTGGCCCACGAGGGCCAGGGTGGTCACGGTGCTCACGGCGGCGGCCCTCAGCTCTTCAACAGGTTGACGTCGTCGACCGAGGCCGAGCGGCGGGTTCGGAAGATGGCCACGATGATCGCCAGGCCGACGACGACCTCAGCGGCGGCGACGACCATCACGAAGAAGGCCAGCACCTGCCCGGTGAGGTTGCCGTGCAGGCGCGAGAACGTCACGAGCAGCAGGTTCGTCGCGTTGAGCATGAGCTCGACGCCCATGAACACGATGATCGCGTTGCGGCGCAGCAGCACCGTCGTCGCGCCGATCGTGAACAGGATCGAGGCGAGCACGAGGTAGTTCGTCAGGCTCACAGCCCCTCCTCCGTATCCGCGCCGGTATCGGTGCCGTGATCTGTGCCGGAACTCGCGCCGGGATCGGTGCGCGTGACCGGCGGGAAGGCCGGCAGACCCGGCGGGACCGTCCCGGGCGGCGCGGCGACCTCGTGCGGCGTCTCGACGAGCGTCCCGACGGCGGTGTCGAGGACGCGCGCGCCCTGCTCCTGGCCGCGAACGCGCAGCACGCGCGAGACGGACTCCTCGATCGGGTTGCCCCGCGGGTCGAGCGCGGGCACGTCCATAGCGTTGTGCCGCGCGTACACGCCGGGAGCGGGCAGCGGGGTGAGGCGCTCGCCCTTCGCGACGCGGGAGTCGGCCCGCTCCTTCTGCCCGATGCGCGGGACGAGACGCTGACGGTGCGTCAGGACGAGCGCGCCGAGCGCAGCGATCACGAGCAGCGCGCCGACGACCTCGAGCGCGAAGGGGTAGTCGCTGAACACGATGCGGGCGATGCCCACCGGGTTCGAGTCCGCGTTGGGCTCCTGCAGGCCGGTGGCCTTCGGGTACGTCGCCCGCACGGCCACGCCGACGAGGACGACGCCGAGGCCCGCACCCGCGAGCAGCCCGATCCAGCGCTGGCCGCGGATCGTCTCGACGAGCGAGTCGGACGCGTCGACCCCGACGAGCATGAGGACGAAGAGGAACAGCATCATGATCGCGCCCGTGTACACCACGACCTGGACCACCCCGAGGAACGGGGCGTCCTGCGCGACGTAGAGGAACGCGAGCGAGATCATCACGACGACGACCGACATCGCGGCGTGGACGGCCTTGCGGGCGAACAGCAGGCCCAGGGCCGCCAGGACCATCACCGGGCCGAGCACCCAGAACAGGACGGCCTCCGAGGTGGTCGTCACCCCCGCGGTCGTGAGCGACATCGGCAGGGTCCCGGTCAGCACCGCCGGAACGGCGGTCGCGAGGACGCTCATCGGGTCTCCCCCGCTGCGGTCGTCGATGCGGTGGTCGAGGCGGGGCTCGATGACGCGGGGAGCGTCGTGTCGTCCGGCCGGTGCTCGGCGACCCACGCCGCCTGCTCGGGCGTCGAGCCCGTGACCGCGCCGCGGTAGTAGTCGGTGTCCGTAGTCCCCGGCACCATCGGGTGCGGGGCCGCGATCATCCCGTCCCCCATCGGGGCGAGGAGATCCTGCTTCTCGAAGATGAGCCCGGCCCGGGTCGGGCCCGCGAGCTCGAACTCGTTGGTCATCGTCAGCGCGCGCGTCGGGCACGCCTCGATGCACAGCGCACAGAAGATGCAGCGCAGGTAGTTGATCTGGTAGACGCGGCCGTACCGCTCGCCGGGCGAGAACTGCTCGTCGGGCGTGTTGTCGGCGCCCTCGACGTAGATCGCGTCCGCGGGGCACACCCACGCGCACAGCTCGCAGCCGATGCACTTCTCGAGCCCGTCCGCGTACCGGTTGAGCTGGTGGCGACCGTGGTACCGCGGCTGCGTGGGAACACGCTCATACGGGTACTGCTCCGTGACGACGGGCCGGAACATGTTCGAGAACGTGACGCCGAAGCCGGCGATCGGCGCGACCACCTCGGCGATGCCCTTGCGGGGCTCGATGAGCGACGTGTACGCGATCGGGGCGGCCACGTCTCCTGCCTTCGGGCGAGGCGTGACGTCCTTCGAGGACTCAGCCACCGTGCACCTCCTGCGTGACCTGCGGGGTCTCGGTCTGGTCCGCCACCGAGGCGGCCCGGGCGGCCGCGCGCTGCGCGCGGGGGGACGGGGGAAGAACCTGGCCGGGCATGGGCGGGACCGGGTAGCCGCCCGCGAACGGGTCGAACACCGTCGGTGGACCACCGGCGCCCGGGCCGGGCTGCGGCTTCTTCTCAGGGATGAGGAACGACACGAGGACGCCCACGAGCACCACGCCGGCGAGCCCGAACAGGATCGCGCGCAGGTCCAGGCCCGAGAACTGCCGGACACCCTGGACGACGGAGACGCACACGACCCAGCCGAGCGAGGCCGGGATGAGCACCTTCCAGCCGAACGACATGAACTGGTCGTACCGGAAGCGCAGCAGCGTGCCGCGGATCCACACGAACAGGAACATGAACAGCCACACCTTGCCGATGAACCACAGCGCGGGCCACCAGCCGAGGTTGAACATTCCGTCGTTGATCGCCGACAGCGGCCACGGTGCCCGCCAGCCACCGAAGAACAGCGTCGTGGCGACCGCCGAGACGTTCAGCATGTTGATGTACTCCGCGAGGAAGAACCACGCGAACTTCATCGAGGAGTACTCGGTCATGTAGCCCGAGACGAGCTCGCCCTCGGCCTCGGGGAGGTCGAACGGCAGGCGGTTCGTCTCGCCGACCATCGAGATGATGTAGATGACGAATGCCGGCAGCAGCGGTAGGAACCACCAGACGGTCGTCTGCGAGCCCACGATCTGCGAGGTCGACATCGACCCCGCGATGATGAACACGCTGACGAGCGACAGGCCCATCGCGAGCTCGTACGAGATGACCTGCGCGGTCGAGCGGACCGCGCCCAGCAGCGGGTACGTCGAGCCCGAGGACCAGCCGCCGAGCACGATGCCGTACACCCCGACCGACGCGCACGCCAGGATGTAGAGGATCGCGACCGGGAAGTCGGTCAGCTGGAGCGGCGTGACGATCCCGAACATGCTCACGGCCGGCCCGAACGGGATCACCGCGTACGTCAGGAGCGAGCAGAACACCGCGATCATCGGCGCGACGATGTAGACGAGCTTGTCAGCCGCCTTGACGGTGATGTCCTCCTTGAACAGGAGCTTCATCGCGTCGGCGAGCGACTGCAGCAGACCGAACGGGCCGTGCACGTTGGGCCCGGGACGCACCTGCATGCGCCCGACGACCTTGCGCTCGAACCAGATGGCGATGAGCACGCTCGTGAGCAGGAACACGATGATCGCGACGGACTTGAGCAGCCAGATCCAGCCGTTGTCGTGGCTGAAGTCGGCGATCACGGGGTACTGCGCCCCGGATGCCGCGGGGAGGACAGCAGCGAGCAGCGTCATGACTGCACCTCCGAGTCTGTGGCGACGGTCAGGTCGGTGCCTGCGGCCAGCCGCACGAGCGCACCGGGGCCGGACCGCAGCGAGTCGCGGACCTGGCTGCCGGGCGAGCAGGTCGGCAGCCACACGATGTGGTCACCCATCGCCGTCACGGCGACCGGCAGCGTCACCGTACCCGCGTCGGTCGACACCTCGAGCAGGCCGCCGTCCGCCACGCCGACACCCGCGGCCGTGGCCGCCGAGACCCGCGCGACCGGACGCTTGGCCGTCCCCGCGAGGAAGACCTCGCCGTCCTGCAGGTGACCGGCGTCGAGCAGCTGGTGCCACGTCGCCAGGACCGCGTGCCCGGGGGCGATCGCGGGCGGCTCGACCGCTGACACGTCCGGGGCCGCGATGCGCTCGCCGTCCCACGCGCCGAGCTCGTCGAGCTCGTCGTGCACCTGGGCGAGGGTGCGCAGCCCGAGCGTGACGCCGAGCGCGTCGGCCAGGGCGTCGAGGACGCGGTGGTCCGACATCGCGGTCGACGTCAGGGCCTGCGGGAACGGCCGCGGGCGACCCTCCCAGTTGAGGTACGTGCCGGGCTTCTCGACCGGGGGCGCGACCGGCAGGACGACGTCCGCCAGGTCGGTCACCTCCGAGGGACGCACCTCGAGCGAGACCAGGAAGCCGACGGCGGCGAGAGCCTCGCGCGCCGCGGCAGGGTCGGGGAGGTCACGGACGTCCACACCGCCGACGACGAGCGCCGCCAGCGAGCCGGTCCGTGCCGCCTCGAGCATCGCCGAGACCGAGCGGCCCGGCTCCTCAGGAAGGTGGTCGACGCCCCACACAGCGGCCACGTCGACCCGGGCTGCCGCCTGGGCGACCGGACGACCACCGGGCAGGAGGCTCGGCAGCGCACCGACCTCGATGCCGCCACGCTCGCCCGCACGCCGCGGGATCCACGCGAGGCGTGCTCCCGTGCGGTCGGCCAGCCTGCGCACCGCGGACAGCCCGCCGGGGATCGCACCGAGGCGCTCTCCCACGAGGACGAGGGCGCCGTCGAGCCCGAGCTCGGCCGCCAGCGCGCTCAGCTCGGCCTCGGGGGCGTCCGTCGCGATCGCGTCGAGCACCTCCGGCTCCGTGCCGGGCGCGGCCGCGAGGAGCGTGCCGTCGAGGCGGTCGAGCGCGCGCGTCGCGAACGGTGCGAGCGACGTCACGTGCGTCCGACCGGCGAGGACACCCTTGCGCAGCCGCAGGAACGCGACCCCGGCCTCCTCCTCGGCCTCGAGGGCGACGAGCAGGACGCGCGGGGACCGCTCGAGGTCGGCGAACGTCACGTCGAGGGGACGCCCCGCCACGCTCGACGCGAGGAAGGCCTCCTCCTCCGCCGAGTGCGGCCGGGACCGCAGGTCGATGTCGTTGGTGCCGAGCGCGACGCGGGCGAACTTGGAGTACGCGTAGGCGTCCTCGATCGTGAGGCGGCCACCGGGGAGCACCCCGACGCCGCGCGCACCGGCCGACGCCGTGTCGGTGCCGGTCGCCGCAGCCAGACCGGCCGCCGCGACCTCGAGGGCCTCGGGCCAGCTCGCCGGGACGAGCTCACCGGTCGCCGCGTCGCGCACGAGCGGGGACCGCAGGCGGTCCGGCGCGGACTGCCAGGCGAACGCGAACCGGTCCTTGTCGGTGATCCACTCCTCGTTGACCGCGGGGTCCTCCCCCGCGAGCCGGCGCAGCACCACGCCGCGGCGGTGGTCCACGCGGATCGCCGAGCCGGATGAGTCGTGCTCCGAGATGCCGGGGGTCGACACGAGGTCGAACGGTCGCGACCGGAACCGGTACGCGGCACTCGTCAGCGCACCGACCGGGCAGATCTGCACGGTGTTGCCGGAGAAGTACGACGCGAACGGCGCGCCCGACTCGTCGACGAGCTCGGCCGGCCCGATCGGCAGCTCGGCGAAGGTGGCCTCACCGGGCGTCCCGCCGGTCGCGAAGCCGAGGATGCCGGTGTCGAACCGACCGATCTGCTGGCTCGCACCACGCTTCTGCAGGTCGATGAACGGGTCGCCCGCGATCTCCTTGGAGAACCGCGTGCACCGCTGGCACAGGATGCAGCGCTCGCGGTCGAGCAGGATCTGCGTCGAGATCGCGATCGGCTTGGGGAACGTCCGCTTGATGTCGACGAACCGGCTCTGGCTGCGCCCGTTGCTCATCGCCTGGTTCTGCAGGGGGCACTCGCCGCCCTTGTCGCAGACCGGGCAGTCGAGCGGGTGGTTGATGAGGAGCAGCTCCATGACGCCGTGCTGCGCCTTGTCGCTCTCGCCGGAGGTCAGCTGCGTCTTGACCTGCATCCCGGGCGTCGCCTCGAGCGTGCACGACGGCTGGGGCTTGGGCATCTTCGCGAGCTTGCCGTCGCGACCCGGGGCCCAGACCTCGACGAGACACTGGCGGCACGCGCCCACGGGCGCGAGCAGCGGGTGGTCGCAGAACCGCGGGATCGCGATGCCCAGCTGCTCGGCGGCCCGGATGACGAGCGTGCCCTTCGGCACCGCCATCTCGATGTCGTCGATCGAGAACGTCACCGCGTTCGCCGGGTCGAGCGGCGGGGCCACTGCCGCCGGCGGGGTCGCGAGGATCCCGGTCGAGGGCTTCGGTGTGGTGGTCGTCATGCGTGTACCCCCGCGAGCTGCCCGGCGCCGGGGCGCGGGGTGTAGGTGAACAGCGAGCTTCGCTCCGGTGGGAAGAGCACGTCGGCGGGCGTGTGCGTGCCCGCCTCGAACTCGTCGCGGAAGTACTGGATCGCGGACGTGACCGGGCTCGTCGCGCCGTCGCCGAGCGCGCAGAACGCGCGCCCGAGGATGTTGTCGCACAGGTCGAGCAGCGTGTCGATGTCCTCGCTCGTGCCGTTGCCGGCGACGAGGCGCTGGAGGATCTGGTCGAGCCAGAACGTGCCCTCGCGGCACGGCGTGCACTTGCCGCACGACTCGTGCTTGTAGAACGCGATCCAGCGCGAGACGGCCCGCACGACGGACGTCGTCTCGTCGAAGATCTGCAGCGCGCGCGTGCCGAGCATCGAGCCGGCCTTGCCGACCGACTCGTAGTCGAGCGGCACGTCGAGGTGCTCGGCCGTGAAGAGCGGCGTGGAGGACCCACCGGGCGTCCAGAACTTCAGCTCGTGACCCTCGCGGACCCCGCCTGCCATGTCGAGCAGCTCACGCAGCGTGATGCCGAGCGGCGCCTCGTACTGACCAGGGCGCGTGACGTGCCCCGACAGGGAGAACAGGCCGTGGCCGGTCGAGCGCTCGGTCCCCATGGACTTGAACCAGTCCGCGCCGCCCTCGAGGATCGCGGGCACCGAGGCGATCGACTCGACGTTGTTGACCACCGTCGGGCGCGCGTACAGACCAGCGACTGCAGGGAACGGCGGCTTCAGGCGCGGCTGACCGCGCCTGCCTTCGAGCGAGTCGAGCAGCGCCGTCTCCTCGCCGCAGATGTACGCGCCGGCACCGGCGTGCACCGTGATCTCGAGGTCGAAGCCGGTGCCGAGGATGTTCTCCCCGACGTACCCGGCGGCCCTGGCCTCGGCGACCGCGTTGAGCAGCCGGCGGTAGACGTGCACGACCTCGCCGCGCACGTAGATGAACGCATGGTGGCAGCCGATCGCGTACGACGTGATGATCGCGCCCTCGATGAGCTCCTGCGGGCTCGCGAGCATGAGCGGGATGTCCTTGCAGGTCCCCGGCTCCGACTCGTCCGCGTTGATCACGAGGTAGCGCGGGCCGCCGTCGGGCGCGGGCAGGAAGCCCCACTTCATGCCCGTCGGGAACCCCGCACCGCCACGGCCCCGCAGCCCGGAGTCCCTGACCGCGGTCACGACGTCGGCGGGAGCCATCGCGAGGGCCGCGCGCAGACCGCGGTAGCCGCCGTTCTTCAGGTACGTCGCCAGCGTCCAGGAACGGTCGGCGTCCCAGTTCTTCGTCAGAACCGGGGTCAGGGTCGTCGACTCGGTCATCAGGAGCCCTTCACCTGGTCGGAGGGCTGGTCCGCGTCGGCCGCCGGGAACGGGGGCGCGGTCCAGCCGCGCTCACGGGCCAGCACCGTGCCGCGCGTCGTCGCCTCGCCCGCGCCCACACCCTCGTCGGCGCGACCGTCGGAGAACCCGGCGAGGACGCGCGACATGGCCTTGAACGAGCAGACGCTCGCCGCGCCCCGGGTCGGCGCGACCGGCTCACCAGCGCGCAGCCGGTCGACCGTCTCGACCGCGCTCGCGGGGGTCTGGTTGTCGAAGAACTCCCAGTTGACCATCACGACGGGCGCGTAGTCGCACGCAGCGTTGCACTCGACACGCTCGAGCGTGATCGCGCCGTCCGGGGTCGTCTCGTCGTTGCCGACGCCGAGGTGGTCGGACAGCTCCTCCCAGATCGCGTCGCCGCCCATCACCGCGCACAGCGTGTTGGTGCAGACCCCCACGGTGTACTCGCCGTTCGGGCGCCGCTTGTACTGCGTGTAGAACGTCGCCACGGCCGAGACCTCGGCCGTCGACAGGCTCAGCGTCTCGGCGCAGAACGCGATCCCGGCCGGGCTCACGTACCCGTCCTCGCTCTGCACGAGGTGCAGCAGCGGCAGGAGCGCCGAGCGGGCCTCGGGGTAGCGCGCGACGACCTGCGCGGCATCGGCCTCCAGACGGGCGCGCGTGGCCTCGTCATAGGCGCCGCGGCGGACGGCAGCGCCCCGGCTCGACGGTGTGCTCTCGACGGACATCAGCGGTCCACCCCTCCCAGAACAGGGTCCAGCGACGCGACGGACACGACGACGTCGGCCAGGAGGCCGCCCTCGCACATGACCGACACGGCCTGCAGGTTGTTGAACGACGGGTCACGGAAGTGCGCCCGGTACGGCTTGGTGCCACCGTCGGACACGAGGTGCACGCCCAGCTCGCCGCGGGGGGCCTCGACGCTCTGGAACACCTGGCCCGCGGGGACCCGGAAGCCCTCGGTGACGAGCTTGAAGTGGTGGATCAGGGCCTCCATCGAGGTGCCCATGATCTCCCGGATGTGGTCGAGCGAGTTGCCCATGCCGTCCGAGCCGATCGCGAGCTGTGCCGGCCACGCGATCTTCCTGTCGGCGACCATGACCGGGCCCGGGCCTGACGCCTGGAGCCTCTCGAGCGTCTGCTCGACGATGTGCATGGACTGGTAGATCTCCTCGATCCGGACGATCATCCGGCCCCACGCGTCACCGGTGTCGGCGACGGGGACCTCGAAGTCGTACGTCTCGTAGCCGCAGTACGGCGCGGACTTGCGCACGTCGTACGGGAGGCCGGCCGACCGCAGCACCGGACCCGTCATGCCGAGCGCCATGCAGCCCGACAGGTTGAGGTAGCCGACGCCCTTCATGCGGCCCTGCAGGATCGGGTTGCCCAGCATGAGGTCCTCGAGCTGGCGCATGTAGTGCTTCATCGTCACGAGGGACTCGCGGATCGTGTCGAGAGCGCCCGGCGGGATGTCCTGCGCGACGCCGCCGGGGCGGATGTACGCGTGGTTCATGCGCAGACCGGTGATCAGCTCGAAGATCTTGAGGACCTCTTCGCGGGCCGTGAAGCCGGTCGTCATGATGGTCGTCGCGCCGAGCTCGTTGCCGCCCGACGCGAGACACACGAGGTGCGACGCGATCCGGTTGAGCTCGAGCATCAGGACCCGGATGACCGTCGCACGCTCGGGGATGTCGTCGGTGATGCCGAGCAGCTTCTCGACGGCCAGGCAGTACGCGGCCTCGGAGGAGATCGGCGCGACGTAGTCCATGCGCGTGCAGAACGTCACACCCTGGGTCCAGGTGCGGAACTCCATGTTCTTCTCGATGCCGGTGTGCAGGTACCCGATGCCCGCGCGGGCCTCGGTCACCGTCTCACCGTCGATCTCGAGCATGAGCCGCAGGACGCCGTGGGTCGACGGGTGCTGCGGTCCCATGTTGACGACGATGCGTTCCTCGCCGAGCCGCAGGGCCTCTTCGGCGATCTCGGACCAGTCGCCGCCGGCGGCCTCGAACGACGGGATGCCGGTGGCGTCCTCGTCGACGATGTGGCCGGTCGACCGGGGTGCGCCGGGGGTGCTCGGTGTCACTTGTACGACCTCCGCTGGTCCGCGGGCGGCACGGTGGCGCCCTTGTACTCGACCGGGATGCCCCCGAGGGGGTAGTCCTTGCGCTGGGGGTGGCCCGGCCAGTCGTCGGGCATCTCGATGCGCGCGAGCGCCGGGTGCCCGTCGAACTCGATGCCGAAGAAGTCCCAGGTCTCGCGCTCGTGCCAGTCGTGGGTGGGGTACACCGCGACCGTCGACGGGATGTGCGCGTCGCCGTCCGCGACCGCGACCTCGAGCCGCAGCCGGTGGCTGTGCGTGATGGACACGAGGTGGTAGACCGCGTGCAGCTCGCGGCCCGAGTCGTGCGGGTAGTGCGCGCCGGAGACGCCGAGGCTCAGCTCGAAGCGCAGGTCCTGGTCGTCCCGCAGCGCCCGGCAGACCGCCAGGACGTGCTCGCGGGCCACGTTGAGCGTGAGCTCGCCGCGGTCCACGACGACGGACTCGATCGCGGCGTCGAACGGTGTGCCGGACTCCTCGAGGACCTCGGCGAGGATGTCGACGACCTCGTCGAACCAGCCTCCGTACGGCCGGGCGGTCGGCCCGGGCAGGACGACCGTCGTCACGAGGCCGCCATACCCGGACGTGTCGCCCGTGCCCGGTGCGCCGAACTGGCCCGTGCGGACGTCGACGACGTCGAGCGGCGCGCGCCCGCCTGCGGACACGGCCGCGGCGGCGCCCTCGAGCTCTGCCGCGGTCGTGAGTTCCTGGGGAGCGTCGCTCATCGCAGCAGCCCTGTCATGTGGGACGTCGGCGTCGCGGCGAGCGCCGCGGCCTCGGCCGCCCGGGCCGCCTCCTCGCGGTTCACGCCCAGCGGCGTGGACTGGATCTGCTCGTGCAGCGCGAGGATCGCGTTGATGAGCATCTCGGGGCGCGGCGGACAGCCGGGCAGGTAGATGTCGACCGGCACGACGTGGTCGACGCCCTGCACGATCGCGTAGTTGTTGAACATCCCGCCCGACGACGCGCACACGCCCATCGACAGGACCCACTTGGGCTCGGGCATCTGGTCGTAGACCTGCCGGACCACGGGCGCCATCTTCTGGCTCACGCGCCCCGCGACGATCATGAGGTCCGCCTGGCGCGGCGACGCGCGGAAGACCTCCATGCCGAAGCGCGAGATGTCGTAGCGCGACGCACCGGTCGCCATCATCTCGATCGCGCAGCACGCCAGACCGAACGTCACCGGCCACAGCGAGCCCTTGCGGAAGTAGCCGACGAGGTCCTCGACCGTCGTCAGCAGGAACCCCGAGGGTGCCTCTTCGATGCCCATGTCAGCTCACCCCTAGTCCCACTCGAGTCCACCGCGGCGCCACTCGTACACGAACGGCACCGTGATGATGGCGAGGAAGCCCATCATCGCGACGAGGCCGAACACGGCGAGCTCCGTGAAGTTCACGGCCCACGGATAGAGGAAGACGACCTCGATGTCGAAGATGATGAACGTCATCGCGACGAGGTAGTACTTGATCGGGAACCGGCCACCGCCGACGGCGTGCGGGGTCGGCTCGATGCCGCACTCGTACGCGTCCAGCTTGGCGCGGTTGTAGCGGCGCGGGCCGAGGATCGCGCTCGCGCCGACGCCACCGAGGGCGAGCACAGCGGCGATCCCCATCATCACCAGGATCGGCACGTACGGGTTGGTCATCTCAGAGCCCTCCCGGTCAGGGATTGGGTGGGCCTCGGTGCCGAGGTCCTGCGGTCGGTCGGAGAACAGTCGGAGGTCGAGCGGTCGAGGGTCGCGCAGTCGCCGCTCATGCTGCCGGAACGATCTTGGTGAGACCTGAGATCACGCGGTCGACCACGTCGCCGCCGCGCGGCTCGTAGCAGTCCGAGAGCAGCTTGAGCGTGAAGCGCATGAGGAGCGGCCGGGGCAGCCCGTACCGCGTGCACAGCCGCATGATCTGCGGGTGCTCGATGATCTTCACGAAGTAGCGGCCGAGGGTGTAGTACCCGCCGAGGTCGTCCTTCATGCGGCTGGCGTACGTCCCGAGCGCGCGCTCGCGACCCGCGGCCGACCCGCGTGAGGCGGCCTGGACCACGGCGTCGGCGGCGAACCGGCCGGCCTGCAGCCCGTACGCGATGCCCTCACCGTTGAACGGGCTGACCATGCCGGCCGAGTCGCCGGCGAGCATGAGGCCGCGCCCGTAGAGCGGTCCGCGGTTGAAGCCCATGGGCAGCGCGGCGCCGCGCACCGGCCCGATCTGGTTCTCGGGGGTGAACTCCCACTCGGCGGGCGCGTTGGCCATCCACTTCGCGAACAGGTCCTTGTAGTCGACCTTGGTCGCGGCGGCCGTCGACGACACGCTGCCGAGACCCACGTTCGCGGTGCCGTCCCCGAGCGAGAAGATCCAGCCGTACCCGGGCATGAGGTTGGAGCGCCCGGGGGCACCGTCCCACAGCTCGAGGTGGCTCTCCATCCAGGGGTCCTGGTCGCGCGGCGTGCGGAAGTACGTGCGCACGGCGACCCCCATCGGGCGGTCGTCGCGCTTGGCCAGACCGAGGCCGGTCGCGAGCCGGGCCGACACGCCGTCCGCGGCGATGACGACCGGGGCGCGGTAGGTGATCTCGTCGCCGCTCCTGCGGCCGTCGTCGTCCACCGGCCGGGCCGTGACGCCGACGACGCGACCCGTGCGCTCGTCGAGCACCGGGCCCGTGACGTTGGTGCGCTCGAGCAGCTTGGCGCCCGCGGCACGGGCGTGCTCGACCAGCGCGTGGTCGAGGCTCATGCGCGTGCGTGCGAGCCCGTAGGACGGGTAGCTCGACAGCTCGGGCCAGGGCAGCTCGAGGCTGTGGCCGCCGCCCACGACGCGCAGACCCTTGTTGCGGATCCAGCCGTCGCTCTCGCGGAGCGGCACGCCCATCGCGACGAGCTCCTTGACCGCGCGGGGCGTCAGGCCGTCGCCGCAGATCTTGTCCCGGGGGAACGACGCCTTGTCGAGGAGCAGCACGTCCAGGCCGGCCGACGCGCAGTGGTACGCCGCGCTCGAGCCTGCGGGGCCAGCGCCGACGACGATGACATCAGCGTCATCGTGCCCTGCATTGACCACGGACTTCCCCATTTGTGAAGGCATTCCTGCTACGACTTGCCGAGTCTAACCACCGTCCCACGACGTGTCTGCGAAGGCTTACCTCATCATCGCTGACCAGCCGTGTCCCTGCTCACATCCCGTCCTCGCGCCTCATGGAGGCGCAGGTGCGGGCCCTCGATTCTCAGGCCGGACGCACGCCACGATGCAGCGCCACGATCCCGCCCGAAAGGTTCCGAAATGCGACCTGACCCCATCCGGCGGCCTTGATCAGCTGCCCGAGACCCTGCTGGTCCGGCCACTCGCGGATCGACTCCGCGAGGTACACGTACGCGTCGGGCTCCTTGGACACCGCGCGCGCGACAGGCGGCAGCGCGCGCATGAGGTACTCGGTGTAGACGGTCCGGAACGGCGCCCAGGTCGGCCGCGAGAACTCGCACACGACCAGTCGCCCGCCGGGCCGGGTCACGCGCAGCAGCTCGGCGAGCGCACCCGCGGTGTCGACGACGTTGCGCAGGCCGAAGGAGATCGTCACGGCGTCGAACGACTCGTCAGCGAACGGCAGCGCCGTCGCGTCACCGGCGACGAACCCCAGGTCGGGGCGCCGGCGCTTGCCGACCTCGAGCATCCCGAACGACAGGTCGCACGGCACGACGCGCACGCCCGCGTCGGCGAGCGGCTCGCTCGACGTCCCCGTGCCCGCGGCGAGGTCGAGGACCTGCTCACCCTGCTTCGCCCCGACGGCGGCGAGGGTCGCCCGGCGCCAGTAGCGGTCCTGCCCCAGCGAGATGACGTCGTTCGTCACGTCGTAGCGGCGCGCGACGGCGTCGAACATGGCGGCGACGGCGCGGGGGTCCTTGTCGAGGGTGGCGCGGGGCATGACCCCATCGTCTCAGGTCGGCAGGGGTGGTACGTCCGGGGGACGTACCCTGACACACGATGACCAGCACCTCGCCCGATGCCGTCCCGTATCCCTTGGTCGTACGGACGGTCGCGCTCGACGACCTCGCCCACCACGGTCCCCGGACCGTCGGCGCCGGTCCCGGCACCGACGACGCGACCGCCCTGCTCGACCTGCTGCCCCCCGACGCCCCGCTCGCGTGGGTCCGGCGCGGCGACGGTCTCGTCGGGTGGGGCGAGGCGCTGCGGATCACCGTCACCGGCCCCGACCGCTTCGCCGACGCCGAGCGCGCCTGGCACGAGGTGCTCGCGCACTGCGTCGTGCGCGACGAGGTCGGCCTGCCCGGGACCGGACCCGTTGCGTTCGGCTCGTTCGCGTTCGACGAGGACTCCGCGGCGGGCGGCGTCGTCGTCGTCCCCCGCGTCGTCGTCGGGCGGCGCGGGGGCCGCGTGTGGCTCACGACCATCGAGTCGGGTGCGACCCTGCGCCCGGCGCCCACGCTCGCGGACGTGGTCGGCGTCCGAGCGCCCGTCCACTCGCCGGGTGCCGTCATGTACGGCGACGGCGACGTCCCGGCGGACCGCTGGCCCGACGTCGTCGGGCAGGGCATCGCGGCGATCCGCGCGGGCGAGCTCGACAAGGTGGTGCTCGCACGCGACGTCTGCGCCCGCACAGCCGACCCGCTCGACGTGCGCTGGCCGCTGCGCCGCCTCGCCCAGCAGTACCCGTCGTGCTGGACGTTCTCGGTCGACGGCATGCTCGGGGCGACGCCCGAGCTGCTCGTGCGCTCCGAGAAGGGGCTCGTCACGTCCCGCGTGCTCGCCGGGACCATCCGGCGCACCGGCGACGAGAACGCCGACGTCGCGCGCGCCGCGATCCTCGCGCACTCCTCGAAGGACCTCGAGGAGCACGAGTACGCGGTCGCCTCCGTCGCCCACGCCCTCGAACCCTTCTGCACCTCGATCAACGTGCCCGACGTGCCGTTCGTCCTGCACCTGCCCAACGTCCTGCACCTCGCCTCGGACGTCACGGGCGTCCTCGCGGGCGTGGCCCCAGACGCCACCGGCACCGCAGCCGGCATCGCGGCGCTCGCCGGAACCCCGAGCACCCACCCGTCGAGCCTCGCGCTCGCCGCGGCGCTGCACCCGTCGGCCGCCGTGTGCGGCACCCCGACGGCCGCCGCCCGGGAACTCATCAGCCAGATCGAGGGCATGGACCGCGCGCGCTACGCCGGTCCCGTCGGCTGGTTCGGCGCCGACGGCGACGGCGAGTGGGGCATCGCGCTGCGCTCCGCGCAGGTGGACCCCGACGACCCTCGGCGCATCCGGCTGTTCGCCGGGTGCGGCATCGTCGCCGCGTCCGACCCGGCCGCCGAGCTCGCGGAGTCCGAGGCCAAGCTCATCCCCATGCGCGACGCGCTCGCGTCCGACTGACGCCGCAGCTCGTCACCCGCTCCCGCGCGCCCGGAGGCGCGCACGTCGGGGCGACGAACGAAGGAACGGCCGGCACCCCAGGGTGCCGGCCGTTCCTGTGACGGGACGCGGGTGGGGGATCCGCATCGACCGTCTCCCGGGGGGCGAAGGGAGGACACCCGGCCCGGGCGTCTGCGTCAGCCCTGGCCGGTACCGCCCTGGCCCTGCTGCTGCTCCTGGTACCACTTGTAGAGCTGGTCCGGGGTCATCTGCCGCGGGTCCGTCGGGGTGGTCGAGTCCGAGCTCGGCGTGGTCGCGGCCTTCGTCGCCAGGGTGACCTTGACGTCGATCGCCTTGCCGTCGCGAACCACGGTCAGCATCGCCTGTGCACCGGACGCCATGCCCCGGACGTAGGCCGTCAGAGACTCGGCCCCGCCGACAGGCTTGCCGTCGATCGCGACGATCACGTCCTTGGCCTGCATGCTGGCGTTCGCCGCGGGCGAGCCGGCCGTGACCTCCTGGACGACCGCGCCGAGACGGGTCGTGTTGTCCACCGTCGCCGTGCCGTCACTGAGCGAGACGCCCAGGAAGGCGTGCTCGGCGGAGCCCGAGTCGACGAGCTGCGTCGCGATGTTCTTGACGAGGTTCACCGGGATCGCGAAGCCGAGACCGATCGAGCCCGACGAGCTCGACAGCGTCGCGATCGACGACGTGATCCCGACGACCCTGCCCTCCGCGTCGAACAGCGGGCCACCGGAGTTGCCCGGGTTGACCGCCGCGTCGATCTGGATCGCGTTCGTCACGACCGCGTCCGAGCTCGAGCCCGTGGTCGACGTCGACACCGGGCGGTCCACGGCCGAGACGATGCCCGTCGTGACCGTGTTCGCCAGACCGAGCGGGTTGCCGACCGCCATGACGGGCTGGCCGACCACGATGGTGCTCGAGTCACCGAGTGCCGCGGGCGACAGGTCGGTCGGGGCGTCCGTGAGCTTGATCACCGCGAGGTCCGTCGTCGCGTCGGTGCCCACGATGGTGGCCTTGAACACGCGCCCGTCGGTGAGCGTCACCGAGACGTCGCCCTGGGCGCCCTCGACCACGTGGTTGTTCGTGATGATGTTGCCGGTCTTGTCGAGGATGACGCCGGAGCCCTGCGCGCTCCCGCTCGTCGTCGTGACCTCGATCGCGACGACCGAGGCCTGCACGGCCGCGGCGACCTTCTGCCAGTCGGGGTTGTCGGACGTGGAGCCCGCCACGGGGACGGACTCGTTGGTGCTCTGCCCGATGGTCGCGATCGACGACGGCGTCACGCTCGTGGTGCCGTCGTTGAACGCGCCGGTCAGCGCGGCCGTGCCGAAGCTGGCGATCAGGGCCGCACCCGCGGCAGCCGCCGTGATCGGCAGCCAGATCGAGCGCCGGCCCTGGGTCGGCACCGCACCGGGCTCGGTCGCAGCGGGCGCCTGGCCCGGTGTGAGGCCCGGCGTGACGCCCGGCGCGAGGAACGGGTCGGCGCCCGACCGGGCCGCGTGCTGCTGCGCAGCGGCCGCGTGCTGCCGGGCGGCTGCCTCCTGGGCGGCCGCGTGCTGGGCGGCGGCATGCTGCTGCGCGGCGGCGTACTGCTGCGCCGCGTACTGAGCGCGAGGGTCGACGCCCGGCGCGGGCTGCGGCGGCACGAAGGGGTTGGCCGGCTGGGCCGTCGGCGGCAGCGGCTGGGTGGTCTGCGTCGGTGGCAAGGGCTGCGTGGGATGCGTGGGATGCGTCGGCGGCAAGGGCTGCGTCACCTGCGCCGGCGGCAAGGGTTGGGTGGGGTGCTCGGGCGCTGCCGGCTGCTCGGACGCGGCGGCCGGCTCGGCCGGTGTCGTGCTGCCGGTGGTCGGCGCTGCGTTCTGCTCGGGCTCGGCCGGGCCGGGGACCTCGGGTGTGGTGCTCATGTGATCTGCCCTCCTTGTTGTCCACCATCACACCCGGGGGCGCTGTGCGCAGTCTTGAGGGTTCCTGGGAATCGGCTGCGAATCGATCGCGGGCAGCTCGACCGCGGCCCGGTGCGGCCGCGAGCCCGTGCAGCCGCGGACGGCTCAGTGCGAGAGGGCTGCGACCGCGTCGTCGACGGCCTCGGCGATCCGCGCCATCAGCGCGCGGCGACCGGCACGGTCGACCCGGACCTCGACCACGGACACCCCGGGTCCGGGTGCGGCGAGCGCGGGGGCGAGCCCGTCGACGTCGCCCACCCGGGTGTGCCGCACGCCGTACGCGGCGCACAGCGCGGACAGGTCGGCACCGTGGGGGGTACCGAACACACGCTCGAAGACGTCCGCACGCTCGGGGGCGCCGTGCTCGAGGGTCGCGAAGATAGACCCGCCGTCGTCGTTGGCCACGACGATCTGCAGGTCGGCCGGGGCCTCGAGGGAACCGCGCAGCAGGCCGCCGACGTCGTGCAGGAACGTCAGGTCCCCGACGAGTGCCCGCACGCGACGCGTCGGCAGCGCAAGGGCGACCCCGATCGCGGTCGACAGCGTACCGTCGATCCCGGCGAGGCCGCGGTTCGCGAGCACGAGCGGCGGGGCGTCCCACACCCCGACGAGGTCGAGGTCACGCACCGGGTTGCTCGAGCCGACGACGAGCACGTCACCCTCGGACGTGGCGCGCGCGACGGCGCGAGCGAGCAGCGGCCCGGTCACGCGGGTGCCGGCGCGGGACGGCGCCGCGAGGACCTCGGGGTCGAGGACGTCGTCGATCGCGGCGAGTGCCGCCGAGCCGGCCGCCACCCACGCGTCGAGCCAGGGACCCGAGACGGGGCGCCCGTCGCCCGACGGCCCGCCGAGGAGCCGCGCGGGCACCTCGACGAGCACCTGCGCCGCGGATCGCGAGGCGTCCGGCCAGTCGGCGCCGCGCGGCGCGACGACGACCACCTCGACGTCGTCGCGCGCGAGCAGGGACGTCACCGGGCGCGACAGCGTGGGACGCCCGAGCACGAGCACCCGACGCACCCGCCCGCCGAGGTCCGGCCTGCCGAGCAGGAGGCGGTACGCACCGATCGCGCACGGTCCGCCGAGTGCCCCGGACGACGGCTCGGCGAGCAGCGGCCAGCCGTTCGCCTCGGCGACCGCCCGCGCGAGGGGACCGGCGCCGTCGCCCGCGACCACGACCGTGCCGGCGTCGTCGGTCGCCGCAGGCGTGCCGTGGGGTCCACCGTCGTCCCCGGCCGGGCCGCGCCGCTGGACCTCGACGAGCCCCGCGGCCGCCGGTGCGGGCCACGTGGCCGAGGCGGGCGCGAGCGGCTCCCGGTAGGCGAGGTCGAGATGGACCGGACCGGGCGCACCGGTCCGCGAGCCCAGGGCCGCCGCGACGGCGCGCGAGAGGAGGTGGCGCAGGTCGCGCCCCTCCCCCGCGCGGCCCGTGGGCGCGGGCACGTCGGCGGCGAACCGCATGGCCGAGCCGAACAGCCCGACCTGGTTCGTGGTCTGGTTCGCGCCGGTGCCGCGCAGCTCGTGCGGGCGGTCGGCGGTCAGGATCAGGAGCGGCAGGCCGGCGTGCGAGGCCTCGAGGACGGCCGGGTGCAGGTTGGCGACCGCAGTGCCCGACGTCGTGACGACCGCGACCGGACGGGTCTCGCCGACGGCGTCCGCGGCCTTGGCCAGCCCGAGCGCGAGGAACCCCGCGGACCGCTCGTCGACGCGCACGTGCAGCGTGAGCGACGGCGCACCGGCCGGACGGTCGCGGTCGGCGCGGGCCGCGTCCGCGAGCGCGTAGGCCAGCGGGGCGCTGCGCGAGCCGGGCGCGAGCACGACCTCCCGGACACCGAGCGCCGCGAGCGCCTGGACGAGGACCCGCGCGGCAGTCGTCGCCGGGTTGTCCGCAGCTGTCGTCACGTGCCCACCGTAATCGGGCCGGCGAGCCTGTCAGGCACGGTCGGGCTCGGCGAGGACGGATCGGACGGCGTCCAGCCGCTCGTGCCACCGGTCGCGCGTCGGCGCGTCGGCCGCGGCGGCAGCGAGCAGGGCAGGGTCGACGTCGGGCCGGTCGACCCGGATCATTCCGTCGACGGGCAGCAGCGGGTGCGCGACGACGTCCGCGGTGAGCAGCTGCACCGTCGCGAGCCCGCACGCGTAGGGCAGCTCGGGCAGGGCCGCCGCGAGCGCGATCCCCGCCGCGAGGCCGACCGACGTCTCGAGAGCGGAGGACACCACGACGGGCAGGCCGACCCGCTCGGCGAGCGCGAGGCAGGCCCGAACCCCCCGAGCGGCTGCACCTTGAGCACGACGATGTCCGCGGCGTGCGCCCGGACGACGGCCAGCGGGTCCTCGGCACGACGGATCGACTCGTCGGCGGCGATCAGCACGTGGGTCGCGCGCCGGACGGCCGCGAGGTCCGCGACGGTCGGGACGGGCTGCTCGGCGTACTCCAGACCGCCCGCGGCCCGGTCGAGGACCGCGAGCCGGGCCAGGGCTGTATCGACGTCCCACAGCCCGTTCGCGTCGATGCGGATCGCACCGTCCGGCCCGATCGCGTCGCGCACGGCCTCGAGGCGCGCGATCTCGTCGTCGACCGACTGCCCAGGCTCGGCGACCTTGACCTTCGCGGTGCGGCAGCCGCCCGAGGCGGTCACGATGCGGTGCGCGGTCGCGGCGTCGACCGCGGGGACCGTCACGTTGACCGGGATGTGGGTCCGCACCGCGGGCGGCCACGCGTCGGCGGCGGCTTCGCGCGCGGCGCGCCACCACGCTGCCGACTCCGCCGCGTCGTAGTCCCAGAACGGTGAGAACTCGCCCCAGCCGGCCGCGCCGCGCACCAGGACACCCTCGCGCACCGTGATCCCCCGGAAGCGGGTGCGCATCGGGATCGAGTACACGTGCAGGTCAGGCATGCCCCCAGGCTACGGCCGGCTGCGGGCCGCGTTCGCTGCGGTCCGCCTACGCTGGGTGGGTGAGTGAGATCCCCGCGCAGGTGTCCGAGACGTTCGACCCGAGCCGCTGGCGCACCGTCGCCGGGTTCGAGGACCTGACGGACATGACGTACCACCGAGGCGTCGCGCGAGGAGTGGCCGACGACGGTGCGCCGACCGAGCGTGACCTCCCCGTGGTGCGTGTCGCGTTCGACCGGCCCGAGGTCCGCAACGCGTTCCGCCCCCACACGGTCGACGAGCTCTACCGTGTGCTCGACCACGCGCGCATGAGCTCCGACGTGGGGACCGTGCTGCTCACCGGCAACGGTCCGAGCCCCAAGGACGGCGGCTGGGCGTTCTGCTCGGGCGGCGACCAGCGCATCCGCGCGCGCGACGGCTACCGGTACACCGGCGACCCTGACGCGCAGACCGCCGACGCGATCGACCCGGCCCGAGCCGGGCGCCTGCACATCCTCGAGGTGCAGCGGCTGATCCGGACGATGCCGAAGGTCGTCGTCGCGGTCGTCGGCGGCTGGGCCGCGGGCGGTGGGCACTCTCTGCACGTCGTGGCCGACCTCACGATCGCGTCGCGCCAGCATGCGCGCTTCATGCAGACCGACGCGAACGTCGGCTCGTTCGACGGTGGCTACGGCTCGGCGCTGCTCGCCCGCCAGGTCGGCCAGAAGCGCGCCCGCGAGATCTTCTTCCTCGCCCGCGAGTACTCCGCCGAGGACGCGCTCGCATGGGGCGCCGTGAATGACGTCGTCGACCACGCCGACCTCGAGGACGCCGCGCTCGAGTACGCGCGGATCATCGCGACGAAGTCCCCGCAGGCGATCCGGATGCTCAAGTTCGCGTTCAACCTGGCCGACGACGGCCTCGCCGGACAGCAGGTGTTCGCCGGAGAGGCCACGCGGCTCGCGTACCTCACGGACGAGGCGGTCGAGGGTCGCGACGCGTTCCTCGAGCACCGCGAGCCGGACTGGTCCGGGTTCCCGTACGCGTTCTGAGGTTCGCTCTGCCGCTGCTCGCTCAGTCCCCGTCCGGCCTGACGCGGCTCAGTGGCTCACGAACGCCCAGGCGAGCAGCGAGACGAGCTGGCTGACGACGTACGCGGCGCCGATGAGGAGCCCCATCAGCACCGCGCCGGCGCCGAGCACAGCCCCGATCGCGTGCACGCGCTCCTCGTGGTCCTCGCCGTGGTCGGACGTGATCGTGGTCATGGGACCACCCTGCGTCGGGCCGCGAGGATGCGGATCAGCCCGCGGGACCGACCTCGCCCAGCCGGGATCCCCCGCCGGGAGCAGCCGGGCCCACGCCCACCTCCACCCGGGGGCGGAGCGCGCAGGCTCAGCCCAGGGTCAGCGACCCGCTGCCGGCCGGCACGAGCTCGACCCAGGTGGTGCCCGGGGCGAGGGTCACGGGCGAGCCGTCGGCCGCGACGAGCCGCATCGGCGCGTCCTGCGCGTCCTTCTGCCACCGCGCGGCCAGCGTCTTGCCACCCGTCGCGACGACCGCGTCACCCGCGCCCACGAGCGAGTAGGTCGGGACCGGAGCCCCGCCCTGCGCACCGAAGCCGGTGTTCGGGTGGTCGGCCGTGATCGTCACGACGTTGGTCGCGGACAGACGCGCGCCGCTCGCCGCCATCGCGGGCGCCGACCCCTCGGAGCGCAGCCACGACGTCCCGTCCCAGGACCAGCTCGGGTTCGACGCCGTCGACAGGTGCAGCGACAGGGTCGTCGTCGGTGCTCCGCCGGCGACCGCCGATGCAGCCTCGAGGGTGCGGGCGAACACGAACTGCTCCCCGGGCGCGGCCTGGTGGTCGGCGTCGGCCTGACCCCAGAACGTCTGCGGCGAGCCGTAGACGTTGTGCGGCGCGGCGCGGGTCTTGATGCGGTAGAGCCCCGGCGCACCCGCGTCGTGGCTGATCGACTGCGCCCCGCTCGCCTGGACGAGCGCGAGGATCCCCGGCTGCCCGCCGGAGTACGCGATGAGTCCGTGCAACGGGGCCACGATCAGCGGGTCCATCGGGCGGACCGAGCGGATCGGACCGACCTCGGCGGGCACCTGCGAGTGGAAGACCGCGACGAACCGCGACACCTGGAACTCGACGATCGTCTCCCAG
Organism: Cellulomonas sp. WB94; assembly: GCF_003115775.1. NCBI lineage: Bacteria > Bacillati > Actinomycetota > Actinomycetes > Micrococcales > Cellulomonadaceae > Cellulomonas > Cellulomonas sp. WB94. The sequence continues at coordinate 842,622 of NZ_QEES01000002.1, forward strand.
ACCACGTCGGCCTGCTCCAGACCGGTCTGGGGGCGGGCCTGCGAGGTGTTCTCGATCTTGACCGCGAGGGCCGGGCGCTGGGCGACCTCGCCCTCGATCCCGGTCAGCGGCCAGGTCGGCGGGAGGACCGGCGCGGGGGGCACGGGCGCGGGCGCCGCAGCCTTCGCTGGGTCGACGGTCGGCGCGATCGTCACGGTGTCCGGCGTCGGCGGCGCCGTCGGGGCGGCCGACGTGCACGCGGTCAGCGCGAGCGCGCACAGCAGGCCGATGCCTGCGACGGTGGACCGCATCGCCGCGGTCAGCTCGCGCTCATCGAGCCGGAGCCGTTCGGCACGAGCTCGATCCACGTCGTGCCCGCGGCGAGCTTGATGTCGGTGCCGTCGGCGGCCGCGAGCGTGAGCGGCGCGTCGGTCGCGCTCTTGGTCCAGGTCGCGGCGATCGACTTGCCGCCGGTCGCGACCAGGGCCTCGCCCGAACCCACGAGCTTGGTCTCGGGGACTGGGTTGCCTGCCGGGTCGATCGTGCCGGAGTCCACGAGGGTGACCTTCAGGGCGATGACGTTCGTCGCGGCGAGACGCGCACCCGACACGGAGGTCGCGGGCGTGCCGAACTCCGAGCGGAGCCAGGTCGAATCGGCGGCGTTCCAGGACCAGCCGGGGTGCGAGCCGCCCGAGAGCTGGAGAGCGACCGTCGTGGCGGGGGCGCCGGAGAGCACTGCGGTGGCCTGGTCGGCCGTCCGCGCGAAGTGGAACTGCTCGGGCGGGGTGGCCTTGTGGCTGTCGTCCGCCTGGTTCCAGAACGTCGTGGGTGTGCCGAAGACATTATGTGGAGCTGCGCGGATCTTCGAGCGCGCGAACCCGGGGTCGCCGCGGTCCTGGCTGAGGATCTGCAAGCCCGCGGCCGGGAGCGCAGCGACATATTGGGCCTGACCACCCGAGAACGCGATGAGGCCGTGCAGCGGGGAGACGATCGCCGGGTCCATCGGGCGGACCGAACGGATCGGTCCGACCTCGGCGGGCACCTGCGAGTGGAAGATCGCGACGAACCGCGTGATGCCGCCCTCGACGACCTCCTCCCAGACCATGTCGGCCTGGTCGAGGCCCGTCTGCGGGCGGACCTCGGCGGGGTTCTCGATCTTGACCGCGAGCGCGGGGCGCACGACGACGTCGGCGGCGGCGACCCCGGTGAGCGGCCAGCGCGCCGGCACGACGGGCGTGGGCGCCGCCTGCTTCGCGGGGTCGACGCTCGGGGCGACGGTCACGGGCGGCACCGAGACGGCGGGGCCAGGGGTGCTCCCCCCGCCGCAGGCGCCGAGCGCGGCCGCGACAGCGACCGTGAGGAGCGCGACAGCGCGGGTCTGGCGCAAGGACACGGTCAAGGGCACAGCGGAACTCCTTCTCCCGGCACGGCGTCCGGATCGTCGCGCCACACTCTACGGTGCCGCCTACGCTGAGCCGGTGAGTCGTCCCGTCCGCGTCGTGCCGTCGCCTGAGCCGCACGGCGACGGGCCGCCGACGACCGACGTCCTGCTCGCCGCCCTCGCTGCAGCCCTGGACGGCGACGGGCCGGCGGTGCTGGCGACCCCCGCGCCCGGTGCTCCCGAGCCCGAGGCCGACGCGCGCGAGGTGCCCGACGACGTGGCGCTCGTCGTCCAGACGTCCGGATCGACAGGGGACGCGCGACAGGTGCTGCTGTCGGCGGCGGCCCTGCGCGCCTCCGCCGCGGCGACCGAGGCCCGGCTGGGCGGACCGGGACGCTGGCTGCTCGCGCTGCCGACCACGCACGTCGCGGGCCTGCAGGTGCTCGTCCGGTCGGTGCTCGCCGGGACCGTCCCCGTCGCCGTCCCGGCCGGTCCGTTCCGCGCCGACGCGTTCGCCGCGGCGAGCGGACGGCTCAAGCTCGGGGCGGGTCGCCGGTACACCTCGCTCGTGCCGACGCAGCTGCACCGCCTGCTGGGCTCGCCGGACGGCGTGGACGCGCTCCGAGCGTTCGACGCGGTCCTGCTCGGCGGCGCGGCGGCGGCCCCCTCGCTCGTCGCCGACGCCCGCGCGGCCGGGATCGCCGTCGTGACCACCTACGGCATGTCCGAGACCTGCGGGGGCTGCGTCTACGACGGCGTCCCGCTCGACGGCGTCCGCGTCGACCTCGAGCCCGACGGCCGGGTGCTGCTGACCGGTCCGGTCCTCGCGACCGGGTACCGCGGTCGGCCCGACCTCGACGCGCAGGTGTTCGTCCAGCGTGGCGGTGAGCGCTGGCTGCGGACGACCGACGTCGGAGCCCTGGCCACCGACGGGGTCCTGACGGTCCTCGGCCGGCTCGACGACGTGATCGTCACGGGCGGCGCCAAGGTGGCACCGGCCGCCGTCGAACGCGTGCTCGGCGAGCTGGCCGGTGTCGCCGAGGCGTGCGTCGTCGGTCTGCCCGACGAGGAGTGGGGGCACGCCGTCACGGCCGTGCTCGTGCTGCGCCCGGGTGCACCGATGCCGGACCTGGCCGCGGTGCGGGCTACCGTCGAGAGCAGCCTCGGTCGCTCGGCAGCCCCGCGCCACGTCGTGGTGGTCGACGCGCTGCCGCTGCGGGGCCCCGGCAAGGTCGATCGTCGCGCCGCCGCCGACGTGGCCCGGCGGCTCGTCCGACCCGTGCCCTGAACCGTCCGACCGCACGCCCCAGCCAGCCCGCTCGCCCGCTCCCGACTGACAGGAACACCATGGCCACGACCTCCGAGTGGATCGCAGGTGCCCGACCCCGCACCCTGCCCGCCGCCGCGGCCCCCGTGCTGGTCGGGACCGGCGCGGCCGCTCAGCTCGGCGCCGCTAACCCCGGCCGGGCCCTGCTCGCGCTCGGCGTCGCGCTCGCGCTGCAGATCGGCGTCAACCTCGCCAACGACTACTCCGACGGGGTCCGCGGCACCGACCTCGACCGCGTCGGCCCGATGCGTCTGACGGCGTCCGGCGCGGCGCGCCCCGAGCACGTCAAGTGGGCGGCGTTCGCGTCGTTCGGCGTCGGCGCGCTGCTAGGCCTCGCGCTCGTGGCGCTGTCCGGGCAGTGGTGGCTCATCGCCGTCGGCGCCGCGTCGATCGCCGCCGCCTGGTACTACACCGGCGGCCGCCGGCCGTACGGGTACCGCGGGCTCGGCGAGGTCGGCGTCTTCGTGTTCTTCGGGCTCGTCGCGGTGCTCGGGACGACCTACACCCAGGCCGGCCGGATCTCGTGGGTGGCCGTGACCGGGGCCGTCGCGATCGGGCTCCTGGCGTGCGCCCTGCTCATGGTCAACAACCTGCGCGATGTCCCCACCGACGTCCTCGCAGGCAAGCGCACGCTCGCGGTGCGGCTCGGCGAACACAGGTCCCGGCGCGTGTACGCGGCGCTGCTCTGGGTGCCGATCGTGCTGGGTCTCGGCTGCGCGCTCGTCGCGCCGTGGTCGATCCTCGTCGTCCTGCTCGGGTTCCCGGCCGGACTTCTCACGGTGACGGTGCTGGCGGGCGCCCGCGGGCGTCTGCTGGTCCCGGTGCTTGCGGGCACCGGCATGCTCGAGCTGGCGTTCGGGGTGCTGCTCGGGCTCGGGCTCGCGCTGTAGCGGGCGACCGGACCTACGGCTCGTCGCGCTCGACCGGCTCCGGTGCGGCGTCCTGGGCGGCGTCCTCGACCTGGGCGTCCTCGCTCTGACCGACCGAGAGACCCTTGCGAGCCTTGCGGGCCTCGGCGCGGTCGGCGAGGTAGCGGGCCGCGGCGTCGCGGGGTCCGTCGAGCATCGTGTACGACAGGCCCCAGGCGGCGAACACCGAGATCAGCGCGGCGAACCACCACTCCATGCCGGCCCAGAAGTGCATGAGCAACGTGAGCGCAGCGAACAGGCCGAGGCGCAGGGCCGAGTAGATGATGAGAGGCACGCGATCAGCCTAGGTCCCCTGTCACAGCCCCGAGTACGAGTGCTTGCCGGTGACGAACAGGTTGATGACCGTGAAGTTGGCCAGGACGACCGCGTAGCCGACGAACACGAAGTACGCGGCCCGACGTCCGCTCCACCCCCGCGTCGTGCGCGCGTGCAGGTACGCGGCGTAGACGACCCACGCGATGAAGGTGCCGACCTCCTTGGGGTCCCAGCCCCAGTACCGGCCCCACGCGTGCTCGGCCCAGATGGCCCCGCCGATGAGCGTGAACGTCCACAGGACGAAGCCGATCGAGTTGAGCCTGAACGACAGCGCCTCGAGCTCGCGCGCTGACGGCACCGAGCGCAGCCACTCCCACGCGGGCCCGGTCACGCGCCAGCGCTGGAGGCTCGCGCGCACAGGTTCGAATCGCTGCCACGGGGCGTCGAGCCGGCTGCGTCCCGCCTCGCGGGCGTCCTTGAGCACCTGGAGCACCGCCGCGGCGAACGCCACGGTGAACACGCCCGTCGCCGAGATCGCGACCCCCACGTGCAGCACGAGCCAGTAGCTCTGCAGCGCGGGCTGCACGGCGTCGGCCTGCACGTAGAACACGAGCAGCGCGAGCGCGAGGGCCAGCACCGCGATGCCGTGCACGACGACGCCGAGGAACGGGATGTAGCGCCGGCGCTGCACGACGGCGAGCACGGTGACGGCCACGAACGCGCCGACGAGCGTGAACTCGTACATGTTGGCGGTCGGCCAGCGGCCCGCGGCGATCCCGCGCGCCACGATCCCGGCGAGCAGCAGGAGCACCCCGAGGTACGTCGTCGACCGCGAGATGCCCTCGGCGCGCCGCGACCCGCCCGCAGCCGGCGCGCCACCCGTCTGCGCAGCACCCGTCTGCGCGGCACCCGTCTGCGCGGCACCCGCCTGCGCAGCGGACGACGCCCCGGCGCCGACCTCGGCCAGTGCGCGCTCCCCCACCGGCAGCCGGGACGCGCGGGACGCTGCCTCGGCGATCCGGGCCAGGTCGGCGGTGTACGCGAGGAAGCCGATCGTGAACGCGGTCATCGCGCCCCAGACGAGCAGCGTGCTGATGTCCCCGACGGTCATGACTGGGCCTCTTCCTGGTCGTGGGGGTCGAGTGCTGCGCGCGGGTGCGCGTCACGGTCGTGGTCGGTGTCCGGCGCTGTGTCCGGGCGGGATTCCGGTGGGGTGTCCGGCGAATCGGCGTCGTCGCGCACGTCGAGCCGCTCCGGGAGCGCGGCGAGCACCCGGTCGATCTCGGTGGGCAGCGCGATGTCGTCCCCGCGAGCGAGCGCCGCGGCGGTGACCAGGGTGCGGCGCGGGTCGGCGGGGTCCGGGGTCGCACGGACCCACACGCGTCGCCGCGGGGTGAACAGCGACGTCGCAAGGCCCGCGAGCGCGGCGAGCGCGAACGCCAGGACGAACGCGAGCGCCGGGTCGTAGCGCAGGTCGAGGGCGACGAAACGCGGCAGGGCGCGGAACTCGAGCGTGCCCAGCCCGTCCGGCAGCGCGACCGTCTCGCCGGGACGGATGCGGAGCGTGACCGGTGTGCCGTCGGCCTCGACGGACTGCGTCATGCGGGCGTCGTCGAGCGTGTAGACGTTCTGCGGGACGCCGGTGTCGAGCCCGAGGTTGCCCGACCAGACGGCCAGCACGAGGACGGGGTCGGTCGGTTCGGGGTCGACCGAGCGCCAGATCGACGGTGAGACCTGCTGGGCGGTGGGCAGGAGCGAGCCGACGAGCCCGATCTGCGCCTGCCCGCCCGACACGTCGGGCACCTTGATGACGCCGTTCGACGTGTAGACGGTGTCCTGCGGCAGGAACGGCACGGCTCCCGAGAACGCGACCTTGCCCGCGGCGTCCCGCACGACGACGTCGGGCGCATACCCGTTGCCCTGCAGGTACACCTTCGCGCCGCCCGCGGTGAGCGGGTGATTGACCTGGATCGTCGTCGCGCGCGGAGCCTGGCCGGGCTCGGCGAGCGTGACCTCGGCGAGGAACGCCCGCGACTGCAGCGTGCGCGGGTCGAACCGCGACGTGAACCGGTCGAGGCCGAGCGTGAACGGCACGAGGGAGGCGGGGTCGAACGCGGACCCGGCCTCGAACGTGTCGTAGTCCGTCTGGGCGTTGGCGAACCCGTGCCCCTCGACGAGGATCGTCTGCCCGCGGTAGTGCAGCAGCTGGCCGGTCGCGACGGACACGAGCAGCCCGACGAGCGCGAGGTGGAACACGAGGTTGCCGGTCTCGCGCAGGTAGCCGCGCTCGGCGGAGACGCTCCACGTGCCGTGGCCGTCGTCGCGGACGTCCGTGCGGAACCGCGGGAGCCTGCGGTAGCGGCCGTGCAGGGCGCCCGCCGCGGCACGCACGACGACCTCGGGCGTCGCGCCCGACGCCGCGCTCCCCTGCGCGGGGAACCGGTCGAAGCGCCGCGGGGTCCGGGGCGGGGCCGCCCGGAGCGCACGCAGGTGGGACCGGGTGCGCGGCAGGATGCAGCCGACGAGCGAGACGAACAGCAGCAGGTAGATCGCCGAGAACCAGATCGACGTGTAGACGTCGAACATCCCGACCCGGTCGAGCAGCGGACCCAGGGTGGGATGGTCGAGGAGGTACTGCGCGACCTTCTCGGGGAACTGGGGACGCTGCGGGAACACCGAGCCCGGCACCGCGGCGACGGCGAGCAGCATGAGGAGGAGCAGCGCGACCCGCATGCTCGACAGCTGCCGCCAGGCCCATCGCAGCCAGCCGGCCGCCCCGAGCTGCGGCAGGACCGGGGTGTCGCCCGCGAACGCGTCGTCGATGCCCTCGGGCGTGTACCGCTGCTGGTCGCTCGTCCCCGTCGCGCTCATCAGACCACCGGGACGAACACGCCGGAGGTGGTGAGCAGGCCCTGCAGCCACTGCGCCCAGGTGCCCCAGAGCCCGCTGACGAGCGCGAGCCCGAGCACGACCAGGAGTCCGCCGCCCGCGCGCATCACCGCCAGCCGGTGCCGGCGCAGCAGGGCCAGGGCGCGCGCGCTGCGGGCCGTGCCGAACGCGATGAGCAGGAAGGGCAGACCGAGCCCCAGGCAGAACGCGACCGACAGCACCGCGCCGCGCACCGCCGAGCCGCCGTCGAGCGACAGCGCGGTGATCGCGACGAGCGTCGGACCGATGCACGGGGTCCACCCCAGGCCGAACACGAGCCCGAGCAGCGGCGCCCCCCACAGCCCGGCGCGCGGGCTGAGGTGCACGCGGCGGTCCTGCTGGAGGAACGGGACGAGGCCCATGAACGCCAGCCCCATGAGCACGACGACGACACCGAGGATGCGGGTCAGCGGATCCTGCCAGTCCTTGAGCACCCCGCCGACCGAGCCCGCGAGCACTCCGAGCAGCACGAAGACGACCGTGAACCCCGCGACGAACAGCCCCACGCCTGCCAGGAGCCTGGTCCGGCCGACGTCGGTCGACGACTGAACGGCCGCCTTCGGACGCGGCGCCCGCACGGTCGGCACGCCACCGGGCACGGCATCGGCCGACGCAGCATCGGTCGGCACGGCATCGGCCGACGCGACACCGGTCGACGGTTCGGCGTCACGTCGACGCGATCCGGCGAGCGTCGCACCCGACATGCCGCCGAGGTAGCCGAGGTAGCCCGGGACGAGCGGGAGCACGCACGGCGAGGCGAACGCGACGAAGCCGGCGACGGCCGCGACCGGGACGGCCAGCAGCATCGAGCCGGAGAACGCGGCCTGCGCGAACGTCGTGCCGAGGTCGCTCATGGCGTGGCCGTCGCTCCCGCTGTCGCGCCGGCGGCCGGCGTGGCCGACTCGGCGAGGACGTCGTCGACGAGACCGCGCAGCGTCGAGGGGTCGGCGAGGCCGAGGATCCGGGCGGCGACGCGACCCTCGCGGTCGAGCACGACGGTCGTCGGCACGGCCTGGACCGGCACGGCTCCCTGCAGCGCCGCGATCGCGTGGCCGCCGGTGTCCGCGAGGCTCGGGTACGGGATCGAGAACGTGCGCTCGAACGCCTGCGCCGCGCCGACGTCGTCGGTCCCGTTGATCCCGAGGACGTGCACGCCGCTCGCGGCGTAGTCGTTCGCGAACGCCACGAGGTCGGGGGCCTCCGCGCGGCATGGCGGGCAGGCCGCGTACCAGCTGTTGAGCACGACGACGTCCCCGCGCCAGGTCGTCAGGTCCTGCGTCGTCCCGGCGAAGTCGGTCCCGGCCAGCGCGACCGGCTCGGACCGGTCGGCGACGGCCCACTTGCGGGTCGAGCCGTCACCCGACTGGTAGCCCTGGTTCGCGACTGCTGTCGCTGACGCCGCGGGGGTCCCGCTCGGCGCGCAGCCGGCAAGCAGGGCCGCACCCAGGGCGAGCACGACGAGACCCCCGGCCACGCGCGGAGCGCGGGTGACGCGGGGGGCGCCGGTCGCGCGAGGGTTCACGCGCCCGCCACCGTCGCCGCACCGTCGAGGAGCGCCGCGGCCGGCTCGGTGTACCCGAGCCCGACGAGCGTGTCGTCGTCGAAGTGCAGGCTCGTGACCGACGCGAGCGAGCACTGCCGGCGGCGCGGGTCGTGCCAGAGGTGCCGCTTCTCGGCGGCGAGCCGCGTGACCCAGATGGGCAGCTGGTGGCTCACGAGCAGCGCCTCGTGCCCGCGTGCGAGCTCGCGGGCCGCGTCGACGGCCGCGAGCACGCGGTCCGCCTGCTCGCGGTACGGCTCTCCCCACGACGGTCGGAACGGGTTGCGCAGCAGCGGCCAGTGCCGCATGTGCCGCAGCGACCCGTCGCCGACGCCGAACGTCAGGCCCTGGAACTGGTTCTCGGCCTCGATGAGGTTCGCGTCCGTGCCGATCGGGAGCCCGAACCTCGCGGCGATGGGCGCGGCGGTCTCCTGGGCGCGCTGCAGCGGTGAGGCGATGACGGCGGTGATGTCGTAGCGCGGCACCGGACCGTCCCCGGCGAGGTGGGCTGCGACCATCTCGGCCATCGCGATACCGCGCGGTGACAGGTGGTAGCCGGGCAGGCGGCCGTACAGCACGCCCTCGGGGTTGTGGACCTCACCGTGCCGGAGCAGGTGGATCGTCGTCGCGACCATGGGGACAGTCTCGCAAACCTGACTGTGTGCGTGGGACGTTCGTCCGGGTCAGCCGCTCAGCTCTCGCGCAACGCGTGCGCGACGATGCCCATCGCGGTGCCGAGCGCGCTCAGCTGGTCGTCGGTCAGGACGTCGATGAGGTGGGTGCGCACCGAGGTGACGTGCGACGGCGCCGCCTCGACGATGCGCTGGAGGCCGAGGTCCGTCATCGTGCAGTTGACGCCGCGCGCGTCGACCGCACAGGGGTTGCGCTGGACGAGGCCGGCGTCCTCCATGCGGCGGATCGTGTGCGTGAGCCGGCTCCGCGAGTGGGCGAGCTCGCCCGCCAGCTCGGACATCCGCAGCGTCCGGCCGGGGGCCTCGGACAGCCGCACGAGCACCTCGTACTCGGCGAGCGACAGGGCGGTGTCCTCGTCGAGCTCTCGCGCGAGGACGTCCATGAGCAGCGCGGTCCCGTCGCGGTAGGCACGCCAGTGGGTCTGCTGCTCGGGCGTGAGCCAGCGGACGTCGTCGGTGGTGCCTGGGGTGCGGGTCGAGGCGGTCTGGGTCATGGTGGGCTCCGGTCGGGACGAGTTGCGCTGGGGGGTTGCGCTCTGCGATCCACTGTAGTAGAAATGTCAACTACAGGCGATTGACGCTTCAACTTTCGCCGATTCAACTTTCTCACTCTCACACGAGGAGCATCATGAGCACCGCCACCGCACTCCCCACCGATCTGGTCGCCGGCACCTGGACCATCGACGCGTCGCACAGCGAGGCCGGTTTCTCGGTCCGCCACGCGGGCATCTCGAAGGTCCGCGGCTCCGTCGCGATCACCGAGGGCACCATCGTCGTCGGCGAGGACCTCACCGTCACGTCGGTCACCGCGACGCTCGACCCGTCGACCATCAGCACCGGCGACGCGGGCCGCGACGGCCACCTCAAGAGCGCCGACTTCTTCGACGTCGAGCAGTTCGCCACCTGGACGTTCGCCTCGACCTCCGTGACCGCCACGGGCAACGACTACGTCATCGTCGGCGACCTCACGATCCACGGCGTGACGAAGTCCATCGAGCTCGAGACCGAGTTCAACGGCACCGCCGTCGACCCGTACAACAACCTGCGCGCCGGCTTCTCGGCCAGCACGACGATCTCCCGCAAGGAGTTCGGCCTGACCTGGAACGCAGCGCTCGAGGCCGGCGGCGTCCTGGTCAGCGACAAGGTCGTCATCTCGATCGACATCGCGGCCATCAAGCAGGCCTGACACCCCTCGCACGACGCCGGGCGGGTCCTCTCAGGGGACCCGCCCGGCGTCTGTGCGTCCGGGCTAGGACGCCGCGCCGGACGGCCCGGAAGGCGCTGCGGACCCGGGAGCCCCTGCGGCAAGAGCTCGACGGAGCCGGGCCGCGTCGATGCGCCAGTAGCCCTGCCGGATCCCGTCGACCTCGACGACCGGCACGAGCTCGGAGTACTCGTCGAACACCGACCGACCGCTCGGCAGGGCCGGCACGTCGGGGGCGTCGACGTCGATCTCGGTCCAGGCCTCCCCCGTCTCGGCGCAGACCTCGGCGACGAGCGCGCGCGCCTCGGTGCACAGGTGGCAGCCGGCGCGCCCGAAAAGGACGACCCGGGCAGGATGTCCCGGCGCTCCGGCGGGTGCGGGGACAGGATCGGTGGTCGACACGGCACCACCCTAGGCACCGTGGATACAGTGGCCGCGTGACCGAGCCGACCTCGACAGCCCCAGGCCCGTCGGGTCTCGTCGAACCGGCGGCGGCGCCCGCCGGACGCGCGGCAGCATTCTTCGACGTCGACAACACGATCATCCGGGGCGCGAGCGCGTTCCACCTGGCTGTCGGGCTCTACCGCCGCGGGTTCTTCCGCAAGTGGGACATCGTGACGTTCGCGATCCACCAGTCGCGCTACCTGATGTTCGGCGAGAACCACAAGCAGATCGACGAGGTCCGCGACAAGGGGCTGTCGATCATGACGGGGCACTCCGTCGCCGAGGTCGTGGCGATCGCCGAGGACATCTACGACGAGGTCCTCAGCCTGCGGATCTTCCCCGGCACCCAGAAGCTCCTCGACGACCACCTCGCCGCAGGTCACGAGGTCTGGCTCATCACCGCGACCCCGGTCGAGATCGGCGAGCTCATCGCGCGCCGGCTCGGGGTGACGGGGGCGCTGGGCACGATCGCCGAGCACGAGGACGGCTTCTACACCGGTCACCTGGTCGGCGACATGCTGCACGGCAAGGCCAAGGCCAGCGCGGTCCGCGAGCTGGCGGAGCGCGAGAACCTCGACCTCACCGCGTCGTACGCGTACGGCGACTCGACGAACGACGTGCCGATCCTGTCCGAGGTCGGCTTCCCGTGCGCGATCAACCCCGACCGGCGCCTGCGCCGCCACGCGCAGACCGTCGGGTGGCCGGTCCGGGAGTTCCGCGGCCGGCGTCGGGTGGCCCGTCGCAGCGCGAACCTGGCCAGCCTCGCCGGGCTCGCGTGGGTCGCGGGCCTCGTCGTGCGGACGATCCGGCGCAGCGCCCGGCTCTGAGCCGCTCCCGCCTCCCCCGCGACGACGCGCACCCGCTAAGGTCGCGGGCGTGAGCGAACGAGTGCGGCGCGCGACGGTCGAGGATGCCGCCGACCTCGCCTGGCTCGCGGCCGTCACCTTCCCCCTCGCGTGCCCGCCGGGCTCGACGCGCGCGGACCAGCAGGCGTTCATCGACGCGGTGCTGTCCGTGGAGCGCTTCACCGAGTACCTCGCGGATCCCGCGCGGGTGCTGCTCGTCGCGCACGACGACGCGGAGCCCGAGCCGATCGGCTACACGATGCTGGTCGAGGGCGAGCCGGCTGACGTCGAGGTCCGCGCGGCGATCACCCTGCGGCCGACCGTCGAGCTGTCGAAGTGCTACGTGCTGCCGGGCCACCACGGGCAGGGCGTCTCCGCGGCGCTCATGGCCGCGACGCTCGACGCCGCCCGACGCACGGGCGCCCGCGGGATGTGGCTCGGCGTCAACCAGCTCAACGAGCGCGCGCAGGGCTTCTACCGACGGTCCGGGTTCGTGCGTGTCGGCACCAAGCACTTCCAGGTCGGCAACCGCCTCGAGGACGACTTCGTCCTCGAGCTCACGCTCTGAGCCCGCCGGCCACGCAGCAGCCAGCGGGCGGCGCCGGCGGTCAGCTCGTGGCCGGCCGCTGCTCGTCGGCGGTCGTCAGCACCGGCCACCCGTCGGGGTCCCACGCGACCTTGCGGATCGCCAGCTGGAAGTCCCCGCCGAGGTGCGTCGCGTAGTAGTGGAACGCGAGATACCCGTTCGAGTACGACTCGCCGCCCGGGCCGACCATGTCGCCGCGCGTGGCGAGCAGCTGCTCCCCGCCGTCGGCGGCCATGTCCGCACCTGACCGGTCCACGTACGGCCCGGTGACCGCCCGCGAGCGGCCGACCACCATGTTGTAGGTCGAGGCGCTCGCGCGGCAGCACAGGTCGCGCGACACGAACAGGTAGAACCAGCCGTCGTGCCGCACGATCGTCGGCGCCTCGATCGCGTTCGGCGGCACGGTGTGGGACGCGAGGTGCACCGGAGCAGCCGACGGGTCGGCCGGCAGGCCGCTCGGCCACTCGAGCCTGATCATCTGGATGCCGCCCCAGAACGACCCGAAGGCCATCCAGGGCGTGCCGTCGGCGTCCTCGACGATGCCCGGATCGATCGCGTTGTAGTCGCTCGACCCGGGGGTCGAGCGCCACACCTCGCCGCGGTCGACCCACGCGTACGCGGGGTCGGCGGCGTCGAGGGTCGTGTTCGTGAGCAGCCCGATGACCGAGCGGTTGGAGCCGAACGAGGACGCGGCGTAGTACAGGTAGTACGTGCCGTCGTGCAGGGAGACGTCGGGCGCCCAGAAGTTCGTGACTCCCGGCACCACGGCGCGCACCCAGGCCGGCTCGGTCGCGGCGTCCCAGACGGTGCCTGCCGTGGTCCACGCCTGCCCGTCGGGTGACGTGCGGATCTGGATCGCACCCTTGGCGACGCTCGCGTCGCCCGTCGAGAACACGTACCAGGGCTGCCCGTCGGTGCCCGCGACGATCGCCGGGTCGTGCGCCCGGAGGTCGCCCGAGAGCTCGAGCGCCGTCGCTGCGCTGCTCGCCGAGCCGGGACCGCCCGAGGCCCGCCACCAGACGGCTCCCCCGGCGGCGACCAGCACGGCGAGCGCCACGGCGAGTGCGACGCGTCTCGATGCGAGCGATGCGCGCACGCGGTCAGCTGCCCAGCCGGACGACGTTCCACGACACCGGCGGCACCTGGACCGTCAGCCGGCCGTCGACGAGCGCGGCGGTGGAGTTGTGCCGCGGGAGCACCGAGGTCGCGTCGTCGACCGTCGCGGCCCACGTGTGGTCGGGGTTCGCGAGCGACGTGGCCGCCACGACCCGGGCGAGACCGGGCAGCGACCGCACGTCGACGCTGAGCTCGACCGTCTCGGTGAGGGAGCGGTTGACCGCGAACAGCGCGACGGCCCCCGTCTCGGCGTCCCACGTCGCGACCGCGTCGACGACGGGGACCGCGCCGAACTTGGCGGTCTCGTACGTCGGCGCGTCGATCGCGACCTGGAGGACGTCCCCGACGGCGTGCTCCGAGGCCTGCGCGAACGGGTGGAACGTCGTCTGCCGCCAGGACCGCCCGCCAGGCTCGGTCATGATCGGCGCAATGACGTTGACGAGCTGCGCGAGGCTCGCCGAGTGCACACGGTCCGTGTGGCGCAGCAACGAGATGAGCAGGTTGCCGACGACGACGGCGTCGGCGACGTTGTACCGGTCCTCGAGCAGGACGGGCGCGACGGGCCAGTCGTGGCCGGTCGGGGGCTTCGACTCGGCCCGCTGCTGGTACCAGACGTTCCACTCGTCGAACGAGATGTGGATGCGCTTGGAGGCTCGCTTGGCCGACCGCACCGCGTCTGCGGTCGCGGTGACCGACTCGACGAACTGGTCCATGTCGACCGCCGACGCGAGGAACGAGCCGAGGTCGCCGTCCTCCTCCCAGTAGTACGCGTGGGCCGAGATGTAGTCGACGTGCTCGTACGCCTCGCCGAGCACGATGCGCTCCCACTCGCCGAAGGTCGGCATGTGCCGACCCGACGAGCCGCACGCGACCAGCTCGAGGTCCGGGTCGATCATCCGCATCGCGCGCGCCGTCTCGGCCGCGAGGCGCCCGTACTCGTGGGCGGTCTTGTGCCCGATCTGCCACGGCCCGTCCATCTCGTTCCCGAGGCACCACATCCGGACGTCGTGCGGTTCGACGGCGCCGTTGGCGCGTCGCAGGTCGGACAGCCGGGTGCCGCCGCGCACGTTGCAGTACTCGAGCAGGTCGAGGGCCTCCTGGACGCCGCGCGTCCCGAGGTTGACGGCCATCATCGGCTCGGTGCCGGCCTTGGCCGACCAGCGCATGAACTCGTCGACGCCGACGAGGTTCGGGTCGGACGAGTGCCACGCGAGGTCGAGCCGCGTCGGCCGGTCCGCCCGCGGCCCGACGCCGTCCTCCCACCGGTACCCGGAGACGAAGTTGCCACCGGGGTAGCGCACGGTGGAGATACCGAGCTCACGCGTGAGGTCGATGACGTCACCGCGGAACCCGTCCTCGTCGGCGGTCGGGTGACCGGGGTCGTGGATGCCGGTGTAGACGCACCGACCCAGGTGCTCGACGAACGATCCGAACGTGCGGCGCCTGACCGGCCCTACGCGGAACGCGGGGTCGAGGGTGAGCGAGACGGGCAGCATGCGTGCTCCTTGTCGACGGTGACGAGTCGCGGGCCATCGGCCCTTCCCTGAAGACGGGTTCTACATCGTTGTAGATGCATCATGCCTGCCGGCCTCGGCCCCGTCAACACCCTCGCCCGAGCCGAGATCCGGCTCGCCGGGATGTCCGTTACTCGATCGTTGCTTGACCCGGCGCGCGCGGCGTGCGATGTTGTGCAACGTTGTAGATACGAGGTCAAGGGCGATCCCGTCGTCGACGCTCCGGCGCCGGCGAAGCTGAGGAACCGTCGACGGCACGCGCCGTCGCACGTTTCACCCGGCATCGCGCTCGACCTCCCGCACCACGTAGGGAGGCAGCACCGCGAGCGCGTCGAGCACCTCGGCGCCTCATCCGGAACGTCGGCCGCCGGCTCCCTTCGCACCGCGACGGTGCTGCACCGTCGTCGACGCAGCACCACGAGACCGCACGACGGACGTGCTCCTCCGCAGGACCGCATCTGTGCATCGCCGCACATCACCGAGAGGAAGATCATCGATGAAGAGATCCCTAGCCGTCGGCACAGCCGCCGTCGGACTGCTGGCCCTGGCGCTCGGCGCGTGCTCGAGCGGTGGCGGCGGAACCACCACCACTGACGGGACGTCAGGTGCCGCGACCGCAGCCGCGGGCGACTCCGGCTCGTGCACGAACAAGATCGTCAACGCGGACGCCAAGCAGGTGACGGTCTGGGCCTGGTACCCGGCGTTCGAACAGGTCGTCGACCTGTTCAACAACTCGCACAAGGACATCCAGATCTGCTGGAGCAACGCGGGCCAGGGCAACGACGAGTACACGAAGTTCAGCACCGCGGTCGAGGCCGGGTCGGGCGCGCCTGACGTCGTCATGCTCGAGACCGAGGTCCTGTCGAGCTTCACGATCCGCAACGCGCTCGTCGACCTGTCGAAGTACGGCGCGGCCGACGTCAAGAAGAACTACTCCGACGGTGTCTGGAAGGACGTCACCAGCGGCGACGCGGTCTACGCGATCCCCGTCGACGGCGGCCCGATGGGCATGCTCTACCGCAAGGACCTCTTCGACAAGGCCGGCATCACGACGCCCCCGACGACGTGGGACGAGTTCGCCGCCGACGCGCAGAAGATGCGTGACTCCGGCTCCAAGGCGGTCTTCACCGACTTCCCGACGAACGGGCGCGCCTACCTGCAGGCGCTCTTCGCGCAGAAGGGCTCGACGCCGTACGTCTACGACGCCGCCAAGCCGACCGACATCTCGATCAAGCTGGACGACCAGGGCAGCAAGGACGTCATGGCGTACTGGCAGGGCCTCGTCGACAAGGGCCTCGTCGGCACCGACGACGCGTTCACGACGGACTACAACACGAAGCTGGTCGACGGCAGCTACGCCGTCTACCTCGCCGCCGCGTGGGGCCCCGGCTACCTGTCCGGGCTGTCGGGCACCGACCCCACAGCTGTCTGGCAGGCCGCGCCGATCCCGCAGTGGGACGCGTCCTCGCCGGTCCAGATCAACTGGGGCGGGTCGACCTTCGCGGTCACGTCGCAGGCGAAGGACCCGGAGGCCGCGGCCACGGTCGCGAAGGAGGTCTTCGGCACCGAGGAGGCGTGGAAGGTCGGCATCGAGAAGGGCGCTCTGTTCCCGCTGTGGAAGCCCATCCTCGAGTCGGACTACTTCACGAACCTCGCGTACCCGTTCTTCGGGGCCAGAAGATCAACCAGGACGTCTTCCTCAAGGCGTCGCAGGGCTACAAGGGCTTCACGTGGAGCCCGTTCCAGAACTTCGCCTACGACAAGCTGACCGAAGAGGCCAACGCTGCGGTCGTGCAGAAGACGAAGTCGACGGATGATGCGATCGACAACCTCCAGAAGACGGTCGTCGACTACGCCAAGGCCCAGGGCTTCGCGGTCAAGTAGTCCGTAGGGGACGTCGCCGGGTCGGGTCGCACGCCGACCCGACCCGGCGGCGGACCCGTCATCGACACTGGGAGATCCCATGACCAACCCCACAGCGACCGGCGCGCACGCCGCGCTGCCGACCGACCAGCGGATGCCTCGCACCCCGATCGTGCTCAATCCTCGAGCCGGGCACGACCGGCGTCGCCAGCGGTTCGGCTGGGCCTTCGTCGCACCGTTCGCGGTCGTCTTCGCGGTGTTCCTGGTCGCCCCGCTCGGCTATGCCTTCTGGCTGAGCCTGCAGACGAAGACGCTGGCTGCCGGCACGCACTTCTCGGGCCTGGGCAACTACACGAAGGCCTTCACCGACCCGCTGTTCCTCCAGGGCGTCTGGCTGGTGGCACGCTTCGCGCTCATCCTCATCCCGCTGCAGATGCTCGTGTCGCTCGTCGCGGCGCTCGTCCTCGACAACCTCACGACGCGGCTGTCGCGGTTCGCCCGGCTCGCGATCTTCGTGCCGTACGCGGTGCCGGTCGTCATCGGCGCCCTCATGTGGGGCTTCCTCTACAGCCCGCGCTTCGGGCCGCTCAAGTCCCTGTTCGGGTTGTTCGGCGCTGACGCGCCCTTCCTGCTCAGCCCGCAGAACGTCTTCGGCGGGCTCATCAACGTCGTGACCTGGCAGTGGGCCGGGTACTACATGATCATCATCTACTCGGCCCTGCGCGGGATCGACCCCTCGATCTACGAGGCGGCCCGCATCGACGGCGCCAAGGGCTGGCAGATCGCCACGCGCATCAAGGTCCCGATGATCTCCTCGGCGCTCATCCTGATCCTCGTGTTCGCGCTCATCGGCACGCTGCAGTTCTTCACCGAGCCGCAGGTCCTGCGGCCTGTGGCGGCCGGGTCGATCAACTCGTCGTACACGCCCAACATGTACGCGTTCACGCTCGCGTTCTCGTACTCGCAGTTCAACTACGCGTCGGCGATCTCGTTCGCGCTCGGCGCCGTGGTGTTCATCGGGTCGTACTCGTTCCTGTTCCTGACCCGCAAGAAGAACGGACTCGTCTGATGGCCGCCCTTCTCGTCGACGAGACCACGCACGAGGCGCCCCGCAAGAACGGTCGCCGGGGGTCCACACGGCGTCGCCAGCCGTGGTCGCACGTGCTGCTGATCATCCTTGCCGCGTACTTCCTGGTGCCGCTGTGGTGGCTGATCGTCGCCAGCACGAAGGACATCAACGGGCTGTTCACCGGAGCGCACGGCCCGATGTGGTTCGACGACACGTTCAGCTTCATCGCGAACATCAAGCAGCTCTTCACGCAGAACGGCGGCCTGTACTGGCGCTGGCTCGGCAACTCGTTCCTCTACGCCTTCACCGGCGGCATCGGCGCGACGATCCTCGCGGTCCTGGCGGGCTACGGGTTCGCCAAGTACAAGTTCCGCGGGCGCAACTTCTTCTTCGCGATGCTGCTCGGCTCGGTGATGGTGCCGCTGACCGCCCTGGTGATCCCCACGTTCGTCCTGCTGGCGCACTTCCACCTGACGAACACGATCTGGGCCGTCATCCTGCCGTCGCTGCTCAACCCGTTCGGGGTCTACCTGATGCGGGTGTACACGCAGGACGCGGTCCCGGACGAGATGCTCGACGCCGCACGCGTCGACGGTGCGGGCGAGGTGCGCACGTTCTTCTCCGTGGCGCTCCCTCTGCTCAAGCCGGCACTCGTCACCGTGCTGCTCCTGTCGGTCGTCGGCACGTGGAACAACTACTTCCTGCCGCTCGCGGTGCTCTCCGACACCAAGCTGCTGCCGGTCACGGTCGGCCTCGGTGCCTGGCAGGCGCAGTCGACGTCCGGTGCTGCCGGCACCCAGCTGTGGAACCTTGTGGTCACCGGGTCGCTCATCTCGATCATCCCGTTGATCGTCTCGTTCCTCGCGCTGCAGAAGTACTGGCAGAGCGGGCTCTCGCTCGGCAGCATCAAGTAGCGGACGGCTCGCGGCGAAAGCGGCCTGCGCACCGGCTGGTCCGGTGCGCAGGCCGCTTCGCTGTCAGCGGGGCTGTGGCGCCGTCGAGCCGCGGACGGCGATCGTGTACTGCGCGACGACCTCGATCGGGGGGCGACGAGCACCGCTCGCCGCGATCTGGTCCACGAGGAGCTTGACGGCCGTCTCCGCGATCTCCTCGCGACCGGGGACGACCGACGTCAGCGGCGGAGAGGAGTAGCTCGCCTCGTCGATGTCGTCGAACCCGATGACGGCGACCTGACCGGGGACGTCGATGCGGCGGTCGTGCAGGACGTGCATCGCGCCGAGCGCCATCGCGTCGTTGAGTCCGAACACGGCGTCGATCTCGACGCCCGAGTCGAGCAGCCGGGTCATCGCCGCCGCGCCGGTCGAGCGGTGCCACAGACCTGCATCGCCGAGGAGCGCCGGGTCGAACTCGATGCCGGCGGCGTCGAGCGCCTGGCGGTAGCCCCGCTCACGCAGCGCGGCCGAGCCCATGGTCTCGCCGGGGTGGGTCCCGACCAGCGCGATGCGTCGTCTGCCCAGGTCGATGAGGTGCTGGGTCGCGGCGCGTGACCCGTCGACGTTGTTCATCGTCACGTGGTCGGCGGGGCCGCCGAAGATGCGCTCGCCGAGCAGGACCATGGGGAAGTCGACGTCGAACGACGCCTTGTCCTGCTCGCCGAGGTCCAGCGGGGAGAAGATCAGGCCGTCGGTGAGGTGGCGGCGCTGGCCGGAGAGGACCTCGAGCTCGCGCTGCCGGACCGCGCCCGTCTGCTCGATGAGGACGGTCAGCCCGACCGTCTCCGCGGCGCGGATCACGGAGTCCGCGAGCTCGGCGAAGTACGGAAGGCTCAGCTCCGGGACGGCCAGCCCGATCATGCCGGTGCGGCCCTGGCGCAGGTTCCGCGCCGTGATGTTGACCTGGTACCCGAGCTCGCCGATCGCCGTCTCGACCTTGGCGCGCGTCGCGGGCCGGATGAACTGGTAGCCGTTGACCACGTTCGACACGGTCTTGACGGAGACGCCCGCCAGCGCAGCGACGTCGTGCATCGTCGCCGTGCCCGCTCGCCTCGGAGCCTTCACCGTTCCTGCCTTCTCCGCTGTCCTGGACGACTGCCGCCGCACCGTCGCGGACGTGTCCTCCGGCCGCGCGCACTCACTGTGCCAGAGCCGTGCACAGGCCGGGGCCGGTTCGCGGACCGGCCCTCGACAGGTCGGCCCGAACCCCAGATTACATCGTTGTATAGACGATTCGGGCCCGGACGCGGCTCAGGCCCGACATCAGCCGGGCCTGAGCAGTTCCGCCTACCGCGAGAGCGGTGAGGTCACTTCTTGTTGCGACGCTGGTGGCGCGTCTTGCGAAGCAGCTTGCGATGCTTCTTCTTTGCCATCCGCTTGCGACGCTTCTTGATGACGGAGCCCATAGGTCCTCACTCACTTCCGGTGGGAGCGCATGCGCTCCGGGTGGTCGTCCGATCGACGCGCGGCGCGGTCGATGTTCACACGGATGCTCACAGGATCGAGACGCCCACGCACGGGAAAGTCCTCCACTACCTTACGGGATCACCGGGGCGCTGCGCGACGGCCCCTGGCGCGGCCGAACGGGCGGGCGGACGGGGGCCGGACCGGTGGGCCCGACGGACGTCAGGACGTCATGCGCTCGGTGTCGATGACCGCGGTCGCCAGGTAGTGGTCGAGCGCGTCCTGCGGCACCCGGAAGGACCGGCCGACCCGCACCGCGGGCATCTCACCTGAGTGGAGCAGGCGGTAGACGGTCATCTTCGACACACGCATGACGTCGGCGACCTCGGCGACGGTCAGGAACCGCACGCGCGGTGGTTGCTCGACGCGCGGGGGTTGCTCGCTCGACATGGGTCGCTCTCTCACTGGTACCGGCCTGCGAGCCGGCATCGGCGGCCAGTGACGCGGGCCGCGCGATCACCCTAGAGCCTGATGTGGCTCGAGTGAAAGGGGGGACCAGAGTGAAAGCGCACGTCAGCCGCCGACGGTCGGTGCTGCGCGTGCGGTCAGTCGTTCTCGGGGTCGAGCCCGAGCAGCGGGAACACCGCGGCTCGGGTCGCCCGGATGGCCCGGTCGACGTCGTCGGACGGGTCGTAGCCCGCCGCCCAGGGCCGGAACGCGCCCGACTCGCCGTCGGTCATGTGCTCGGGTCCACGCCGCCCGTACCGGCGCACGACCTCCTCCTGCCACTCCTCCGGGACGCGCGTGGCCGGGTCGACCGGGTGGTGCGTCGCGATGCCGATCACGTGCGTCCACGCGCGGGGCACCACGTCGAGGATCGCGTAGCCACCGCCGCCGAGCGCGAGCCACCGACCCTCCGCGACCTCGTGCGCCAGGTCGTGCATGAGCATCGCGCCGAGACGCTCGGCATCGATGCTCACGCCCAGGTTCGTGATGGGGTCCTCGACGTGCGAGTCGCAGCCGTGCTGGCTCACGATCACCTCGGGTGCGAACTCCCGCACGACCGCCGGCACGACGGCGTCGATCGCCCGCAGCCAGGCCGCGTCGCGGGTGTGCGCCGGGAGCGCGACGTTCACCGCTGTACCCGGCGCAGCAGGGCCCCCGGTCTCGCGCGCGTGCCCGGTGCCCGGGAACAGCGTGTGGCCGCTCTCGTGCACCGACACGGTGAGCACCCGCGGGTCGTCCCAGAAGACCTTCTGGACGCCGTCACCGTGGTGGGCGTCGAGGTCGACGTACGCGACCCGCTGCGCGCCCTCGTCGAGCAGCCGTCGGATCGCCACCGCCGCGTCGTTGTAGACGCAGAAGCCCGACGCCGCACCGGGCATGGCGTGGTGCATGCCGCCCGTGAGGTTCACCGCGTGCTCCGCGTCGCCCCGCCACACCGCGAGCGCGGCGTCGACGCTCCCGGTGACGATGCGGGCGGCCGCCTCGTGCATGCCGCGGAACACGGGGTCGTCGTCCGTGCCGAGGCCGCGGGCCGGGTCGGCCGTGCCGTGGGCGGACGCCGCGTGCACGGCCGCGACGTAGGCCGGCTCATGGACGGTCTGGAGCAGCGCGTCCGACGCGGGCCTGGCGCCGACGAGTCGGACGTCGTCGCCGCTCAGGAGGCCGAGGACGCGCGCGAGCTCCATCGTCAGCTCGAGGCGCAGGGGTGCCATCGGGTGGCCGGCGCCGAAGTCGTACCCCAGCAGCTCGGGCGCCCACACGACCTGCACGACCGCCGCCATGCCCCCACGCTAGCCCCCGCCCCGAATCCTGCCGAGGCGCGACCGCCGACCTTGACCTCGCTCACCGGTGCGCTGCGAATGCGGCCCGCGCGGCTCGTCGTGTCAGAGTTGTGCCGTCAGGGCCCGATCCGGTGCCGGAACGGACGCGTCGGTACGGGAGGTGTCATGGCTCGGACCCTGCCGACTGCGCTCTGGTCCGGGCGCGAGCTGGTCGACCGGATCGCACGCCAGTCCCCCGCCCGGCTCGCCCTCGGCACGTTCGCTGGCGTCGTCGGCATCTTCACCGTGCTCCTGTCGATGCCGTGGGCGACCGCGACGGGGCTGCGCGCGCCACTCGTCGACGCGCTGTTCACCGCGACATCGGCGGTCTGCGTGACGGGGCTCGTCACGGTCCCGACGGGGACGTTCTGGTCACCCGCGGGGCAGGCGGCGATCCTCGTCGCGATCAAGATCGGCGGCCTGGGCGTCATGACCCTCGCCTCGATCCTCGGGCTCGCGGTGTCCCGGCGCATCGGCCTCACGCAGCGGCTCCTGACGGCCTCGGAGACCAAGACCACCCGACTCGGTGAGGTCGGCTCTCTCGTGCGCACCGTCGTCATCACCTCGACGAGCCTCGAGATCGCCATCGCGCTGCTGCTCGTCCCGCGGTTCAGGATGCTCGGCCAGGACTGGGGCCAGTCCGCGTGGCACGGGGCCTTCTATGCGGTGTCCGCGTTCAACAACGCCGGCTTCGTCCCCACGGCCGAGGGTCTTGCTCCCTACGTGTCCGACTGGTGGGTCCTGCTGCCCATCATCGTGGGGGTCTTCATCGGGTCGCTCGGCTTCCCCGTGATCCTCGAGGTCGCCCGCCACCTGCGCAGCCCCCGCCGCTGGAACCTGCATGCGAAGCTGACGATCGTCACGAGCCTCGGCCTGGTCGCCGCCGGGTCGCTGCTGGTCGCCGCGTTCGAGTGGACCAACCCGCGGACCTTCGGAGGGCTCGACGCACCCGGGACCTTCCTGGCCTCGCTCTTCGCAGGGGTCATGCCGCGCTCGGGCGGCTTCTCCACCGTGGACGTCGGGCAGATGCACGAGGGGACGTGGCTCCTCAACGACGCCCTCATGTTCGTCGGTGGCGGCTCCGCGTCGACCGCGGGCGGCATCAAGGTCACGACCCTCGCCGTGATGCTCCTGGCGATCCTCGCCGAGGCGCGCGGCGACCGGGACGTCGAGGCGTTCGGACGACGCATCCCGCGCGAGGCCCTCCAGGTGGCGATCGCCGTCTCGCTGGTCAGTGCGACGATCGTGCTGGTCGCCTGCCTGCTCCTGCTCGCGATCACCGACCTCAGGCTCGACACGGTGCTGTTCGAGGTCATCTCCGCGTTCGCGACGTGCGGGCTGACCACCGGCATCACCAGTCGGCTGCCCGACGCCGGCAAGTACGTCCTGACCGTTCTCATGTTCATCGGCCGAGTCGGCACCATGACGCTCGCCGCAGCCCTCGCGCTGCGCAACCGTCGTCGGGTGATCCGGTTCCCGGAAGAGAGGCCCATCATTGGCTGACACCGCGCGGGGACCCGAGGGCACCCGCACCTCCAAGAAGGACGCCGGCGTGCTCGTGATCGGGCTCGGCCGGTTCGGGTCGGCGATCGCCGGCACGCTCGACCGGCTCGGCCAGGACGTGCTGGCTGTCGAGAAGTCGCCCGAGCTCGTCGCGCAGTGGTCCGGACGGATCCCGCTCGTCGAGGCCGACTGCACCAACCCCGAGGCGCTCGAACAGCTCGGCGCGCGCGACTTCCCGGTCGCGGTCGTCGGGGTCGGGTCGTACCTCGAGGCGAGCGTGCTCATCACCGGCAACCTCGTCGACCTCGGCACGCCGCAGATCTGGGCCAAGGCGGTCAGCGCCGAGCACGCCCGGATCCTCCGGCGGATCGGAGCGCACCACATCGTGCTCCCCGAGGCCGATGCCGGCGCCCGCGTCGCGCACCTCGTGTCCGGCAAGATGCTCGACTACATCGAGGTCGAGGACGGCTTCACCATCGTCAAGATGCGCCCGCCGCGCGAGACGCAGGGGTTCACGATCGCCCAGTCGAAGATCCGGGAGCGGTACGGCGTCACCGTGATCGGCGTGAAGAGCCCCGGCCTCGACTTCGTCTACGCCACCCCGGAGACGCGCATCTCCGCGAACGACCTGCTCATCGTGTCGGGGCACGCCGACCTGCTCGAACGGTTCTCGGCGCGGCCTTAGGAGCCCCGTCCGGCGGCGCCTCGCCCCACGGGTCCCGCCGACTCGCGGACGACCAACGTGGGTGTCGCGACCACAGCCGACGACGCGTCCTCCGCGGCGGCCGGGTCGAGGTCGTGCTGCAGGCTCGCGAACGCGCGCGCTCCCAGGTCGTCGAAGTCCTGCGACGCCGTCGTGAGCGGCGGGGACCAGAACGCACCGAACGGCTGGTCGTCGAACCCCACGACCGACACGTCCTGCGGGACAGCGACGCCGTTCTCGACGAACGCGCGCAGGACGCCGATCGCCAGGTCGTCGTTGCCGCAGAACACCGCGGTCACGTCGAGACGCCCGAGCAGCTCGAGGCCGAGCCGGTACCCGCTCGCCGGCTCCCACGTCGCCCGCAGGATCTCCGGCACGGGCGCCCCGGCCGCCGCCAGGGCGTCGCGCCAGCCCTCCGTCCGCCCGGGCGCTCCGCCGAGCACCGGGATGGCCACGTGGTGCACGGTGGCGTGCCCGAGCCCGAGCAGGTACTCGGTCACGGCGCGTCCACCTGCGTACTCGTCGATCAGGACCGACCTGACCTGTCCGTCGCGACGCACCCTGCCCCCCGCCGACACGACCGGGATCCCCTGCGGGAGCCGCTCGACGACCGCCCGCCCGACGTCGTTGAACTCGAGGACGATGACACCCGCGACAGGCTGGCCGAGGACGAGGTCCAGCGCCTCGTCGACCACGGCCGGGTCGGCCGACTCGACGACCATGATCACCACCGTGTAGCCCGCCTGGCGCGCGGCCCCCGCGATGCCGCTGATCGTCCGGGCATAGCCGTACAGCGACGTGTTCCCCGCGAGCACCGCGATGAGCGAGCGCCGACCGGACACCAGTGCGCGCGCCGCGGCGTTCGGGCGGTAGCCGAGCTGCTCGATCGCCGCCAGGACCCGGGCCCGCTTGTCCGGGCTGACCGAGACCGCGCCGGTCAGGACGCGCGACACGGTCGGCAACGACACCCCGGCGACGCGCGCGACGTCGGCCATCACGGGCCGGTGCTGCTGCGCGTCGCTCACCCCGGGAGCGTAGTGCGGCCCGCCCGCGGGGCTCCCGACGACCGGGCTCCCGACGACCGGGCCCGCGACGACCAGGCCCGCCCTATCGTCGTCGCGCCGCGATCGCCCGCTGCAGGACGACGAAGGCAAGCAGCAGCACGCCGATGAAGATCTTCGTCCACCACGAGCTCAGCGTGCCCTGGAACGTGATGATCGTCTGGATGAGCCCGAGGACGAGGACGCCGAGGACCGACCCGAGGACGAAGCCGCTCCCGCCGGTCAGCAGGGTCCCGCCGATGACCACGGCCGCGATCGCGTCGAGCTCCATGCCGACGCCGGTCAGCGAGTAGCCCGATCGGGAGAAGATGCTGAACAGGAAGCCGCCGATGCCCGCGCACGTCCCGCTGATCACGTACACGAGGACCTTGGTGCGGGCGACGGGCAGACCCATGAGCACCGCGGAGCTCTCACCGCCGCCGATCGCGTACACGGTCCGGCCGAACCGCGTGTAGTGCAGCACGTAGAACGCCACGGCGACGACGACGAGCGCGATGATGCCGCTCGGCGTGAGCGTCCACGTCTCCCCGAGGGGGATGCGCGTGCTGGAGAGCCACACGATCGTGGGGTCGGTGATGGGGATCGACGACAGGCTGATGACGTAGCAGAGCCCGCGCGCGAGGAACATCGCAGCGAGCGTCGCGATGAACGGTTGGATCTCGAACACGCGGACCATGACGCCCACGACGAGCCCGAGCGCCGAGCCGATGAGGATCACGAGCGGGATCACGACGAACGCCGGCCACCCGCTCTCGAACAGCGAGGCCGCCGTGATGCCGGACAGCGCGACGACCGCGCCGACCGACAGGTCGATGCCGCCGGTGATGATGACGAACGTCATCCCCACCGCGAGCACGATCAGGTAGGAGTTGTTGATGAACAGGTTGGACACGACGCGGCCCGAGAGGAAGTTCTCGTAGCGCACGCCCCCGACCACGAACATCAGCACCAGGACGACCAGGGCGCCGAGGACCGGCAGGAACCGCCGGTCCACGTGCACGGACCGGGCCACGCGCGTGAGGCGTGCGCGGGGACCGTCCGGCTCTGCGCGGGTCACGTCCGTCGTCGGCAGGACGTCGGGAGTGGTCATCAGGCACCCACCTTCGCGGGGACGGGGGCGACGACGGGGATGCGCCGTCTCGAGGCGAGCCGGTTCCGGACCACCGGGGACTGCATGATGCAGACGGCGATGACCACGACCGCCTTGAACAGCGGGGTCACCGCGGGCGGCACACCGAGGATCGTCACGGTGAGCGTGAGGGTCTGGATCACGAGCACCCCGACGAGCGTCCCGGCGAGCGAGAACTTGCCGCCCGCGAGCGACGTCCCACCTATCACGACCGCAAGGATCGCGTCGAGCTCGATGAAGAGCCCGGCGTTGTTCGCGTCGGCCGCCATGACGTTCGAGCTGATCATGAGCCCGGCGATGCCGGCGAACAGCCCGGCGATGGCGTACACGGTCCAGATGATCGTCCGCGCCTGGACGCCCGCGAGCCGACTGGCCTGCGGGTTGATGCCGACCGACTCGATGAGCATGCCGAGGGCCGTGCGGCGGGTGACGACCGCGACGATCGCGAACAGGCTCCCTGCGATGAGGACCGCGACCGGGACGGCGAGCCAGAACCCGGAGCCGATCATCTTGTACGGCGGGCTGTTGATCGTCGTGATCTGGCCGCCGGTGATGAGCATCGCGATCCCGCGACCGGCCGTCATGAGCACGAGCGTCGCGATGATCGGTTGGATGCCCACGACCGCGACGAGGAACCCGTTCCACGCCCCGAGGACGAGCGAGAGGACCGCGGCGATCGCGACGGCGGTGAGCACGGTCACGACCCCAGTGGGGTTCGACGACGACGCGATGTAGCTGCACGCGACCGCGCCCGAGATCGCCACGACGGCACCCACCGAGAGGTCGATGCCGCGGGTGGCGATGACGAGCGTCATGCCGACGGCCACGAGGAGCAGCGGTGAGCTGTTGCGCAGGATGTCGATGAGTGCCCCGAACAGGTGCCCGTCCTGGACGCGGATGTTGACGAAGTTCGTCGTCTTGACGGTGTTGGCCACGAGCAGCGCGACCAGCGCCATGACGGGCCAGAAGATCTTGGTCCCGACGAACGTCTTCCACGCGGTCATGAGGCCCGCCCTCCGCTCGCGATGAGCTCGACGATGTCGTCGACGCCGACGTCCGAGTTCTCGATGTCGGCGATCTTGTGGTGGTCACGCAGGACCGCGACCCGGTGGCTGACCCGCAGGACCTCCTCGAGCTCCGAGGAGATGAACACCACGGACATGCCGTCCCGAGCCAGCTCGGTGACGAGCCGCTGGATCTCCGCCTTCGTGCCGACGTCGATGCCGCGGGTGGGCTCGTCGAGCACCAGGAGCTTGGGTGCGGTCGCGAGCCAGCGGGCGAGCAGGACCTTCTGCTGGTTGCCGCCCGACAGGTTCCGGGCGGGGATGTCGGGGTTCGGAGGCCGGATGTCGAGCGCAGCGATGTACTGCTGCACGATCTCCTCGGCGCGGCGCGCGGGGATGCGCCGGGTCCACCCGCGTTCGGCCTGCAGGCCGAGCAGGATGTTCTCGCGCATCGTGAGGTCCGCGACGATCCCCTCCGCCTTGCGGTCCTCCGAGGAGTACGCGATCTTGCGCGCGAGCGCCGAGCGCGGCGTGCGCAGGTGCACGACGGCGTCGCCCATGCGCGTCTGGCCGTGGTCCGGCCGGTCGGCGCCCGTGAGCAGGCGAGCGAGCTCGGTGCGGCCCGAGCCGAGCAGGCCCGCGAGCCCGACGACCTCCCCCGCGTACAGGTCGAGGTCGAACGGCTCGATGGCTCCGCGTCGGCCGAGGCCGATGGCCTGGAGGTACGGGGTGGTGTGCGCGAGGGCCGCGACCGACTGCTTGGGTGCGTCCTCGAGCTCCTCGAGGACGGCGAGCGACGTGCCGATCATCTTCGAGATCAGGTCGAGCCGCGGCAGCGCGCTCGTGGCGTACTCGCCGACGAGCTGTCCGTTGCGCAGGACCGTCATGCGGTCGGAGATCTCGTAGACCTGCTCGAGGAAGTGGGAGACGAAGAGGATCGCGACGCCGCGGTCGCGCAGCGAGTGCATGACCGTGAACAGCTGCTCCACCTCGCCCGCGTCGAGGCTCGACGTCGGCTCGTCGAGGATGAGGACCTTGGCGTCGACGACCATGGCCCGGCAGATGGCCACGAGCTGCTGCACCGCGAGCGAGTGGGCGGACAGCGACGACCTCGGGTCGATCGTGAGGTTGAGGCGCGCGAGGTACGTCGCGGCCTCGGCCCTCGTGGCCCGCCAGTCGATCGAGCTCCCGCGCCGCGGCTCGTGGCCGAGCATGATGTTCTCCGCGACCGTGAGGTTGGCGCAGAGGTTGACCTCTTGGTAGACGGTGCTGATGCCGGCGGCCTGTGCGGCCGCGGGACCGGCGAAGGCCTGCTCGGTGCCGTCGACCACGATGGACCCGGAGTCGATCGTGTAGACGCCCGTGAGGGCCTTGATGAGCGTGGACTTGCCTGCGCCGTTCTCCCCCATGAGCGCATGGATCTCGCCGGGGCGGAGGGTGAAGTCGACGTTCTGGAGCGCCTTCACGCCGGGGAACTCGATCGAGATGGCGCGCATCTCGACGGCGGCGGGTGATTCGGTCATGCGACGGCCTTCCGACGGGCGGGTGCCGGGCCGGACGATGCCGGTGGCGAACCACCGACATCGTCCGGCCGTGACACTCTGCTGACCAGTGGAGCGAGGCTCCCGGCGCTCAGTACTTGCGCGTCGGGAGAGCAGCCTTGGCCTGCTCCTGCGTGAACGTGGTCTCCGTCGTGATGATGCGCTTCTCGGGCGTCTTGCCCGCCATGACCTGCTTCACGACGTCGGCGAGCTGCTGACCGAGCAGCGGCGAGCACTCGGCGATGAAGTTGATCTTGCCGTCGGCCAGCGCCTGCATGCCGTCGTGGACCGCGTCGACCGTGACGATCTTGATGTCCTTGCCCGGGACCTTGCCCGCGGCCTCGATGGCCTCGATCGCGCCGAGACCCATGTCGTCGTTGTGGGCGAAGACGAGGTCGATGCTCGGGTTGGCCTGCAGGAAGCCCTCCATGACCGTCTTGCCCTCGGACCGCGTGAAGTTGCCGGTCTGGGACGCGATGATCTTGAGGTTCGTGTGCGACGCGATGGCCTCCTTGAAGCCTGCCATGCGGTCGTTGGCCGGGGCCGAGCCCGTCGTGCCCTGCAGCTCGACGATGTTGGTCGGCTTGTCGCCGAACTCGGTGACGGCCCAGTCGCCCGCAGCCTTGCCCTCCTTGATGAAGTCGGAACCGAGGAACGTCACGTACAGCGACGTGTCCTTGGAGTCGACCGCACGGTCGGTGAGCACGACGGGGATCTTGGCGGCCTTGGCCTCTTCCAGCACCGCGTCCCAGCCGGACTCGACGACCGGGGAGAACGCGATGACGTCGACACCCTGCGCGATGTAGGTCCGGATCGCCTGGATCTGGTTCTCCTGCTTCTGCTGGGCGTCGGAGAACTTCAGGTCGAACCCGTTCTCCTTGGTGAGCGTCTCCTGGATGTCCTTGGTGTTGGCCGCGCGCCAGCCGCTCTCCGAGCCGACCTGGGAGAAGCCGACGGTGATGAGCTTGTCGCCCGAGCCGGCCGCGGCGCCCGACGTCGTGGTGCCCGTGCTCCCGCCGCTGCTGCAGGCCGCCAGGGCCATGAGTGCGGTCGCGGCCAGGGCCCCGACGACGCTGATCCGCTTGTGCTTGCTGTGGGACATGGATCTCCTCCTTGAGATGCAGGGCCGGCATCGTCGCCGGCATCGTCCTCGGGTGGGTGAGTCCGCTGAGAGCGGTCCCCACCGCCCTCGGTCCGACGTTAGCGTTAACATGCACCGCTTTGACACGACTTCAGGTCACGGCTGGGTAACAGTTAGGCGACCCTGTCAACCCGGTCACGTACCCGCCGACCCACGCCCCCGTGAACGACGAAGCGGGCGGTGCCGACGACCCGTGGGTCGCAAGCACCGCCCGCTCTGCTGCGTCGGTCAGGGCATCCAGGTCAGCGCCCGGCGCCGGCCCGCCGCTTGTTGTAGACGTCGAACGCGACGGCCAGCAGCAGGACGAGGCCCTTGATGGCCTGCTGGTAGTCGATGCCGACGCCCATGATCGACATGCCGTTGTTCATGACACCGATGATCAGACCACCGATGATCGTGCCGATGACCGTGCCGACACCGCCGGTCACCGCCGCGCCACCGATGAAGCACGCCGCGATCGCGTCGAGCTCGAAGCCCGTGCCAGCCTTCGGGTTGGCCAGGTTGAGGCGGGCGGTGAAGACGATGCCCGCCAGACCGGACAGCACGCCCATGTTCACGAAGATCCAGAAGTTGACCCACTTGACCTTGATGCCCGAGAGCATCGCCGCGTTGAGGTTGCCACCGATCGAGTAGACGTGGCGACCGAAGACGCTGCGCTTGGCGATGGCCGAGTACGCGAGGATCAGGACCGCCAGGACGACCAGGACGATCGGCAGGCCCTTGTACTTCGCGAGCTCCCAGGCGAACGCCATCGCGACGATGCCCATGAGCACGATGCGCCCGATGAACATGGGCAGGGAGTCCACGACCTGCTGGTAGGCGATGCGGGCACGCCGGCTCCTCCACTGGCTCACCGCGAAGCCGGCCACCCCGACCGCGCCGAGCACGAGCGTGAAGACGTCGACCCCGTTGCCGCCGAGCCACCCGTTCACGTACCCCGACGCGATGTTGCGGAACGCGTCCGGGAACGGCGAGATCTGCGTGTTCCCGAGCGTCACCATCGTCGCGCCGCGGAAGATGAGCATGCCCGCGAGGGTGACGATGAACGCGGGGATGCCGACGAACGCGACCCAGTACCCCTGCCACGCACCGACGACCGCGCCGATGACGAGCGCGCCGATCACGCCGACCCACCACGGCAGGCCCTGGCGGACCGTCAGGACACCCGCGACAGCGCCGGTGAATGCGACCACCGAGCCGACCGAGAGGTCGATGTGCCCGGCGATGATGACGATCACCATGCCGATCGCGAGGATCAGGATGTAGGAGTTCTGCACGACGATGTTCGTGACGTTCTGCGGCGTCAGGAGGATGCCGTCGGTCAGGAAGTAGAACAGGATGATGATGGCGACGAACGCCAGGTAGATACCGCTCTGGCGAAGGTTCTTGGTGAAGAGTGACTTCACCGATTCGAGGGCGCCCATCCGGCTCAGTCCTTTACCTTGGTCATGTACTGCATGAGGGTTTCCTGGGTCGCACGCTCGCGCGGTACCTCGCCGGTGATCCGGCCCGCGCTCATCGCGTAGATCCGGTCACACATGCCGAGCAGCTCGGGCAGCTCGGAGGAGATGAAGATGACCGCTTTGCCGGCGTCGGCCATGCGGTTGATGATCGTGTAGATCTCGTACTTGGCACCGACGTCGATCCCGCGGGTCGGCTCGTCGAGGATGAGCACGTCCGGGTCAGCGAAGATCCACTTGCTCAGGACGACCTTCTGCTGGTTCCCGCCGGACAGCTTTCCGGCGATCGCGAGCACCGAGGGCGCCTTGATGTTCATGCTGACGCGGTACTCCTGCGCGATCTTCGTCTCCTCGTTGTCGTTGACCCACCCGCGGCGGGACAGCTTGCGGAGGGCGGAGACCGAGATGTTGCGCTTGATGTCCTCGATGAGGTTCAGGCCGTACCGCTTGCGGTCCTCGGTCGCGTACGCGATGCCCGCGTCGATGGCGTCCGAGACGGTGTGCAGGTGGACCTCCTGGCCGTCCTTGTAGACCCGGCCGGAGATGTTGGCACCGTACGCACGGCCGAACAGGCTCATCGCGAGCTCGGTGCGGCCGGCGCCCATGAGCCCGGCGAGCCCGACGATCTCCCCGCGACGCACCGTGATGCTCGCGCCGTTGACGACGATGCGCTCGTGCTGGATCGGGTGGTGCACGGTCCAGTCCTCGATGCGCAGGACCTCGGCGCCGACGTTCGACGTGTGCTCCGGGAACCGGTGCTCCAGGTCGCGACCGACCATCCCGCGGATGATCCGGTCCTCGCTGACGTCGTCGCGGACCATGTTGAGCGTCTCGATGGTCTTGCCGTCGCGGATGATCGTCGTGGAGTCGGCGATCGCGGCGATCTCGTTGAGCTTGTGGGAGATCATGATCGACGTGATCCCCTCCGCCTTCAGCTGGCGGAGCAGGTCGAGCAGGTGGGCCGAGTCGTCGTCGTTGAGCGCCGAGGTCGGCTCGTCGAGGATCAGCAGCCTGACCTCCTTGGACAACGCCTTGGCGATCTCCACGAGCTGCTGCTTGCCGACACCGATGTCGGCGATGCGCGTCACGGGGTTCTCATCGAGGCCGACGCGCTCGAGCAGCTTGGCCGCCTCGGCGTTCGTCTTGTTCCAGTCGATGAAACCGCGCGAGCTCTGCTCGTTGCCCATGAAGATGTTCTCGGCGATCGAGAGCAGCGGGCTCAGCGCGAGCTCCTGGTGGATGATGACGATGCCGCGGGCCTCGCTCGCATTGATGCTCGCGAACTCGCACAGCTCGCCGTCGAAGTAGATCTCGCCCTCATAGGTGCCGTGCGGGTACACGCCCGAGAGCACCTTCATCAGCGTGGACTTGCCGGCGCCGTTCTCTCCGCAGATCGCGTGGATCTCACCACGCGCCACGGACAGGCTGACGTCCTGCAGTGCCTTCACGCCGGGAAACGTCTTGGTGATGCTGCGCATCTCCAGGATGTCGTCGCTCATGTCCCAGCCGATCTCACTAGTTCGGGGCGGTGCTCCGCCGGCGGGGGTTCCCGCCGGCGGAGCGCCGTACTGCGATGGAAGCGCCTGAGCGTCAGCTCAGGTCGGCCTCCGTGTAGTAGCCGCCGTCGACGAGGACCTTCTTGTAGTTGTCCTTGACGATGATCTGCGAGTCGAGCAGGTACGACGGGACGACCTTCACCCCGTTGTCGTAGGTCTTCGTGTCCGTCACCTCGGGGGTGTTCCCCTTGAGGATGGCATCGGTCATGGCGACCGTCACCTTGGCGAGCTCACGGGTGTCCTTGTAGATCGTCGAGTACTGCTCGCCCGCGATGATCGACTTGACCGAGGCCGCCTCGGCGTCCTGGCCGGTCACGATCGGCCACGGCTGGCTGGCCGTGCCGTAGCCGACGCCCTTGAGGGCGCCGAGGATGCCGATCGACAGACCGTCGTACGGGGACAGGACGCCCGAGACGAGCGAGCCGTCCGAGTACGTCGAGGTGAGCAGGTTCTCCATGCGGGACTGGGCCGTGGCCGGGTCCCAACGCAGGGTGGCGACGGTCTTGAAGTCCGTCTGGCCGCTCTTGACGACGAGGACCTTGGAGTCGATGTACGGCTGCAGGATGCTCATGGCGCCGTTGAAGAAGAACGTCGCGTTGTTGTCGTCCGGCGAGCCGGCGAACAGCTCGACGTTGAGCGGGCCGGTCTTGCCCGCGTCCTTGCCGGAGGCGTCGAGGACGCCGAGCCCGGTGAGGAGCGAGGTGGCCTGCTGCACGCCGACCTTGAAGTTGTCGAAGGTCGAGTAGTAGTCGACGTTCGCCGAGTTCCGGATCAGGCGGTCGTACGCGATGACCTGGATGCCGTTGGCGTGCGCCTGCTCGAGCTGGCTCGTCAGCGCCGTGCCGTCGATCGAGGCGATGATCAGGAGCTTGGCGCCCTTGGTGATCATCGTGTCGATCTGGTTGACCTGGGTCGGGATGTCGTCCTCGGCGTACTGGAGGTCGACCTTGTAGCCGAGCGCCTCGAGCTGGGTCTTGACGTTGTTGCCGTCAGCGATCCAGCGCTCGGAGGACTTGGTCGGCATCGCGACGCCCACGAGGGCGCCCTCTGCTGCAGGTGCTGCGGCGGCGGCGGAACCCGACGTGCTGGGCTCGGCCGTCGTACCTGCACCGCCACCACTGCAGGCCGCGAGGCCCAGTGTGAGGGTGAATGCCGCCGCGATGGCGGCAACGTGCTTGATGCGCATGTGCTCTCCTCGTTGAGATTGACTGACGGCTGCATCGCCGGTCGATCGATGGTGCGGGCCTGACGTTCAGGACGTTCTGAGCGTCCAGCCGTTCAGGCCAGAAACTCAGGTTAGCGCTCACATCGGCATGCTGACCGCCATGGCGGGTCACATGTCTATAACACTTGAACTCAGTTTGGTGACGGTCAGAGGCTCTGGGCGAGCCGGTAGTAGGCCGCGTTCCAGCGAACCTCCTGGCGGAAGCCGCGCCGCGTCGTGTCCTTGTCGATCACGAGCAGCTCGGTCCTGGCGATCTCGGCGAAGTCCTCGAACGCGTCGACGCCGACGGCCGTCGTCAGCACCGTGTGGTGCGCCCCGCCCGCGGTCAGCCAGGCCTCGGCGGACGTGGCGAAGTCGGGCTGCGGCTTCCAGACGGCACGCGCGACGGGGAGCTTCGGCAGCGCCTCGTCGGGCGGGACGATGTCGACGACGTTGGCCGTCAGCCGGAACCGGTCACGCATGTCGGCCAGCGAGACGACGACGCCGGGGCCCGAGTCGGTGTCGAAGACCAGGCGGACCGGGTCCTCCTTGCCGCCGATGCCGAGCGGGTGGATCTCGAGCGAGGGCTTCGTCGCAGTCAGCGACGGGCACACCTCGAGCATGTGCGCGCCGAGGATCTTCTCGGCACCCGGCACGAGGTTGTACGTGTAGTCCTCCATGAGCGAGGCGCCACCGGGCAGCCCGGCGCCCATCACCTTCGCGGCGCGGACGAGCACGGCCGTCTTCCAGTCGCCCTCGGCGCCGAAGCCGAAGCCCTGCGACATGAGCCGCTGGACGGCGAGGCCGGGCAGCTGGCGCAGCGCACCGAGGTCCTCGAAGTTCGTCGTGAACGCGGTCGCCCCGATCTCGCCGAGGAAGGAGAGGAGCGCGAGCTCCTGACGCGCGCCGTAGCGCAGCGAGTCGTGCCGCTCGCCGCCACGACGCAGCTCGGCGGCGACGTCGTACAGGTCCTCGTACTCCGCGACGAGCGTGTCGATGTCCGCGTCGGCGACGGCGTCGACCGCGGCCACGAGGTCATTCACGCCCCACGTGTTGACCGAGACCCCGAAGCGCAGCTCCGCCTCGGTCTTGTCCCCCTCGGTGACCGCGACGTTGCGCATGTTGTCGCCGAACCGCGCGAGCTTGAGCTCGTGCGTCGCCGACCACGCGGCCGCCGCCCGCACCCAGGTGCCGATCGACGCGGTCACGGCCGGGTTCGAGACGTGACCCACGACGGTCTTGCGGGCGACCCCGAGCCGGGTCTGGATGTAGCCGAACTCACGGTCGCCGTGCGCGGCCTGGTTCAGGTTCATGAAGTCCATGTCGATCGTCGACCACGGCAGCTCGACGTTGGCCTGCGTGTGCAGGTGCAGCAGCGGCGTCCGCAGCGCGTCGAGACCGGCGATCCACATCTTCGCGGGCGAGAACGTGTGCATCCAGGCGATGACCCCGATGACGGCGTCGTCGGCGTTCGCGTCGAGCGCTGCCCGGCGGATGGCGCCCGAGTCGGTCAGGACGGGCTTCCAGACGATCTTGACCGGGACGTCGCCCGACGCGTCGAGCGCGCGCGCGATCTCCTGGGACTGCTCGGCGACCTGCCGCAGCGTGTCCTTGCCGTAGAGGCCCTGGCTGCCGGTGAGGAACCAGACCTCACGGTCGGCGTACGGCTTGCTCATCGCGCGTTCTCCTGATCTGCGTCGGCGTCGCCGTCGCTCGGTGGGGTGCTGCTGACTGCGGTGCTGGCCTGCCCGTACACGTTCTGGTACCGGTCGAACAGCGCGTCGATGTCGGACTGCGGGATCGGCAGGGGCTCGCCCAG
Source organism: Cellulomonas sp. WB94 (assembly GCF_003115775.1). Lineage (NCBI taxonomy): Bacteria > Bacillati > Actinomycetota > Actinomycetes > Micrococcales > Cellulomonadaceae > Cellulomonas > Cellulomonas sp. WB94. The sequence goes on from NZ_QEES01000002.1 coordinate 878,598, forward strand.
CTGGCGGGAGATGTGCACGGTGCGCGCCACCTCCTCGACCATGACGGCCGCCTTGACGGCGGACTTCGCGTCCTTGCCGATCGTGAACGGGCCGTGGTTGCGCATGAGCACGGCCGGGCTCCGCGACTCCCGCAGGGTCTCGACGATGCCGCGGCCGATCGAGTCGTCGCCGATGAGCGCGAACGGGCCGATCGGCACCGGGCCGCCGAACTCGTCGGCCATCATCGTCAGGACGCACGGCACGGGCTCGGCGCGCGCGGCCCACGCGGTCGCGTACGTGGAGTGCGTGTGCACGACGCCGCCCACCTCGGGCATGTGCCGGTACACGTAGGCGTGCGCCGCGGTGTCCGACGACGGTGCGCGGGTGCCGTCGACGAGGTTCCCGTCGAGGTCGCACACGACCATCGACTCGGCGGTCAGCTCGTCGTACGTCACCCCCGAGGGCTTGATCACGAGCAGGTCGGGCGAGCCCGGGACGCTCACGCGCTGCGAGACGTTGCCCGCGGTCCACACGACGAGCCCCCACCGCGGCAGCTCGGCGTGCAGCCGGGCCACGACCTCCCGGACGCGTTCGACCTCCGCCCGGACCTCGAAGGGGTACCCGGCCAGCCCGCTCGCCCCGCTCACGCGAACACCGCCGTCGCCGAGACTGCGCTGATGGTTGTCTCAGTACCGTCGGGACCAGCCATGGGCGCAGTCTCGGCGGGGGGTGCCGGCTGGGGGGAGGTTGCTGCGCGGCGGATCGCGCGGAGTCGGTGCATCACGTCGTTCGTACCTCTTCCGAAGTAGTCGTGGAGGAGCGTGTACTCGGCGAAGATCGCGTCGTAGCGGAGCGCGTTCGGCTCGATCGGGGTGTACGCCGCGACCGTGCGCCGGCCCATGACCTGGGCGGCCGCGCGCACGTCGGGGTAGGCGCCGGCAGCGACCGCCGCGTGGATCGCCGAGCCGAGCGCCGGGCCCTGGTCGGACGCGATCGTGGACAGCGGCAGGCGCGTCACGTCGGCGTAGATCTGCATGAGCAGGGCGTTCTTGAGCAGCCCGCCCGCCACGACGAGCTCGGTGACCGGGACGCCCGAGGAGTTGAACGCCTCGACGATCGTGCGGGTGCCGAACGCGGTCGCCTCGAGGAGCGCGCGGTACTGGTCCTCCGGGGTGGTCGCGAGCGCCTGCCCGACGACGACCCCGGACAGCTCGTGGTCGACGAGCACCGAGCGGTTGCCCGAGTGCCAGTCGAGCGCGACGAGACCGTGCTCGCCGATCTGCTGACGCGCGGCGAGCTCGGTCAGGTGCTCGTGCACCGAGATCCCGCGCGCGGCGGCCGCGTCGACGTACGCCGGGGGCACCGACGTGTCGACGAACCACCCGAAGATGTCACCGACACCGGACTGCCCGGCCTCGTAGCCCCACAGGCCGTCGACGATCCCGCCGTCGACCACGCCGCACATGCCGGGGACCTCGTGGAGCGACTCGCCGTTCATCACGTGGCACGTCGAGGTGCCCATGATCGCGGTCATCTGCCCCGGCTCGACGGCGCCCGCCGCGGGGGCCGTGACGTGCGCGTCGACGTTGCCGACCGCGACCGCGATGCCCTCGGGCAGCCCGGTCCACGCGGCGGCCTCGGCGGTCAGCGTGCCGGCGGCGGCGCCGAGGCTGCCGATCTCGTGGGCGAGCTTGTCCGCGACGAAGCCCGCGAAGTCGGGGTTGAGCGCCGCGAGGAACCCCTCGCTCGGGTACGCGCCGTCCTGGTAGATGCCCTTGTACCCGGCCGTGCAGGCGTTGCGGACGTAGCGACCCGAGAGCTGCCAGACGATCCAGTCGGCGGCCTCGACCCAGTGCTCGGTCGCGTCGTAGACCTCGCGGTCCTCCTCGAGGAGCTGCAGGCCCTTGGCGAACTCCCACTCGGACGAGATGAGGCCGCCGTAGCGGTTGATCCAGGACTCGCCGCGGGCGTGGGCGAGGTCGTTGATGCGGTCGGCCTGACCCTGCGCGGCGTGGTGCTTCCACAGCTTGACGTACGCGTGCGGGCGGTCCGCGAACTGCGGCAGCTCGCTCAGCGGCGTGCCGTCGGAGGTCGTCGGGACCATCGTGCACGCGGTGAAGTCGGTGCCGATGCCGATGACGAGGCTCGGGTCGACGACGTCGGCGCCGTGCTCGGCCCGGGCGGCGGCGAGCGCGGCCGGAACGGCGGACCTGAGCACGTCGACGTAGTCGGACGGGACCTGGAGCGCCCAGTCGGGGCGCAGCGCCACGGGGGTGCCGGCGACACCGGCCGGTCCGGCGGTGAGCGTGCGGTCCATGACCGCGTGCGGGTAGGCCAGGACGGCAGAGCCGAGCTCGGCGCCGTCGTGCACCCGGACGATGACGGCCCGTCCGGAGAGCGTCCCGTAGTCGACACCCACCACGAGGGCCCGTCGGGGATCTACCGTCGTCGCCATCGAGTCGCTGTCCCGTCGCCATCGCACGGCCCCCGACGGACGTCGGTGGCCTCGGCAATGTTAACGCTCACACGGCGGGGGAAGTCAAGCCTTGCGCGGGTACGGCTCCTCGAGCGAGCTGGCGCGGACCACGAGGGTCGTCGGGATCGGCGCCAACAGCTCGTCGACGCCCGCGAGCGCATCCGTGAGTGCGCGGATCGCGAGCCGGCCGAGCGCCGCGAAGTCCTGCCGGACGGTCGTCAGCGGCGGGATGAAGTACGCCGAGCTCGAGATGTCGTCGAAGCCGACCACGGCCACGTCGTGCGGCACCCGCAGGCCCGCCTCCCAGAACGCGCGCAGCAGGCCGAGAGCGAGCTCGTCGTTCGCGGCGAACACCGCGGTCGGCGCGCCCTGGCGCGCGAGGTCCCGGCCGACCGCGTACCCGCGCTCGGCCGTCCAGTCGCCGACGATGGGCTCCGGGAGGACCAGGCCCGCCGCGGTGCACTCCGCGGTCCACCCCTCGAGCCGGGCGCGGCCGTCGAAGCAGTTGAGCGGACCGGTGAGGTGCACGATCTCGCGGTGCCCGGCCTCGATGAGGTGCCGGGTCGCCATCCGCGCGCCGTCGAACTGCTCGACGCCGACCCACCGCAGCGACTCGGTGGGCGCCTGCACCCCGGACATGACCATCACGACAGGAACCTCGGCGTCGAACGTCTCGACCGCGGCCGACGCCTCGTCCTGCGGCGCGATGATGACGATGCCCTCGACGCCCTGGCCCATGAAGTGCTCGAGCGCGCGGTGCATGGCCTCGGAGTCGAACTGGCTGATCGTCGCGACGCTGACGAAGTACCCGATGTCACGCGCCGCCCCACCGAGAGCGACCAGCGTGCTCGTCGGGCCGTACAGCGCCGACTCGGTCGTCACGACCCCGATGATCCCCGAGCGCCTGGTCACGAGCGCGCGGGCCGCGCTGTTGCGGCGGTAGCCGAGCTGGGCGATGGCGTCCTGGACCCGCGCGCGCGTCTCGGGACGCACGCTGTCGTGGTCGTTGAGCACGCGCGAGACGGTCTGGTGGGAGACGCCCGCGAGCGCGGCCACGTCGCTCATGGCCGGCGGCCGACGACGCTGCGGCGCAGAGGTGGACACGGGCACGATGGTGGACACGCGCGGTCCTACTTCGCCGACTCGGCGGCGAGCTCGCGCGAGCGGTCACGCGCAGCCTCGGCCGCAGCCACGAACGCCGCCCGGACGCCGTGCGCGTCGAGCTCGCGCACCCCGGCGACCGTCGTGCCGCCCGGGGACGACACCCGTTCGCGGAGCACGACCGGATGCTCGCCCGACTGCTGCGCGAGGGCCGCGGACCCCTCCACGGTCGCGACCGCGAGCCGGGTCGCGAGCTCGCGCGTGAGCCCGAGCAGCACCCCCGCCTCCGCGAGCGCGTCGATGACGTAGAAGACGTAGGCCGGTCCCGACCCGGAGATCGCGGTCACGGCATCGAGGTCCTTCTCGGGGACGCGGACGACGAGGCCCGTCGCACCGAGCACGCGTTCGACGAGTGCGAGGTGGTCCTCGGTCGCGTGCGTCCCCGCCGCGATCGCGCTCGCGCCGTGGCCGATGACGGCGGGAGTGTTCGGCATGACGCGCACGACCGGTGTGCCCGCCGGCAGCCGCTGCTCGTAGGCCGCGATCGGGACACCCGCCGCGACGCTGACGACGAGGGTGCCCGGACGCAGCGCCGGGGCGATCTCGTCGAGCACCTCCGGCACGACGGCGGGCTTGAGCGCGATGAGGACGACGTCGGCCCGGCGCACCGCGGTCGGGTTCGTCTCGGAGGAGTTGACGCCGTACAGCTGCGAGAGCTCCGTCGCGCGCGCCGCGTAGCGCTCGGTCACGTCCACGTCGTCGGCCGACCAGCCGGCCTGCAGCACCGCCGCGACGAGCGTGGCGCCCATGACACCGCCGCCCAGCACCGCCACGTGCATACCTGGTACCGCCGTGGGGGTCTCGTCCGTCGTCGTGCCCTCGTCGTCGGCCATCATGTCCTCGTCGTCGCGTGCCCGTCACCTGGGGGTGAGCCTAGCCACAGCACGAGGCCGTCATCGCGAGATCAGGCGCGATCGGGCGCGCGGACCCCCGCTCGGGTCGTCAGGGCGTGCGGCGGCGCAGCGTCGTCGACCCGACCACGACGGCCAGCGTGATGAAGCCGACGATCACGAGCACGTCGTCGCGGACGTCCGTGAACGTCGCGCCCACCTCGAGCCGCTGCAGCGCGTCGATGCCGTACGTGAGCGGGAGCACGCGCGAGATCGCCTCGAGCACCGACGGCATCGCCGCCCGCGGGATGAGCAGGCCGCACGTGATGAGCTGGGGGAACAAGAACACCGGCATCATCTGCACCGCCTGGAACTCGGTGCGGGCGAGCGCCGAGGCGGCCAGGCCCAACGTCGAGCCGAGGATCGCGTCGAGCACCGCGACGAGCATGATCAGGCCCAGCGATCCCCGGCTGTTCATGCCGAGCACCCCGACCGTGAAGGACGTCAGCACGACGGCCTGGACCACCGCGAGCAGCGCGAACGCGACCGCGTAGCCCGCGATCACGTCGCCCTTGCCGATCGGGCTCGCCATGAGGCGCTCGAGCGTGCCCGTCGTGCGCTCGCGCAGCGTCGCGACGCTGGTCACGATGAACATCACGATGAGCGGGAACAGCCCGAGCAGGAGCGGGCCGAACTGGTCGAGCACCGGGGTGCCCTCGAACATCCACGAGATCAGCCACAGCAGCAGGCACGGCAGCAGGAGCAGGATCGCGATCGTCCGCGGGTCGTGCCGGACCTGCGACAGCACCCGCCCCGCGGTCGCCCACGTCAGGCGCGCGCTCATCGGTCCTCCTCCGGTCGGCGGCGCTGATGGTCGACGAGCTCCAGGAACGCGTGCTCGACGTCCGGGGCGCCGGTCTCCTCGAGCAGGTCCGGGAGCGTCGCATCGGCGATGACCTCGCCGTCGCGGAGCAGCACCAGCCGGTCGCAGCGCGTCGCCTCGTCCATCACGTGGCTCGAGACGAGCAGCGACGTCCCGCGTTCGGCGAGGCGCCCGAACAGGTCCCACAGGTCGCGGCGCAGCACCGGGTCGAGCCCGACCGTCGGCTCGTCGAGCACGAGCAGGTCGGGCGAGGCCAGCAGTGCGACCGCGAGCGACACGCGCGACCGCTCGCCGCCCGACAGCCGGTCGACCCGGCGTCCGGCCATCCGGGCGAGGTCGACGTCCTCGATCGCACGGTCCACGTCCCCCGGACCCGCGTGCGCGACGGCGGCGAAGTACCGGAGGTTCTCGGTGATCGTCAGGTCGCCGTACACGCTCGGGGCCTGCGTCACGTACCCGACGCGTCGGCGCAGGTCCGGGTGCCCGGCGGGCAGGCCGAGCACCTCGACCGTGCCGCTCTCGACGGTCTGGACGCCGACGATCGCCCGCATCAGCGTCGTCTTGCCGCTCCCGCTCGGGCCCAGCAGCCCGACGACCTGCCCGGCCGGGACCAGCAGGTCGAGGCCCGGCAGGACGACGACACCGCGCCGGCCGCCGCGCACGACGCGCAGGGCCTCGATCCGGATGGCGACGTCCGCGGCGTGGTGGCCCATGCGCACACCTTGGCCGCTCGACCGGGTGCGGTCAACGACGGCTCGCGGGCGACGGCGGCTCGCAATCAGCTGGTCGGCGCCGGGTTCGCCTCCGGCCGAGCGCCGTCGCCCTGGCCGCCGAAGCCACCGAACCCGCCGGTGCCCTCACTGATCCGCTGCGCCGCGACCGAGCCGTCCGCCGCGGCCTCCCCGACGACCGTCACCGTGTCGCCGGTCGCGAGCGATGACACGTCCGACTCGGCCGTCGTCGACACCGTCGTGCTCGACGTGGTCGTGACCGTGACGGTCGTGCCGTCCGACGTCGTGATCGTGAGCGTGGAGCCGTCGATCGACGTGATCTTCCCGGACGTGAAGCCGCCCGGGCCGCCGAGGGCCCCCGCGTCGTCGGCTCCGCCGGTCCGGCCGACACCGGCGGCACTGCCCGCGCCGCCTGGACCACCCGCTCCACCGAAGGCCCGGCCGTTCCCGGCGAAGCCGCCGGCGGCGTCCTGGGCGGTCGCGGTCGACGAGGTGGCGTGGCCGACGAGCAGCCCGCCGGCGAACAGCAGGGCCGCCACGACGGCACCGGCGAGGATCGTCGTCACCGACGGCCGACCGCGGGTCGGGATCGAGGCGCGGACCGGCTCGGCGATGGCCGCGGGTCGCTGCGCGAGGAGGTCCTCAGCGGGGATCCCGTGCTGCGGCTGCGCAGGGTTCGGCTCCGCGGGGTTCGGCTGCGCGGGGTTCGGCTGCGCGGGGTTCGGCTGCGGGTCGGGGGTCGTCATGGTCGTGCCTCTCGTGCGGGGGTGAGTGGGCTGTCGGACGGGCCCGTGGTTCCGATCGCTCGGGTCGGTGCAGGCGCGCGCCGGGCGGGTTCGCCGAACGCCCCCGCGGAGGTGGGTGGCGCGCCAGCCATCAGCCGCCGTTCCGGCCGCCGGTGAACCCGGCGCCGCCCGGGAACGCGCCCGCGCCGCCGAAGCTGCCCCGGAGCTGCTGCAGGTTCGTCGTCGTGACCGCGGTGTCGAGGGAGACCTCGACCGTGTCACCCGCTGCGACGCCCGCGACGACCTGGGTCGTCGAGTCGCCCTGCAGGCCGATCGTCACGGCCGTCGGGGTCGTCGTGCCGTCGGCCGCGACGAGCCGGACCGTTCCCGTCGTCGTGCCGTCCGCCGCCACCGTCCCGACCGTCACCGCGGTGCTCGGCAGCGTGACCACGTCGACCGCCTGGGCGGTCGTCACCGTGACGTCCGCGGTCTGCCCGAGCCTGACACCGGCGGGCGGGGCGTCGAGCGTGAGGGTCGCCGCGTACGTGACCACGCCGTTGGTCGTCGTGCCGGTCGGCGAGATCGAGGTGACCGTGGCCGTCGCGGACGCGCTCGGGACGGCGGGGAACGTCACCGCGGCGGACTGACCCACGCTGAGGTGGGCCGCGTCGGCCTCCGCGAACGACGCCGAGGTCGTCAGGACCGTCAGGTCGGCGATCGTCACGAAGCCGCTCGACGCGGTCGTCGCCGACGAGGAGCTCGCGCCCGTCGACCCGCTCGACCCGCTCGACGCGCTGCCCACCGTCGAGCCGACTGTGGCGCCGACCGCCGTGACGGTGCCCGCGATCGGCGCGGTCAGCACCGCCTTGCCGACGTTCTCCTGCGCTGTCGCGAGGTCCGCCTTGGCCTGCGCCACCGCAGCCACGGCGGTCGTCACCTGGGACGTCGCGCTGCTGACCTGGGCCTTCGCGTTCGTGACCTGGGAAGCGGAGCCCTGGGTCGTCGTGACGCCCGTCGGGCTCGTCGTCGTGGTCGCCAGCGCCGTCTGCGCGTCGGCCAGCGACTGCTTCGCGGCCGTGAGCTGGAGGCCCGCAGTCGTCACCTGCTGCTGCGCGCTCGTCACCGTGGCCTGCGCCTGCGTGACCGCGTCGTCGAGCGCGGCGGTGTCGAGCGTCCCGAGCCGCTGCCCGACCGTCACGACGTCGCCGACCTTGACGTCGACGGTCGCGACCGTCCCGGCGACGACGAACGTCGGGGACGACGTCGTCGCGGCGGCGATGTTGCCCTGCGCGGAGATGGTCGAGGTGACCGTGCCGACCGTGGCCGTCGCGGTACGGACGGTCGCGCCGGTCTCCGCCTGGGCGCTCGACGGGTGCAGGTACCACCAGGTGCCCGCGCCGGTCAGGGCGAGCACGGCGACGAGCCCGGCGTTCGTCAGGGTCTTCGCGCGACTGCCGCGCCGTGGCGCGCGCGCACCTGCCGTCCGCTCCGCGCGGGACATCCGAGTCATGACGTCACCCTGGCGGGGGTTGCTGAGATTCCTCCTGGGTAACTTGTGTGCCACCTATGGATCTGCTGACAGTGCGCCGCCACGCCCGCGCCCCCGCCCGCCGCGCAGGGGGCAGGGGCCGGGGGCACGGGCCGAGGGTGCCGGGCCGAGGGGGGCCGGGCCCAGGGGAAGGGTCAGCTCTGGGCGCCGCCCGGCAGGCCGAACCCGGTCGAGCCCTCGGTGATCGCCTGGGCCGCGACCGAGCTGTCGTCGGCGGTCTGGCCGACGACCGTCACGGTGTCGCCCACGGCGAGCGCCGAGACGTCCGCGTCGGCGGTCTGCGACACGGTGGTGTCGGAGCTCGTCGTGACCGTGACCGTGGTGCCATCGGACGTCGTGATCGTCAGCGTCGAGCCGTCGATCGACGCGATCTCCCCGGACGTGAACCCGCCCGGGCCGCCCGATCCGGAGCCGCCGCCGGCCGCGATCCCGCCGCCCGTCGCGCCGTAGCCACCCGCACCGCCCGGCATGCCGTTCGCACCGGGTCCCGTCTGGGCCGTGGTGCTCGACCCCGTGGCGTGCCCGACGAGCAGGCCGCCCGCGAACAGGACGGCCGCGCCGACGACGCCGCCCAGGATCATCGTGAGCGACGGCCGGCGACGGGGTGCCGCCGCGATCGGCGCGGGACCGGCGAGGACCGCGGGCCGCTGCGCGAGGAGGTCCTGCGCGAGGAGGTCCTCGGCGACGTCGTTCCTGGCGGGGGTGGGGCTGGGGATCGTCATGGTGCTGCCTTTCGTCACGGGGAGGTCGAGCGGGTGTCGTCCGAGGGGGTCAGGGGATGGGCTCACTCGTGCCTCAACGCGTCGACCGGGCGCATCTTGGCGGCGCGGAAGGCGGGGTAGCCCCCGAAGAACACGCCGATCCCGATGGACACACCCAGGGCCAGGACCACCGAGGAGCCGACGATCGCCGGCTTCACGCCGAGGATCTCGAACTGCGAGCCGATGACCGCACCGAGCACCCCGAGCGCCCCGCCGAGCAGCGACAGCAGGGTCGCCTCCGTCAGGAACTGGCCGAGGATCGCGCCGCGGGTCGCGCCGAGCGCCTTGCGGATCCCGATCTCCCGGGTCCGCTCCGTGACGGTCACGAGCATGATGTTCGTGACCCCGATGCCCCCGACGAGCAGGGAGATGCCGGCGACCGCGGCGAGCATCGCCGAGAACGTCGAGGCGGTCGACGTGCTGGCGGCGAGGAGCTGCGCCTGGTTGCTGATCGTGTAGGTCGCGTCGTCGGTGCTCTCGATCTTGAGCTCCGTGTTGATGACGGTCGTGGCCTCGGCCTCGGCCACGTCGACCGCGCCCGCGTCGGAGGCCTGCAGCACGATCGAGGAGAGGTTGCCGTAGCCGGCGATCGACTGCTGGACCCGGGTCAGCGGGACGACGAGCACGTTGTTGGTGCTCTCCGTCCCGGTCGAGTCCTTGGCCGCCATGACGCCGTTCACGAGGTACGGCGTCGAGCCGACGACGACGGTCTGACCGACCGGGTCGACATAGTCGGCGTCGCCCTGCGAGCCGAACAGCGTCGTGGCCAGCTCGGCGCCGATCACCACGACCCGGCGCGACTGCGTGAGGTCGTTCGCGGTGAACGCCGTGCCCTGGGCGACCTTGGAGCTCGTCACGTCGAAGTAGTTCGCCGTCGTGCCGATGATCTGCGCGGTCGTCGAGCTCGTCCCGGCCGTGATGGTCTGCGAGCTCGTGACCTCGGGGACGACGGCGATCAGCGCCGTCGCGTCGCCCGAGTCGACCGACGACTGGAGCGCGTCGGCCACGCCGGTCGTGAGGTCCTGGAAGCGGATCCCGCCGCCGGAGCCCGACCGGACCGTGAGCGTCGTCGTCCCGAGCGAGTCGATCTGGTCCGAGACGGCCTTCGCCGAACCGGCACCCACGCCGACGAGCAGGATGACCGACCCGACCCCGATGAGGACCCCGAGCAGGGTCAGGACCGAGCGCATCGGGTTCGACGTCATCCCCCGCAGGGACGACCGCAGGATCTCCATGGCGTTCATGCGACGTCCTCGGTGTGCGTGCCGAACCCGCCGAGCGAGGGGGTCGACGGGCCGTCGGACACGATGCGTCCGTCCCGCATCCGCACGACGCGACGCGTGCGTGCGGCGACGTCCGGCTCGTGGGTGATCAGGACGATCGTGCGACCCATGGTCCCGAGCCGCTCGAACACGTCGAGGACCTCCTCGGTCGAGCGCGAGTCGAGGTTGCCCGTCGGCTCGTCCGCGAGGATGAGCGCCGGGGCGTTGACGAGCGAGCGAGCCACCGCGACGCGCTGCTGCTGGCCGCCCGAGAGCTGGTTCGGGCGGTGGCCGGCCCGCGGGGCGAGCCCCACGAGCTCGAGCGCGGCCTGTGCCCGGTCCCGGCGCTCACCGGCGCCCACCCCGGCGTACAGCATGGGCAGCTCGACGTTCGCGCGGGCCGTCATGCTCGGGATCAGGTTGAACGACTGGAAGATGAAGCCGATCGACCGGTTGCGGACCGCCGAGAGCTGCTTCTCGCTCAGCGTGGACACGTCGGTCCCGTCGAGCCGGTAGGTCCCCTCGGTGGGGACGTCCAGGCAGCCAAGGATGTTCATCATCGTCGACTTGCCCGAGCCAGAGGCGCCCATCACGGCCACGAACTCGCCGGTCTCGACCATGAGGTCGACACCGTCGACGGCCCGCACCTCGCCCTCACCCTCGCCGTACACCTTGTGGATCCCGCGCAGCTCGAGGACCGGGGGACGCAGGGCGCCGGTCATCCGTTGCCACCAGGCCCGCCCTGGAAGCCGCCGGCGGGCAACTGACCGCCGCCGCCGCCGAACTGGGAGGTGGTCGTGGTCGTCGTCGTGCCGACCGCGGTGTCGAGAGAGACCACGACGGTGTCACCCTCCGCCACGCCCGACACGATCTGGGTGGTGGTGTCGCCCTGCACCCCGATCGTCACGGTCGTCACGGTCGTGGTGCCGTCGGCCGCCTGCAGGCTGACGGTCCCGGTCGTCGTGCCGTCGGCGGCCGTGGTGCCGACCGTGACCGCGTTGCTCGGCAGCGTGATCGCGTCGGTCGCCTGCGCTGTCGTCACAGTGACGTCGGCGGTCTGACCGAGCCGGACCCCGGCCGGGGCCGAGTCGAGGGTGATCGTCGCGGCGTAGGTCACGACGCTGTTGGTGGCGGTGCCGGTCGGTGAGATCGAGGTGACCTTCGCGGTGGCGGTCGCGCCGTCGACCGCGGGGAACGTCACCGCTGCGACCTGCCCGACGCTGAGCTGGGCCGCGTCGGCCTCCGCGAACGACGCCGAGGTCGTCAGGACCGTCATGTCGGCGATCGTCACGAACCCGCTCGAGGCCGTCGACGTCGTCCCGGTCGTGGTCGCGGCGGTCGTGGTCCCGCTCGCGGAGCTGCTCGACGAGCCCCCGCTGACCGTCGAGCCGGCCGTACCCGTAACCGCGGTGACGGTGCCGGCGATGGGCGCGGTCAGCACCGCCTTGGAGACGTTCGCCTTGGCGGTCGCGAGGTCGGTCGTGGCCTGCGTCAGGGAAGCCTGCGCCGTCGTCACCTGGGCGGCAGCGTTGTTGACCTGCGCCTTCGCGCTCGTGACCTGCGACGCGCTGCCCTTGCTCGTCGTCGTCGACACGCCCGTGCTGGGATCGGTCGTCGTCGTGGTGGTCGCGAGCGCGGTCTGGGCCTCCGACAGCGACTGCTGGGCCGCCGTCAGCTGCAGGCCTGCGGTCGTGACCTGCGCCTTCGCGCTCGCCACCTGCGCCTGCGCCTGCGTCACCGCGTCGTCGAGGTCGCTCGTGTCGAGGGTCCCGAGCTGCTGCCCGACCGTGACCACGTCACCGACCTTGACGTCGACCGTCGCGACGGTCCCCGACACCGCGAACGACGGGGACGCCGTCGTCGCCGCCGCGATGCTGCCCTGAGCCGAGATGGTCGTGGACACCGTCCCGACGGTCGCGGTCGCGGTCCGCGCCGTCGCGCTGCTGTCGGCCTGCGCGGCCGAGGGGTGCAAGAACCACCACGTGCCGCCCGCGGTCAGGGCGAGGGCTCCCACCAGGAAGCTGTTGATGAGGAGCTTGGTGCGGCGGGACCTGCCGCGCGCACCGCCTCGGTCTGTTCGCGTCTTTCGGCTCATGACCCGAAGACTCCCGGCGGGGGCTGGGACCCCCGCCAGCGGACCCTATGACCCGCCTGTGAATCAGGCGGGGGCCAGCAGCCCGTCCAGGACGAGCCCGCGCACGGACGGGACGACGTCGGCCGCGACCTCGGCGGCCCCGACGCCGAGCAGCGACCCGAGCGCCCCGACGATCTGCCCGACCGTCAGCTCGCCGTCGCACGCCCCGACGAACCCCGCGAGCGCTGTGCCCGCCCGGACCGTGCGGCCGAACCCGCGCCCCTGGCATAGCAGCACGACGCTCGGGTCCGCGTCCCCGGGCGTCAGGTAGCGCTCCTCGGTGACGTCCCCCGCGACGACAAGATGCTCGACAGCGATCGCGTCGTCGTCCCTCGTGGCGAGCCAGTCGTGGGCCGCGATCGTCGCGGCCACGACGGGTCCGAGCGGCTGGCGGACCGAGCCCGTGACCTCCTCGAGCCGGCGCAGCGTCGCCGGACCGGACACCGGCCGCCGCAGGGTCACGATCCCGAAGCCGATCGCCTCGACGTCCCGCGACGCGAAGTCGTCGAGCCACGCGCCGTAGCGCCCCGCCCACGCCGGCCTGTCACGGTCCGGGGTCGTGCCGCCGTCGCGGATCCACGTCTCGGCGTACTGCGCCGGGTCCTGGAGCTCGCGCTGCACGACCCAGCCGTCGAGGCCCGACTCGTCGAGCCACTCCCCCACGCGCTCGTGCCACTCCTCGCCGCGACGCACCTCCCAGTTGCCGAGCAGCTGCGCGACCCCGCCCGGTGCGAGCACGGCGCCGACGCCCGTCACGAGCTCGCGCACGATCGCGTCGCCCGCGCGACCGCCGTCGCGGTACTCGTACGCGGGGACCCCGGCGACCCGTGGGGTGATGACGAACGGCGGGTTCGAGACGACGAGGTCGAACAGCTCCTCTCCCGCACCGGTGACCGGCTCGAGCATCGAGCCCGCGCGCAGCTCGAACCTGCCGGGCGCGAGCCCCGCGAGCTCGGCGTTGAACCGGGCGAAGGCCAGGGCGCGGTGGGAGATGTCCGTGCCGACGACCCTCGCGGCATGACGGCTCGCGTGCAGCGCCTGGATGCCGCAGCCCGTGCCGAGGTCGAGCACGCGCCGGCGCGGGTCCCGGACGGTGACCTGCGCGAGCGTCGTGGACGCGCCGCCGACGCCGAGGACATGGTCGGTCCGCAGTGCGCGGCCGGTCGCGAGCTCGCCGAGGTCGGACGCGATCCACCAGTCGACCGCGCCGGACGCGTCGTGGCCGTCGGCCGGGTCGAGCCCGTCGACCGCCTCGTAGGGACGCAGGTCGACGCGCGCGTGGACGGCGTCACCGGGCCCGGACCCCGCGGCCTCGACCAGCCCGAGCCGCTCGGCGCCCGCGACACCGAGCGTCCCGAACGCCCCCTCGGCCGCGGCGCGCGACACCTCGACGCCCAGGACGAACGCCCTGACCAGCGTGGCACGGGGGTCGGCGCGGACGCCTGCGACGTCGGCGGTCGCCCGGAGCGCCGGGACCGGCTCCTCGCGGTGCAGCGCGGCGGACGCCACCGGGCCGAGCAGGTCCTCGACGCCGTCGACCGTGTACCCCGCGACGGTGAGGTCGCGGCGCAGGGCGTCGAGCAGCGCGCGGTCGGGGCGGAGGGTGTCGGCCGGTTCGCTCACCGGACCATCCTGCCGTCTGTGGGCGCGCGGCAGCGCGGGGTTCAGGAGCGCGGGGTGCGCCGGTGCGTCAGTGCGGCAGCGCGAGGTCCGCGACGACCGGGCGGTGGTCACTCCCACGCTCGGCAGCTGTGCCGGACGGGACGTGCGAGGCGACGACGCGCAGCCCGTCGCTCACCAGGACCACGTCGATGCGCTGACCGGGCCGCAGCGCGGTGAACGTCGGCTGGGGGTCGGTCGCGGAGTCGCGCAGGTGCACGCCGAACCGCGCCCAGGCCGGACCGTCCGGCAGCTCGTTCAGGTCGCCGACGACGACGCACTGCCCACCCGCGTCGAGCCGGGACCGGACGTCGGCCAGGATGCGGGTCACGTGCCGGGCGCGCTCGGCCGGGTCGAGCGAGAGGTGCACGACGACGACCTGCACGCCCGCGACCGTCGCGCGCGCGTACCCGCGCGGGATCGGCGGCGCGAGGAGCTCCCGACGCCCGAGCATCGGGAGCCGGACCGCGGCGGCGGCCTCGACCGTGCCCACGCGGAGATCGGCGACGAGCAGCGCCGTCGTGCGCGCGCCGTGCCCCGTGACGACCGGCCGCATGCCGACGTCGGCCGCGAACCGGCGCAGGCGCGCGGCACCGACCGGTCCGCGCGGCGGTTCCTGGATGCCGAGGACGTCGGGGTCGGCGTCCCGGACGACCTGCGCGGCAGCCTCGGCGTCGACCGACAGGCCCTTCACGTTGTAGGTCATGATGCGGAGGCGATCGGGCTCGGGCACGTCTCCGAGTCTGCCGGGCGGACGTGCCTTCGCGCGCGGCGAACTGTCAGGGGCGCGTGACGTCAGGGAGGAGCTCGGCGATCTCCAGCTCGAGTCGCCCCTCCCGGTCGACGCGCGCGGCCCGGAACCGCGACGCGATCACGGCGCCGAAGGCGACGGCCGCGGCGAGGACCGCGATCCCGATCCGGATCCAGTGGTTCGCGCCGTCGCCGACGCTCACCGCCACGATCGCCGGCGCGATCAGCAGGGCCACGAGGTTCATCACCTTGATGAGCGGGTTGATCGCCGGCCCGGCGGTGTCCTTGAACGGGTCGCCGACCGTGTCGCCGATGACGACCGCCGCGTGCGCCGGAGAGTTCTTGCCGCCGAAGCTGCCGTCCTCGACGATCTTCTTGGCGTTGTCCCACGCGCCGCCCGAGTTCGCCAGGAACACGGCCATGAGCACGCCCGTCGCGATGGCGCCGGCGAGGAACCCCGCGAGCGGCCCGACGCCGAGGCCGAAGCCCACGGCGATCGGTGCGAACGCTGCGAGCAGGCCGGGCGTCGCGAGCTCACGCAGCGAGTCGCGCGTGCAGATGTCGACGACGCGCGCGTACTCGGGGCGGACCTCGCCCGTCATGATGCCCGGGTTCTCGCGGAACTGGCGGCGGACCTCGAACACGATCGCCCCGGCAGCGCGGGTCACGGCGTCGATCGCCAGACCCGAGAACAGGAAGACGGTGGCGCCACCGAGGATCACGCCGACGAGGGTGATCGGGGAGATGACCGAGTAGGTCATCATCGCCTTGACGATGTCGGCCGTCCCGGCGACGTCCCCCGCCTGGCCGATCGCCGTGGTGACCGCCTGGGCGTACGAGCCGAACAGCGCGGTCGCCGCGAGGACGGCCGTCGCGATCGCGATGCCCTTGGTGACGGCCTTGGTCGTGTTGCCCACGGCGTCGAGGTCGGTGAGGATCTGGGCGCCGGCCGGGCTGACGTCGCCCGACATCTCGGCGATGCCCTGCGCGTTGTCGCTCACCGGGCCGAACGTGTCCATCGCGACGATCACGCCGACCGTCGTGAGGAGCCCGCAGCCGGCGAGCGCGACGAGGAACAGGGCGAGCGGGACGGAGCCGCCGGAGATGAGGAACACCCCGCAGATCGCGGCCGCGATGATGCCCGCGGTGTAGACGGCCGACTCGAAGCCGATCCCGATCCCGGAGAGCACGACGGTCGCGGCGCCGGTGAGCGACGTCCGGGCGACGTGCATGGTGGGCTTCGACGTCGTGCCCGTGAAGTAGCCCGTGACCCACAGGATGATGCCGGCGAGCAGGACGCCGATGAGGACCGCGGTCGCCGCGATGAGCCGCGGGTCGCCGCCGTGGGTCTCGATCCCGGCGGTCCCGCCGGTGAGCTCGCTGAAGGACGACGGCAGGTACACGAACGCGGCCACGGCGGCGAGCACCACGCCGACCAGCGCGGAGGTGTAGAAGCCGCGGTTGATCGCCGCGAGCCCGCTCTCGGTGCCGCGGATGCGCGTGATGACGACGCCGAGCACCGCGACGAACGCCCCGACCGCGGTCACGATGAGCGGGAACACGAGACCGCGCTCGCCGAACGCCGCCTTGCCGAGGATCAGCGCCGCGACGAGCGTCACGGCGTAGGACTCGAACAGGTCGGCGGCCATGCCCGCGCAGTCCCCGACGTTGTCGCCCACGTTGTCCGCGATGGTCGCGGCGTTGCGCGGGTCGTCCTCGGGGATCCCCTGCTCGACCTTGCCGACCAGGTCGGCGCCGACGTCGGCCGCCTTCGTGAAGATCCCGCCGCCGACCCGCATGAACATCGCCAGCAGGGCCGCGCCGAAGCCGAAGCCCTCGAGGACCGCGGGCGCCTCGCCGCGGTAGAGCAGCACGACCGAGGTGGCGCCGAGCAGGCCGAGGCCGACGACGGACATCCCGACGACCCCGCCGGTACGGAACGCGATGCGTGCACCGGTGGCCCGACCACCGGGCTCGGACGCGGCCGCGGCGACCCGCACGTTCGCCCGCGTCGCGAGCCACATGCCGAGATAGCCGATGCTCGCGGAGAAGCCCGCGCCGAGCAGGAAGAACAGCGAGCGACCGACCCGGATCCCGGTCTCGCCCGGGAGCAGGAAGAGCAGCCCGAAGACCACGGCCGCGAACACGGCGAGGGTCCGGAACTGCCGTGACAGGTAGGCGGAGGCGCCCTCCTGCACTGCCGTCGCGATGTCCTGCATGGCCGGCGTCCCCTCGCCCGCCGCGAGGACCTGACGCCGCAGCACCAGCGCGACGACCAGCGACACGACTGCGATCGCCGCGATGACCCCGACGATCGTGAGGCTCGTCGTTCCGACAGTGAGCATGCGACCTCCCCTCACCGGCACAGACCCCTGACTGCGCCACACCGCCCGGCGTCGTTGCCGTGCGGACGGGCCAACCATATCCAGATCGGACCAACGTTCCGGACCTCAGGGTCGTCCTGATGAGTGAGCGTGCGACCTCGCGCGCCGATCGGACTCGGCCGCGCAGGCGCAGTGTCGGACTGGGAGCACGTGCTCGACGCGTTGGTGCGCGAGCGCGGTCCGGCCCTCGTGCGGTACGCCGCGCTCCTCACGGGCAACCTCGGCGACGCCGACGACCTGGTCCAGGAGGCCCTCGTCCGCTCGTTCAGCCAGGGTCGACCGCTCCGCCAGACGCTGGCTGCCGAGAGCTACGTGCGACGCGCGATCCTGTCGATCTTCCTCGACGGCTACCGGCGCCGGCGCCGCTGGGCGGGGGTGCGGCACCTGCTGGCGCGGCTCGACGACGCCGAGGGGGGAGGTCCCGCTCCGCTCCGGCCTGCCCGCCGGATTCCCCGCCGACGTGCCGATCATCGGCGGACGGCTCCTCGAGGCGAAGCAGCTCGACGGCACGACCGCCTCGGGGTGGACCGTGACGGTGGCTGTCGACGGTGTCGACGGTCTGACCCGCGCGATCGACGCCCTGGGCTACTGGCCGGAGTCGGCCGGCTCCACACAGCTCGAGGCCCCGACGCCCGACGGCCGGTGGCAGGTCAGGGTCACGGGCAGTCTCACGAGCGACGGCGAGGCCACGGTCGTCTACCTGATCAGCCCGAGCTGAGCAGCCGGCAGGTCAGTCTGCGAGCGCCGCGTCGAGCGTCTCGTGGATCGTGAAGACCTGCGTCAGCGCGGTGATCCGGAAGACCTTGAGCAGCCGCTCGGAGTCGATGACGAGCTGGAGGCGGCCGTCGTGCCCGCGCACCTTCTTCAGCACGCCGACCAGCACACCGAGGCCTGTGGAGTCCATGAACTTCACGGCCGTGAGGTCGACGACGAGGTCAGTCCGCCCCGACTCGACGAGGTTCGACAGCTGCTCACGCAGCACCGAGGCCGTGTAGACGTCGATCTCGCCCGACACGTCGACGACGGTCCGGTCACCGACGTCCTTGCTCGTCACGCTGACATCCATCGATGGCCTCCTTTCGTCGCGCTGGTGAGAAGTCTCCCATCACCCGGCGACGCCTCCTGACACGCTCGGTCGTTTCACCCGGACGCAGGCAGCCCGGACGACCCTGCAGGGACCGCCCGGCGGCGGGCGCCGTCAGCTCGCACGCACCGCAGCGAGCGCTGCCCGATACTCCGGCGTGGTCCCGTCCGGTCGCACCTCCTGCAGCACGTGCGACCGCACGCCGAGCTTGCGGAGCGTGACCCCGAGCTCGGCCATGTCGCCCGCCGACAGGACCGTCGGGTCGACCGTCGTCCGCACCTGGACGTCGACGCCCGAGTCGAGCACGAGCCGCAGCGACGTGAACGCCGCGTCGGCGCTCGCACCCACCCCGGTGATCGCCCTGTAGAGGGCTGCTGGAGCCTTGACGTCGAACCCGACCCAGTCGACGAAGGGCAGCACGGCCGCCAGGCGACGCGGGTAGGCGCCCGACGTGTGCAGCCCGACCCCGAACCCCAGGGCGCGGACCTCGCGAGCGGCGTCGAGCAGCCCGTCCTGGCGTGTCGGCTCCCCGCCCGAGAGCACGAGGCCGTCGAGCAGCCCGTGCCGCCGCGAGAGCAGCCCACGCACGCGCGACCACGGCACCTGCCCGGCCGCTCGCGGGTCGATGAGCTCCGGGTTCTGGCAGTAGGTGCACTTCCACGGGCAGCCCTGCAGGAACACCGTCGCGACGAGCTTGCCGGGCCAGTCGCACGACGACAGCGGCGTCAGGCCCGCGATCGCGAGCGAGTCCGCGCCGCCAGTCGCGGCCTGCGGGTGACGCACCGCTCCCGCCGCGTCGGGCATGACGACCTCCGTCACCTGCTCCTCGGTCACTTCACCCCGGCGGGCTCGCGGAACATCAGGCGCTCGGCGTGCTCGCCCTTCTTGCCGATGTTGAACGAGCTGACCGGACGGTGGTAGCCCATGACGCGCGTCCAGACCTCGCAGACGACCGGCGCGGCGTCCGGGTGCTCGGCGCTGCAGCGGTCGCACGTCTGGTGCTCGCCCGCGAGGTAGCCGTGGTTCGGGCAGATCGAGAACGTCGGCGTCACTGTGATGTACGGCAGCCGGAACGTGGACAGCGACCGGCGCACGAGCTCGCGGCACGCGTCGGGGGTGGAGAGCCGCTCGGACATGTACAGGTGCAGGACCGTCCCGCCCGTGTACTTGCGCTGCAGCTCTTCCTGCCGCTCGAGCGCCTCGAACGGGTCGTCGGTGAAGCCGACGGGCAGCTGCGAAGAGTTCGTGTAGTACGGGTTGGACTCCGAGCCGGCCTGGAGGATGTCCGCGAACCGCTTCTTGTCCTCCTTGGCGAACCGGTACGTGGTCCCCTCGGCCGGCGTGGCCTCGAGGTTGAACAGGTGGCCGGTCGCCTCCTGGAACTCGACCATCCGCGCCCGGACGTGGTCCAGCAGCCGGATCGCGAGCGCGTGGCCGCGCGGGTCCGTGATGTCCACGGGCTCGTCGTCGTCCCGCGTGAAGTTGCGGATCATCTCGTTGATGCCGTTGACGCCGATCGTCGAGAAGTGGTTGTCGAGCGTGCCGAGGTACCGCTTCGTGTACGGGAACAGACCCTCGTCGATGTACTTCTGGATGACGACACGCTTGACCTCGAGCGAGTCGCGCGCGAGCTCGAGCAGGTAGTCGAGCTCCTTGATGAGGATCTCCTCGTTGCCCCGGTACAGGTAGCCGAGGCGCGCGCAGTTGATCGTGACGACGCCGAGCGAGCCGGTCTGCTCGGCCGAGCCGAACAGACCGTTGCCCCGCTTGAGCAGCTCGCGCAGGTCGAGCTGGAGGCGGCAGCACATCGAGCGCACGTCGCCGGGCTGCAGCTCGGAGTTGATGAAGTTCTGGAAGTACGGCAGGCCGTACTTGGCGGTCATCGCGAACAGCCGCTCCGCATTCTCGGAGTCCCAGTCGAAGTCCTCGGTGATGTTGTACGTGGGGATCGGGAACGTGAACACCCGGCCCGACGCGTCACCCGCGGTCATGACCTCGATGTACGCGCGGTTGATCATGTCCATCTCGGCCTGCAGCTCGCCGTACGTGAAGTCGACGGGCTCCTCGCCGATGAACGGCACCTGGTCGCGCAGGTCGGCCGGGCACACCCAGTCGAACGTGAGGTTCGTGAACGGCGTCTGCGTGCCCCACCGCGACGGCACGTTGAGGTTGTAGACGAGCTCCTGGACGCACTGCAGCACGTCCTTGTACGACAGGTCGTCGAGCCGGACGAACGGCGCCATGTACGTGTCGAACGAGCTGAACGCCTGCGCGCCCGCCCACTCGTTCTGCATCGTCCCGAGGAAGTTGACGATCTGCCCGACGGCGGAGCTGAAATGCTTCGGCGGGCGCGCCTCGACCTTGCCGGGAACGCCGTTGAGGCCTTCCTGGAGGAGCGTCCGCAGCGACCATCCAGCGCAGTAGCCGGCAAACATGTCGAGGTCGTGGATGTGCAGGTCGCCCTCGCGGTGCGCGCGCCCGATCTCCGGGGCGTACACGTGGCTGAGCCAGTAGTTCGCGACGACCTTGCCCGCGGTGTTCAGGATCATCCCGCCCAGCGAGTAGCCCTGGTTCGCGTTCGCATTGACGCGCCAGTCACTGCGGTCGAGGTATTCATCGATCGACGTACCGACCTCGACGACGGGCAGATGATCCATGACGCGCGACTCCTCTTCGAGCGACGTCCGCTTTGTCCCCACTATATCTTGTGGTCATCGCAGCGTCGAGCAACTAGATGTGCCATTTCTATGCCGTATGGGCGTAACGCGGGCGGGACCTTGGTCCCTCGCGCCAGCCGCGTGCCGGGGGTTGACGCGCCACCTCGCGCTGAACTCACCCGCCACGCCCGGCGTGTCGCGGACGACGCGCGGAGACGCCTGTCCCTCGGCACCGCCGACCCCCGTCGACATGTGCGTCGCACGACCGTCCCCGCGGCGATGCGGACCGCGCTGGGGCATCCGTGGGGCACAGGTCAGCCCGCCGCCGGGTGCGAGGATGGCCGCGTGGTCGGAACCGGTGAGCTGCTGGACGTGCTGCTCGCCGGCGGGCTCCGCGCCGATCGGGTGACGCACGTCGAACGACTGCCCGCCCGACCCGGCGAGCAGGTCGACTGGCCCGCCTGGGCGGACACCGACCTCGTCGCCGGGTACCGGTCGCTCGGCGTGACGCGGCCGTGGCGTCACCAGGTCGAGGCGGCCGACGCAGCCTGGTCCGGCCGGCACACGGTCCTTGCCACCTCGACCGGATCGGGCAAGTCGCTCGCGTTCTGGCTCCCGTCGCTGACCGCCGTGCGTGCCGACGTCGCCGCAGCCGCGCTCGACCCCGGGCGCATCGAGACCGTCGGACGCCGCGGCTCCGTGCTCTACCTGTGCCCGACCAAGGCCCTCGCCGCCGACCAGCTCGTCAGCGTCGAGAAGCTCCTGACCGCCGGCCATGCCCGCGACGTCCGGGTCGCGACGTGCGACGGCGACACCGGGTTCGACGAGCGCCGGTGGGTGCAGCAGTACGGCGACGTCGTCCTGACCAACCCCGACTTCCTCCACTTCGCCCTGCTGCCGAACCACCGGCGGTGGGCGCGGCTGCTCGGGTCGCTGCGGTACGTGGTCGTCGACGAGTGCCACGCGTACCGGGGGGTGTTCGGCGCCCACGTCGCGGAGGTGCTGCGGCGGCTCCAACGGCTCGCGGCGTCGTACCAGTCCGGATCTGCCGGCGGCGTGACTGCTCCCGGGGGACTGGCCGGCGGCACCTCACGAGGACCCGTCGGGGCGACGACAGCCTCGGGCGGGCGAGCCCCGCGGCGCGGGCCCGTGTTCCTGCTCGCGTCCGCGACGACGTCCGACCCCGCCGCGAGCGCCGCACGCCTGCTCGGGGTCAGCCCCGACGACGTGACCGCCGTGACCGCCGACACCTCGCCCGCCGGCCGCAAGACGTTCGTCCTGTGGCAGCCGCCGGAGATCCCCGGTGAGCGGGCCGCACTCCTCGACGACGAGGACCCCTGGGCCGTACCGCTCCCCCTGCCGCCGGTCGACCGGGACGCGCTCGACGACGCCACCGGCTCGCCGGGGACCGGTGACTCGGCAGGTTTCGACCCGTCGGTGGCGGTCGGCGGCTCCGCGGGGCTCGTCGGCGCAGCCGGGGTCGACGGCTTCGCAGGGCTGGACGCCTCCGCCGGGGTCGGCCGCCCCGCAGGGCTGGGCGTCATGGCTCCACTCGAGCCGACCGAGGGTTCCGGACCGCTCGGCACGGGCGAGCGAATCGTCGCCGACGAGCCCGACCGCCCCCGCCGGTCGGCCACGGCCGAGGTGGCCGACCTGCTCGCCGACCTCACAGCCGCGGGCGCCCGGACCCTGGCGTTCACCCGCTCGCGCCGGGCGGCCGAGTCGGTCGCGACCGTGACCCAGTCGCACCTGCGCGAGATCGACGACTCGCTCGCAGGCACGGTCGCGGCGTACCGCGGCGGGTACCTGCCCGAGGAGCGGCGCGCACTCGAGGCCGCGATCAGGGACGGACGGTTGCGGGCCCTCGCGACGACCAACGCGCTCGAGCTCGGCGTCGACATCACGGGCCTGGATGCCGTGCTCATCGCCGGCTGGCCCGGGACGCGGGTCTCGCTGTGGCAGCAGGCCGGGCGGGCGGGCAGGGCGGGCTCGGAGGGGCTGGTCGCGCTGGTCGCGCGCGAGGACCCGCTCGACACGTACCTCGTGCACCATCCCGAGGCGATCTTCGACACCCCGGTCGAGGCGACAGTGTTCGACCCGACCAATCCGTACGTGCTGGCACCGCACCTGTGCGCGGCCGCCGCCGAGCTGCCGCTCCGCACCGAGGACCTGCCGCTGTTCGGACCGGGCACGCGCGAGCTCCTCGACGTGCTCGTCGAGCGCGGCGCCCTCCGCCGCCGGCCGTCGGGCTGGTACTGGACGCACGCCGATCCCGCATCGCGGCTGACCGACCTGCGCGGCACCGGCGGCTACCCCGTCCGCGTCATCGAGACGACGACGGGCCGCGTGCTCGGGACGGTGGACGCCGCGGCAGCCGACTCGACCGTGCACCCCGGTGCGGTGTACGTGCACCAGGGCGCCACCTACGTGGTCGACGAGCTGCGTCTCGACGACGACGTCGCGTTCGTCGGACGGCGCGACGTCGACTACGGCACCTGGGCCCGCTGGCTGACCTCGACGGAGATCACGTCGGTCACCTCCGAGCTGCAGTGGGGACCGGTGACCTGGGGGTTCGGGACCGTCGACGTCACGACGCAGGTCATGAACTATCAGCGCAAGCACATCCCCGACTTCCAGGTGATCGGCACCGAGGAGCTCGAGCTGCCGGCGCGGACCCTTGCCACGACAGCCGTGTGGTGGACCGCCCCCGAGTCAGTGCTGGAGGCCGCCGGCGTCACCGCCGAGCTCGCCCCGGGCGCGCTGCATGCCGCCGAGCACGCGTCCATCGGACTCCTTCCTCTTCTGGCGACGTGCGACCGCTGGGACCTCGGCGGCCTGTCGACCGAGCTGCACACCGACACCGGTCAGGCCACCGTGTTCGTCCACGACGCCTACCCGGGCGGCGCGGGGTTCGCCGAGCGCGGCTTCGCCCTGGGTGCGACCTGGCTGCGCGCCACCCGCGACGCGATCGCGGGCTGCCGCTGCGCGAACGGCTGCCCCGCCTGCGTGCAGTCGCCGAAGTGCGGCAACTCGAACCACCCGCTCGAGAAGGCGGCGGCCGTCCGCCTGCTCGACGCGGTGCTCGCGCACGCACCGCACGGCTGACGCCGGTCTGCAGCGGATGCACCGCACGGCTGACGCCGGCAGCCCCGGACGTTCGCTGCTGCTCAGCGGGCCGAGCGCGGACCGGCACGCGCCTGCGCCGTCGCCGCCCCCGCCGCGGCCCGACGGCTCGTCGCGACGCGCAGCACGCCACCGGGCTCGCTCACGCACGCTGTCATCTGCGCGCCGTTCCGCCGGGCCGCCTCGGCGGCCGTCGCACAGGCGGCAGACTCGGACGACGCCGTCGTCGCACCCCGCCCGGCACCTCCCCTGCCCGAGTCCTCGACCGCCGCCCGCAGGAGCTGCGAAGCACCGGCGAGCGCGGCGAGGTCCGCCGCCGCCTGCGCCTGTCCGCGTGCCGCCTGGGCGCCGGCGAGGAGGCCGAGCGCGGTCGTCACGACCAGGACCACCGCGATGACCGCGAGCGCGAGTACGGTCCCGGATCCGCGGTCGCCGGCACCGTCACGAACCCCTGAGCGGCGAGGGGGCGCTGAACTACGAGCGGGCGCTGAGCCGAGACGAGCACCAGCACCAACACCGGCAGCACCCGTCACGGCTCCGCCAGGGCGACCGCGCTCGCGGCGGCCCTGAGCGGGGCGCCGCCGAGAGGACCGGACGCGACGGCCCGGCTGACCGTCACGGTGACCCAGTCGCCGTCGTGGCTGAGGACGACCCGCGCACCCGCGCCGGCGAGCCTCGTGGCGGTCGCCGTCACGGTTGCGGTCGACTCGCCGAGCGCCGCCGCTCGGGCCCCCGCCCGTGCGGCATCCGCGCAACGGAGCTGAGCACTCGCGGACGCTGCCAGCACGAGGACCACGGCGATCAGCAGGACCACGGCGGGCAGGGCGACGGCAAGCTCCGCCGTCGCACTGCCACGCTCCGCGTCCCGCATCCCCGGGGACCGCCGGCTCCTCGGTGCTGCGATCGACCGCCGCTCCGCCGGCGGTGGCGTGCCCCGGGGCCAGCTCACGCAGCCGCGCCTTCTCACACCGTCAGCGCCCTGCGGACGAGCCCCATCAACAGCTCCTGGACCTCGCCGCTGCGCAGCACCACGACGAGAAGCCCCGCGAACCCGACCGCCGCGATCGTCGCGATCGCGTACTCGGCGGTCGCCATGCCCGCGTCGCGGGGGGCACCGTCGATGCGGGCGCGCGCGCCGCCGAGCGCACGAGCCCCCGCTGACGATGCGGCTCGGCCGAGCCGTGCCGCGACCCGTCGGCAGGCCCAAACCCGGCCGCGGGCAGCCGACACCACCGTCCGGGCGCCGGACGCCGCAGCTCGCCCGGCCGACGCGGCCTGTCGCACCGCCGACCCGGCGCCCAACCCCGACCCCGACCCCGACCCCGACCCCGACCCCGACGATGCGCCCGCCGTTCGACTTCCACGGTCCGACACGTGACTCTCCCTCGTTCGTCGGACCCTCCGACTGAGCGCCCGTCGGACCCGACGATCCGCGCTCCAGACCCGCGCCCGGACGGTCGCGGCGCCAGACCGTGCGCCGCCGCGGCCTCCGACGGGCTGTGGGTGGACGGACCTCACAGCGTGAGACCGCTCGCGAGCGACACCAGCACCGGCACCAGCCCGAGCAGGACGAACGCTGGCAGGAAGCAGAGTCCGAGCGGCAGCACGAGGTGCACCCCCAGGCGCCCGGCGGCCTCGCGCGCGTCCCGACGCCGATCCCGGCGGACCGCACCCGCTCGCGCCCGCAGGGCGGGGCCAGGGGCGGCGCCCTGCACCCAGGAGGCCTCGAGGCACTCGGCGATCGGTCGGAGGTCGTCCGAGGTCGCCGCCCAGGCGGCGGTCCACGGGGCGCCGAGCAGGAGCTCGACGGACACCCGGGTGAGCCGTTCACCGTCGGCACCCCTGACCGCCTCACCCACTGCCTCGAGGGCCCGCGGGACGCCCGCGCCCGCGGTCACTGCCATGTCCAGGAGGTCGAGCAGCAGCACGACGTCCCGGCACGGTTCGGCGCGGTCGTGCCGAGGGCCGCGCCAACCCTGCCGGGGCCCGCGACCGCTGGGGGCGCCCAGCGCAGCCCGACCGGGCGCTCGGACAGCAGCGAGCCGGCCACCGCTCCCTCCGCGCCACGGCACCGTGGCTCCAGCGAGCAGCCCACTGACCTCGAGCGCGAGGACGAGGACCGACGTCACGACACACCCCGCACGACCGGCTGACCGCTCATGCGCTGCCCGCGTGCATCGCCCGAGACACCAGACGCCCCGTCCAGCGGCGGCCGCCGAGCAGCAGCAGCCCACCGATGACGGCCGAGGTGGTTCCCGCCCCGCCGCGCAGCACCACGCCCACCGGATCGGCCCCCAGCGCGAACCCGAGGCCGATCCCCAGGAACGGCAGCCAGCCGAGAAGCGTGGCGGTCGACCTTGGCCCGGAGAGCGCGGCACGACGCTCGCCCTCGACCTCGTCGTCGGCGACGATCGACTCGGCCACCCGGTCGAGCACCGGCGCCAGCGGGGCACCCAGCGCTGCGGCCAGGCGTCCAGCGGCGACGACCGCCTCCGCGCGGCGTTCGAGAGCTGCCCGCCGGGGCGAGCGACCACCGGAGCGCGTGGCCGAGACGAACGGCACCCGGGCCAGCAGGGCCTCGGTGCGAGCGGCGAGCCGTCCGGAGCCGGGTTCACTGGTCGCCGCGAGGAGGTCGTCGACCGTGGGCACCCCGTCCGGCCCGACCGGGCAGCCCAGCACGGCGCGCCACGCCGACGCAGGCGGCTGACCGGAACGGAGCGCGGAGCTGACGGCTGTGACGGCGCCTGACAGCGAGGGGACCGAGGAGCCGTCCGGCTCTCCGGCGAACCCGCGGGGACGTCGCGTCCCGGCCCCGTCACGTCCGCCGCGTCGTAGCGCGGGCGGCCCGCCGGCCAGAGCCTCAGGGCTGCGGCCCCGCGGACCGAGCGCGCCGAGCGCAGCCGCCGCGACCAGGAGCCCGACGAGCGCGCTCATGCGGCACCCAGCCCTATCCGCATCGCGAGTGCCGACCAGCCGGTCCCTCGCACCGGCAGCCCGCCGGCGGCGACCGTGACGGCCGCCTCGACGACGAGCTCCCCCGCGGGACCACGGCGCACCACGGCGATCTCCGCGAGGTACCGGCGCGGGCCGTCGCGGCGCAGGTGCAGCACGGCGTCGAACGCACTCGCGGCCTGGGCGGCCACGGCCTCGCGGCCCATCCCGGCGAGGGACGCCAGTGCCTCGAGCCGGGCCGGGACGTCGGCGGCTGCGTTGGCGTGCAGGGTCGCGCACCCGCCCTCATGACCGGTGTTGAGTGCCGTGAGGACGTCCCGGACCTCGGCGCCGCGACACTCCCCCAGCACGATCCGGTCGGGCCGCATGCGCAGCGCCTGGCGGACGAGCTCCGCGAGCGGGACCTCACCGGCGCCGTCGACGTTCGCCCGCCGGGCCAGCAGCCGCACGACGTGCGGGTGGTGCGGGGTGAGCTCGCCGGACTCCTCGATGCAGACGATGCGTTCGTCGTCCGGGACGACCGACAGCAGGGCGGACAGCAGCGTCGTCTTGCCCGAGCCGGTCGCCCCGGTGACGAGCAGGTTCGCGCGGGTCAGGACCAGCGCGCGCAGCACAGGCGCCAGGGCCGGCGCGACACCGCCGCTCGCGACCAGCTCGGCGAGCGTGAACGCCCGCCGCCGCAGCACCCGGAGCGAGATGAGCGCGCAGCCGTCGGCGACCGGCGGGAGGACCGCGTGGAGCCGCGTGCCGTCCGGCAGGCGTGCGTCGACTGTCGGGCTGGAGTCGTCGAGGCGCTGGCCACCCGCGGCGGCGAGCCGGACCGCGAGCTCGCGGACCCGGGCAGGGGTGCCGAGGTCGACAGGGGCGCGCACCAGCCGCCCCGACCGTTCGACCCACACCTCGTCGGGCGCGTTCACCAGGACATCCGTGACGTCCGGATCCTCGAGCAGGACCTGCAACGGACCGGCCCCGAGCAGCTCGGCCCGGACCGCGACGTCGAGCTCCGCGAGCGCGCGGCTGCCGAGCATGACGCCGGAGGCCCGCACGGCAGCGGTGACGTCGGAGGACGTCGGGGCACCGCCGCGTCGAGCGAGCCGCGCCCGGACGTCGTCGACCAACGTCGCGTCGGGCGCGCCGACCGGGACCGCGCGCCGCGGGTCAGCCGCTCCCACCTGCCCGACGACCGTCACGCGAGCGCCCCGGCCACGCGGGTCACGGCCCGCCCGAACGCGCCGCGCCGCACCGCCGGGCCGCCGCCGCGCTCGGCGTCCGACGCGAGCCTGCGGTCATGACGCATCGAGACGGCGAGCGGCAGGTCGACGACGTGCGCCAGCTCGAGCGCCCCGAGCCCGCCGGGCGCAGGACCCCGCGCGACGAGCCGGACGTCGGCGACGAGCTCGACCAGCGCGGGCCGCAGCGCCAGCGCACCTGCCACCGACCGCAGGTCGCGCGGCACGACGACGAGAACCGTCCGACAGCTCGCGAGCACCGCGCCCCGGTCGAGGACGTCGCACCGGTCGAGGTCCAGGACGACGGTGGGGTGCTCCTCGGCGACGGCCACGAGGACGTCGAGCAACGCACCCGGCGGCGGGGCACCGGGCCGCGTCCGGTCCGCGCTGAGCACGGCGCACCCGCCCCACCGGGGCAGCAGGGCAGCGAGCTCACGAGCGTCGACCGTCCCGCGGGCGTCCACGAGGTCGGGCCACCGGAGCCCTCCGGCGCCCTCGATCCCGACGACCACGTCGATCCCGCCGCCCGCACGCTCGAGGTCGACGAGGGCCGTCGCACCGGTCCGGGCGAACCGGTGCGCCAGCGCCGCCGCCAACGTCGAGGCCCCGGCTCCACCGCGGGCACCGACGACACCGACGACACCGGCCCCTGTCCGCGCCGACGCGACCCCGCGCGTCCTCGCGCCCCGCACCGTCGTCCCGACCATCGATGACCTCCCCCGTGGTGTGCCGGACCGACCGGAACCGACCCGCGCATGCTTGCCCGGACCCGCCCGAGCCGGCGGCGGCGGTCTGCCGACAGTGGAGGTGCGCACCCCCTGATTCGGCTGTGGGTGCGCCGCGGGATGTGCGGCGCGCGCGGAGCAGACCGCTGTCACCTCGGCCCGTTAGGCTCGGCGCGGGCAACGGAGGGGGCCATGGCTACGCACCGATCGAGCGCACGCGGTGGCAGGCGCGCCCCCCGCGCGGCCGCGTTCTTCGACCTCGACAAGACGATCATCGCCACGTCGTCGGCCACCGCGTTCTCGCGCCCGTTCCTCGCGGGCGGGCTCCTGACGCGCCGCGCGATCCTGCGCTCGGCCTACGCCCAGCTGCTGTACCTCGTCGGCGGCGCGGACGCCGGCCAGACCGAGCGGCTGCGCGCGCAGCTCTCGCGGACCGTCACGGGCTGGGACGTCGCGCAGGTGACGGAGATCGTCGAGCGGACGCTGCACGAGTCGATCGACGCCGCGGTCTACGCCGAGGCGGTCGCGCTCATCGAGGAGCACCACGCGGCGGGCCGCGACGTCGTGATCGTCTCCGCGTCGGGCAGCGACGTCGTGCGCCCCATCGCCGCCCTGCTGGGCGCCGACCAGGTCATCGCGTCCCACATGCAGGTCGTGGACGGGCGCTACACGGGCGAGATCGACTTCTACGCGTACGGCGAGAACAAGGCGGTCGCGATCCGCGAGCTCGCGACCCGGCTCGGCTACGACCTCGCCGCGAGCTACGCGTACTCGGACTCGATCACCGACGCACCGATGCTGGCGGTCGTCGGGCACGCGTTCGCCGTCAACCCGGACCGTGCGCTGCGCCGGACGGCCGCCGACGAGGGCTGGGGGGTGCTCACGTTCGACCGGCCCGTCCTGCTCCGGGCGTTCCTGCGTCCCTCGACGCCGGTCGTGGTCGTCGCCAGCGGAGTGCTCGTCGTCGCTGTCGCGGTGCTCGCGTGGCGGCTCTCGCGGCGGAGACGATCCGTCCCGCCATCCGGACGTGCGTCCCGCCATCCGGCCGCATGAGCCCGCCCACCTGGACGGATGCCGGTTCCTCTTCCCATCGCGGCGAATCAGGCGTACCAAAGGTTCACAACTGGATGACCCGAGAGGACCCACGCGCGATGAGTCCACGCATAGGACTTGTCGACCGGGCTCGACCCGTCGCGACAACTGAGTTGCACGCTTGATACCCCTCGAGTCATTCGTTCGACAACGGCGCCCCGCAAGGGCGCCGTTGCTCGGTCCGGACCACCCCGGCGCCCACGAACGACCCGCGCCGGCCCCGACTCAACGCGTCAGGCGCCCCGCCACCACCGCGTCGGCGACCTCCCCTGCGGCCTGGGCACCCGCGACCACGGCGTCCGCGTACGCCCGCACCCACGCACCCACACCCTCGGGCGTCCCGGTGGCGAACCCCGCCGCGGCGCCGAGGTAGGCGTTGGGCGCCTCGGCCCACGCCACCTCCGGCAGGAGCGAACCGGTCGGGTCCAGCCCCCGCGCGGTCAGGACGAGCCGGGCGACGGCCCGCGCGACGACGCCGTTGCCCGCGGCGAACGGTCGCAGCGCCAGCAGCTCGCCGTGCACGACCGCGGCCACCACGTGCGCCGGCGCACGCGTGCCGGCGAGAACCCGGGCCAGCAGGTCGATCCGCCCCGCGAGGTCGGCACCGTCGGGCGCGGGGCCGAGGCCGTACAGGTCCTGGGGTGCGGTGTCGGTGCGCAGCCGGCCGAGCGCGTCGTCGGGCAGCCAGCCCCGCCCGGCAGCGGCGTGCATGCGCGCCACGAGCTGCCCCAGGGGCGGTAGCACCGGGGCGCCGCGCGCGCCCAGGTCCGGCATGTGCCTCTCGACCTCGACCGCGGCCCGCAAGGCGCCCATGGCGACGTCGACGTCGGGCCCGGCTCGGCCCGCACCGGTCCCCCGGGTCGCGTCACCACCCAGCGCGAGCACGCGCACGACGTCGACCGGCACGCGCGCGCCGTCGAGCGCTGCGCTCGCGCGAGCGGAGCGGATCCCCGCCTCGGCCCGGACCTCGCGCCAGCGCCGACGGTAGGCCTCGTGCCAGCGCAGCTCCTCGCACGCCCGCCGCGCGGCGTCGACCGCGTCGGCCACGCCGGGCAGGGCGACGACACCGGCGAGCGGGTCGTCGGCGGCGACGGACCTCGGGGCTGCCGGCTCGAGCACCCGGTCACCCTACGGTGCGCCGCCGGAACCGCCGGGCTCGCGAAAGGTCCCGTTCGATGGCCATCTTCGATGCTCGACCCGGTGGTCCGAGGTGTCGAGACCGCCCAGGTACCGCCGGAACAGACAGAATGTCCGCATGGTCTCAGCGCCGAGCGTCTCGTCGTCCATCACTGCCCGCCTCGAGGTGCTCGCCCGCCCGACGGCGGTCTCCGAGCTCACGACCGCGATCGAGCGTGAGGGCGGGATCGTCACCGCGCTCGACGTCACGGCGTCGGGGCACGAGCACATGACCGTCGACGTGACGTGCGCGACGCGCGGCGAGGAGCATGCGGCGCAGATCGTCGACGCGCTCCGCATCCTGCCCGGCGTCGTCGTCGACCGCGTCAGCGACCGCACGTTCCTGATGCACCTCGGCGGGAAGCTCTCGATCGAGTCGAAGGTGCCGCTGCGCAACCGCGACGACCTGTCGATGGCCTACACGCCCGGTGTGGCGCGCATCTGCCTGGCGATCGCGGCGCACCCGGAGGACGCGCGTCGCCTGACGATCAAGCGGAACACGATCGCGGTCGTGACCGACGGCACCGCGGTGCTCGGGCTCGGCGACCTCGGTCCGCTCGCGGCCCTGCCGGTCATGGAGGGCAAGGCGGTCCTCTTCAAGCGGTTCGCGGGCATCGACGCGTTCCCCATCGCGCTCGACACGACCGACGTCGACCAGATCGTCGAGACGGTGTGCGCGATCGCGCCCGTGTTCGCGGGGATCAACCTCGAGGACATCTCGGCGCCGCGTTGCTTCGAGATCGAGCGCCGGCTGCGCGAGCGGCTCGACATCCCCGTGTTCCACGACGACCAGCACGGCACCGCGATCGTCGTGGTCGCTGCGCTGACGAACGCGCTCAAGGTCGTCCGCAAGGAGATCGGCACGGTCCGGATCGTGCTGTCGGGCGCGGGGGCCGCGGGCACGGCCGTCCTGAAGCTGCTGATCGCGGCGGGTGCGCGCGACGTCGTCGTCGCGGACATCGACGGAGTGGTGCACGCCGGCCGGCCCGACCTCGCGCCCTCTCTCGTGTGGACCGCCGAGCACACCAACCCCCGCGGGGTCACCGGGACCCTGCGGGCCGCGCTCGCGGACGCCGACGTGTTCATCGGGGTCAGCGCGCCCGACATCCTGACCGGCGACGACATCGCGACGATGGCGGCGGACTCGATCGTGTTCGCGCTCGCGAACCCGCGGCCCGAGGTGGATGCGGACGAGGCAGCGCTGCACGCGGCCGTCGTCGGGACGGGCCGCAGCGACTTCGCGAACCAGATCAACAACGTGCTCGCGTTCCCCGGGGTGTTCCGCGGGCTGCTCGACTCGCGGTCGCACAAGGTCACGGAGGCGCTGCTGCTCGCGGCGGCTCGCGCGCTCGCGTCGGTCGTCACCGACGCAGAGCTCAACCCGACCTACATCGTGCCGAGCGTGTTCCACCCCGACGTCACCGCGGTCGTCGCCGCCGCGGTCGCCGAGGCGGCGCAGGCGCAGTAGCCGACGCGCCGCCTGACCGCTCGCTGCCGCCGTTAGCTACCGCCAGGTGCCCCGCAGGTACTGCGGCTGCCACCCGGCCTGGTCGGTGTCGACCCCGAGCTCGTGCGCGGCGCGCAGCGGCCAGTGCGGGTCGCGCAGGGCGGCGCGCGCGACGAGCACCGCGTCCGCCGCGCCGTCGACGAGCACCTGCTCGGCCTGGCGCGCGTCGGTGATGAGCCCGACCGCGGCCACGGGCAGCCCCGACCCGGCCCGGACCGCGCGGGCGGCGGGCACCTGGTACCCCGGCCCGACGGGGACGTCGGCAGGTGCGTTGCCGCCCGTCGAGACGTCGACCAGGTCCACGCGGTGCGCAGCGAGCTCCTTCGTGACCTGGGTGACGTCGTCGAGCGTCAGGCCGCCCTCGGCCCAGTCGGTCGCCGAGACGCGCACGAAGAGCGGCCGGTCGTCGGGCCACACCGCGCGGACCGCGTCGGTGACCTCGACGAGCAGCCGGGAGCGGTTCTCGAGCGAGCCGCCGTACTCGTCGGTCCGGGTGTTCGACAGCGGCGACAGGAACTCGTGGAGCAGGTAGCCGTGCGCGGCGTGCAGCTCGACGACGTCGAACCCGGCTGCCAGCGCACGCCGCGCAGCCGCGGCGAACGCGCGCGGCACGTCGGCGATCTGGGCTGCGCTCAGGGCGACCGGCGCAGCGAGCCCGGGGTACGCGAGCGCTGACGGCCCGACCGTCTGCCAGCCGCCGTCGGCCACCGGGACCGATCCGCGCCGGCGCTGCTCTCCGGCCATGGCGAACAGCGGGTACGTCGAGGCCTTGCGGCCCGCGTGAGCGAGCTGGACGCCGGCGAGCGTCCCGCGGTCGTGCACGAAGTCCGTGACTCGGCGCCACGCCGCGACCTGCTCGTCGTTCCACAGCCCGGTGTCCCGCGCGGAGATCCGTCCCTCGGGAACGACGGCCGTGGCCTCGGCGATCACGAGGCCGAACCCGCCGGACGCGCGCGCCCCGAGGTGGACGAGGTGCCAGTCGTTCGGCACGCCGTCGACCGCCGAGTACTGGCACATCGGGGCGAGCCAGATGCGGTTGGCGAAGGTGGTCCCGCGCAGCGTCAGCGGGTCGAAGAGGAGGGGCACGCCGACCTAACCTGCCGCGGCACCCGCCGATTCCCGCACCTGTGTGATGCGCGCCACGCGTGGCTTTCGTCCCAGGATTTCCGCCGGTCGACCAGGGACCCTGGAGGCATGTTGACGATCGCCGAGACCGTGAAGTACCACACGGGTGCCGCCCGTACGAAGGCCGACCTCGCACGCCGGCCGGGGGTCTACCTCGTGCACTCGATGCTCGCGGGCGCCTACATCGGCATCGGTGTCATCATCATGGCCACCGCAGGCGGGCCGCTGGCCGACGTCCACTCGGGGTGGACACCACTCGTGCAGGGCCTCGTGTTCGGGGTCGCGCTGACGATCGTCGTGATGGCCGGGGGTGAGCTCGCGACCTCCGCGATGATGATCCTCACGCAGGGCGCCCTGGGCCGGTCGATCTCGTGGGGACGCGCCGCCGCGACCCTTCTCTTCTGCATGGTCGGCAACCTCCTGGGCGCGATGGTGTTCGCCGCGATCGTGCACGAGTCCGGTGCGCTCGGCCCGAAGACCGCGGGCGGCCGGATGATCGCCACGATGATCGAGCACAAGGCGGCCGAGACGACGTCGCAGCTGTTCTTCCGCGGGATCCTGTGCAACGTGCTCGTGTGCCTCGCGATCTGGTCCGCGGCCCGGCTGCAGAGCGAGGGCGCCAAGATCGCCATGATCTTCGCGTGCGTCATGGTCTTCATCACGTCCGGGTTCGAGCACGTCGTGGCCAACATGACGACGTTCTCCCTTGGCCTCCTCGGCGGGCTGCCGGGCGCGACCTGGGCCGAGTTCGCGCGGAACGTCGGGGCCGTCGGGCTCGGGAACCTCGTCGGCGGCGGGCTGCTCGTGGGTGCCGCGTACGTCGTCGCCGCAGGTCGGAGCATGCCCGCGGTTCCCCTGGCACAGTCCGCCACGATCGGGACAACAGTGGGCGAGCCGGTCGCAACCGCTCTACGGTGAGCCGTAGGCCACGTCGACTGACGTGACCCGACTCGGCGACGAAGGAGCACACGTGAGCACCTCCGACCCGCACATCCCCAGCGGTGAGCCCGACCCCATGATCGACTCGACGTCACCCCCGAGCACGACGCGCGGCGCGGCAGCCCGCGCGGCCGCGGCACATGCCGCGGACCGGCCCGCACCGACGCCGCCGCCCGGAACCGACGCGACGGACACGCCCTCGAGCGTCGTCCGCGAGCCGGTCGCTGAGCCTGTTGTCGAGCCCGTCGCGGGCCGACCCTCGTACGCGGCGACGGCGACGCACACCCCGGCCGCACATGCCGACGTCACGCCCCCGCCCGTCGCCCCCACGACCCGCACCGACGTCGTCGAGCCCGTGCCGCCGCGTTCGACCGGGTTCGGCGGTCACCTGTGGGGCGTCCTGATCGGCGTGCTCGCGACGGCCGCTGCCCTCGCGCTGGGGCTCGTGGGCCAGGGGCGCATCCTCGGCGTCCAGGCGGACACCTGGGACGCGTCGCTCGACGTGTGGGGGATCGCGTTCGTGACCGCCGCCGTCCTCGTGCTGGCCGTCGTCGTCTACCTCGGTGCGCGGACCGCCGCGGCGCCGATCTCGGGTGGCATCCTCGCGGCGGTGGCCGGCGCTGTCTTCCTGTACGCGCCCGGGATCGCCCGCAACGAGACGATGCGGTGGCTCGCGACGACCAACTCGCGCGACACCGTCTCGCACGCGACCGTGGCCGGTACGTCGGGGACGATCCTGCTCGTCGGGTTCCTGCTGCTCATGGCGGGCGTCGCGACCGCGGCGGCCAAGCGGCGCGGTCGGGTGCTCGGGGAGTTCCGCGAGCGGGGACGGGCCGCCTGAGCCTGCGGGCGCCCGGTCCGACCGAGCGCTCGGGACCGTCGTCCTACTAGAGTGCCGAGCGGGGGACAGAGCCGTTCCCCGACGCATCGTCGCTGCCCAGGAGGTACCGCCGTGGCTGACGCCCTGGAGAACTTGTCGACCGAGGTCCGTCGCTTCGCCCCGGACCCGGAGTTCGCTGCTCAGGCCAACGCGCGACCCGAGGGCTACGCCTGGGCGAAGGCCGACCCGCAGGGCTTCTGGGCCGAGCAGGCACGCGAGCTGCTCACCTGGTCGACGCCGTTCGAGGAGGTCCTCGACTGGTCGGGCGCCCCGGTGGCCCGCTGGTTCGCTGACGGGACGATCAACGCGGCCTACAACGCGGTCGACCGGCACGTCGAGGCCGGCCACGGCGACCGCGTTGCGATCTACTTCGAGGGCGAGCCGGGCGACACCCGCACGCTGACCTACGCCGACCTCCAGCGCGAGGTGTCCAAGGCGGCGAACGCCCTCGTCGCGCTCGGGGTCGGGACGGGTGACCGGGTCGCGGTGTACATGCCGCTCATCCCCGAGGCCGTCATCGCGATGCTCGCGTGCGCCCGGATCGGCGCCCCGCACTCGGTCGTGTTCGGCGGGTTCTCGGCCGAGGCGCTGCACTCCCGCATCCTCGACGCCGAGGCGAAGCTCGTCATCACGTCCGACGGCGGCTACCGGCGCGGCTCGGCGAGCGCGCTCAAGCCCGCGGTCGACGAGGCCCTCGCGAAGGGTGCCCCGACGGTCGACCATGTCCTCGTGGTGCGTCGGACCGGTCAGGACGTGGAGTGGACCGAGGGCCGCGACGTGTGGTGGCACGACGCGCTCGAGGCCGCGAGCGACCAGCACGAACCGGTCGCGCTCGAGGCCGAGCACCCGTTGTTCATCCTGTACACGTCGGGCACGACGGGGAAGCCCAAGGGGATCCTGCACACGACCGGCGGCTACCTGACGCAGGCGGCGTACACGCACCTCAACGTCTTCGACCTCAAGCCCGAGACGGACGTCTACTGGTGCACGGCCGACATCGGCTGGATCACGGGCCACACGTACGTCGTGTACGCGCCGCTCATCAACGGCGCGACGCAGGTCATCTACGAGGGCACGCCGGACACGCCGCACCGCGGCCGCTGGTGGGAGATCGTCGCGAAGTACAAGGTCTCGATCCTCTACACGGCGCCCACGGCGATCCGGACCTGCATGAAGTGGGGCGACGACATCCCCGGCGCCCACGACCTGTCGAGCCTGCGGGTCCTCGGCTCGGTCGGCGAGCCGATCAACCCCGAGGCGTGGGTCTGGTACCGCCACGTCATCGGCGGCGACCGGACCCCGGTCGTGGACACGTGGTGGCAGACGGAGACGGGCGCGATCATGATCTCGCCGCTGCCGGGGGTGACGACCGCCAAGCCGGGCTCGGCGCAGGTACCCCTCCCGGGTATCGCCGCCGACGTGGTGGACGACGACGCGAAGCCCGTGCCGAACGGCGGAGGCGGCTACCTCGTCCTGACC
This sequence comes from Cellulomonas sp. WB94, assembly GCF_003115775.1. Lineage (NCBI taxonomy): Bacteria > Bacillati > Actinomycetota > Actinomycetes > Micrococcales > Cellulomonadaceae > Cellulomonas > Cellulomonas sp. WB94. The sequence goes on from NZ_QEES01000002.1 coordinate 915,851, forward strand.
GAGCCGTGGCCCTCGATGCTGCGCGGGATCTGGGGCGACATGGAGCGCTACCAGGACACGTACTGGTCCCGCTTCAAGGGCCTGTACTTCGCGGGCGACGGCGCGAAGAAGGACGACGACGGCGACATCTGGCTGCTCGGACGCGTCGACGACGTCATGAACGTCTCCGGTCACCGGCTCTCGACGACCGAGATCGAGTCGGCCCTCGTGTCCCACCCGAGCGTCGCGGAGGCGGCGGTCGTGGGGGCGAACGACGAGACGACCGGGCAGGCCGTCGTCGCGTTCGTCATCCTGCGCCAGGACGCGGTGAGCGACCGGCCCGCCGAGGAGATCGCGACCGAGCTGCGCAACCACGTCGCGAAGGAGATCGGGCCGATCGCCAAGCCCCGGACGATCCTCGTCGTCGCGGAGCTGCCAAAGACCCGGTCGGGCAAGATCATGCGCCGGCTGCTGCGGGACATCGCCGAGCACCGCACGGTCGGGGATGCGACGACGCTCGCCGACTCGTCCGTGATGGACCTCATCTCGGCAGGTCTTGCGGCGCCCGCTACATCGAAGGCGTCACCGGCCGAGCCGACGTCGGCCACCGACTGACGTCTCCGCCGCACCGCGCCACGGCAGAGAGCCGTCGTCTCAGGACGGCGGCTCTCTGGCCGTCCGAAGCCCGGACGGGCTACCTCGCGGCGGCGGGTACGACGGGGACGTGCCCCGTGGCCGTCGTCGCGGGGCTCGCGGCGAGGGCCACGCACGCGGCCAGCGCGAGCGCTGCGGCAACCAGCGCGGCACCAGGCCAGCCCGGCCGGACGGAGTCGTGCAGGACCGCGAGACCGACCGCGGCGGGGATGACGACCTCCACGACCGCCATCACGGCGGCGGTCGCCCCGACCCCGGCGCGCTCGAGCGCACGCGCGTACGCCACCGTCATCAGCAGCCCGAACCCCGCCACGGCCCAGGCGAGCGGCTCGGTGGCGACTGCCCGGACGAGCTCCCCGCTGACCGCACCCGCCGGCAGGGTGACGGCCCGCGCGCAGATCGCCGCGCCCGATGCGCCCAGCGCGGCGAGCAGCGCGAAGAGCCAGCCAGGTCCGTGGCGGTAGCAGGCCGCGGTCACCGCGGCGAGGAGGCCCAGCGCGACGAGGACGATCGCCGTGAACCCGTCGGGCAACGCCCGCACGAGCGACTCCGGGCCCGCCGCCCCGGCCAGCACGACGAGCGCACCCACGACGACGACCACAGCCACCGCGTCGACGCGTCGCAACGGCGCGTGCAGGACGACCCGCGCGAGCAGCACCGTGACGACGAGAGAGCCCGCGAGGAGCGCCTGGACGGTGAAGAGCGGCAACGACTGCAGCGCGACGAGCGACGCGAGCCAGCCCAGCAGGTCGCACCCGAGCCCGGCGACGTACCAGGGATGACGCAGCACCCCCGGTCCGGAGGCTCGCCGGGCAGCCAGCGCCTGCAGGACCGTCCCTGAGCCGTACAGGAGCGCGCCCGCGACCGCTGCCAGCAGCGCGGCACTCACGCGCCGCGACCCAGGAACCGCCCGACGACCGGCAGCTCGGTCACGCCCTCGGCGCCCGCCATGACGAGCCCCTGCGTCGCCACGAACTCGACCGAGTCGAGCACCGCGAACCGCGGCTGCCAGCGCGGGTCGAACTTGGCGTTGAACTTCCATAGCGACTCGACCTGCGCGTGGCCCGAGACCCCGCGCAGCGCCGCACGGGACAACCGGGCCCCGGCGGTCTGCGAGTCGCCGACGAGCACCTCCCGGAGGACCGCGAAGTTGAGCGAGAGCGCACCGCCGCTCGGCGCGACGTGGAAGATCGTCGCGAGCACGGCGAAGTCGATGAGGCCGTTCGGCAGCGAGCGGTCGGGGCTGCGGCGCATCACGTCGAGCGACCAGCCGTGGAGGCCCGCGGCCGGCACCCACTGCAGGAACGCCTGCGCCACGCCGGCCGAGTCCCGCACCACGGTGAGCATCAGGTCGCGGTCGTGCGGGTTGAACAGCCGCGACAGCGTCATCGAGTACCCGCGCTCGGCGGCGCCGCGCCGGTTCGCCGCCGCGAGGCTCTCGAGCTCGGCCCGCTCGTCCGGCCCGAGGTCGCACGGGTTCACGAAGGTCGCGGTGAACCCCGCACGCGTGACCCGTCCGTACGCGCCGCGCAGGCTCTTCATCGACCGGCCGTCGAGGCTGAACGTCGCGCAGTCGACGACCGCCTCGTCGCCGAGGTAGACCGGACGCAGGCCCGACGCCTCGTAGATGCCGAGCCACCCCTCGCCGGCCCCGATCACCGCGATCGACCAGCCGCCGCGCTCCGCATACGCCATGAATTCGGCCCACACGAGCTCGCGCTCGTCGGCCGGCCCGATCGGGTCGGGCGACACGAGGCACACGCCGCGCCGGACCGAGTGCGCGACGACGCTGCGGCCCGCGAAGAACCAGTCCTTGTCGTCGCGCAGGGCGAAGTAGTCGAGCGTCCCCCCGCCGTACGCGGCGACCACGGCCCGCGCCCGCTCGCGTTCGGCGACGTGCGTCGCGCCGGTGAGGTGACGCCCCTGTCGCGGCGACAGCAGGACCCACAGCGTCGAGATGACGATGCCGACGCCGACCGCCACGAGGGCCGGCGTGACGAAGTGCCCGACGCCGGGCAGCGGGAGGAGCGAGCTGCCGCCGAGCCGTTCGGCGACAGCGCGGGCCGACTCGCCGAGCCGGGGGTGGTGGCGGTGCCCGAACGCCATCGACATCCCGGTGCCGAGCAGCAGCGCGCCGACCGTCCCGCCGACCCCGAGCACAACGGCCCGGCGGACCGCTGACGTGGACGGGAGCACGGGGAACGCCCCACGATGAGGCGCGAGCCACACAGCCGCCGCGAGCGCCAGCGCGGCCTCCTCGACGTCGAGGCCCTTGACGACGTTCAGCGTGGCGGAGACGAGCAGCAGCGCGAGCGTCGCCCCCCAGGCCAGCCGCTGCCCACGGCGCAGGCCACGCGCGGTCAGCAGGAGCGCGAACGACACGAGCACGAGGGTCGACGCCGCCGCGCGGGGCACGTGGAACGGCAGGATCTCGAGCACCACGGCGAGGCGGCGGTACATCGGGACGCTGACGGCCGAGAGGATGCCCACGACCCCGACGACCGCGACGCCGACGGCAGCCTGGGTGCGCACGCGGTCGCGGCGACGCCAGTCGTCCAGGGTGGAGGTCGGATGGGGCACAGCCACATCATGACGGCCGCGGACGGCCGGCGCGCACGTCAGAGGTCGGGCAGGGGCAGCTCCCAGCAAGCCTTCGCCGAGTTCCCAGGCGGCTCCCATGTGGACGTGAGCCAATGGTGCCGTGGACAGCCCGCAGCCGGTGCCCGCGCCGACGCTGCCGCGCGACGTGCTGGTCGCCCTGAGCGACAACCATGACCTGCTGTCCACGTGGTGGCCGGCCGTCGTCGCCGCCGGCGTCGCGGTGGCGCTCGTCGTCCTGGCGGTGGCGCGTCGTCGTCGCGGCCGGCGCGCGTGGCCCGCGCGCACCGGGGCGGGGGTCGCCCTCGTCGTCGCGGCTGCCCTCGGGCTCAACGCGTGGGTCGGGTACGTCCCGTCCGTCGCCGCGGCCGCGCTGCTGCTGACCTCGCACGAGTCGGTCGGGACGGCCGCGACCGGCGGCGTCGTCCCCGTGACCATCGCCGCCCCTGCCGCGCTGCGCATGCCCACCTCGACGACGTGGGTCTACACCCCGCCGGGCTACGACCCGAGCGCCTCGACCCGCTACCCGGTCGTGTACCTCGTCCACGGCACGCCGGGCACGTCCGCCGACTGGATGTCCGGCGGCGACATCGCGCATGTCATGGACGTGCTGATCGCGCACCACCTCGTGCGGCCGATGATCGTGGTCGCCCCCGACGTCAACGGCGTCGGGCAGAGCGACACCGAGTGTCTCGACTCGACGCGCGGCGGCTCGCAGGTCGAGACGTACCTGAACCAGGTCGTCGTGCCATGGGTGGACGCCCACTACACGACGGCTGCCGACTGGAGCCACCGGGCGATCGGCGGGATGTCGTCGGGCGGCTTCTGCGCGCTCGACCAGGGCCTGCGCCACCCCGAGCTGTACGGCGCGATCATCGCGCTCGAGGCGTACGACAACCCGGGCAGCGGGGGTCGGGCGATGCTCGCGACCGACGCTGAGATCGCGGCGCACTCCCCCCGCCGGTACCTGCCCACGATGACGTTCGCGCACCCCGTGACGGTGTTCCTCGCCGCGGGTGGCGCGGCCCGCGGCGGCGACGCGTCCGAGGCGGCCGGACTCGCTGCCCAGCTCACCGCGCGCGGGCAGTCCGTGCTGTACCGCATCGAGCCGGGCCAGTTCCACACCTGGACGATGGCCCGCACGGCGATCCCGTACGGCCTGCGGGCCATCTCGGCCGCACTCGCGCCGTAGCGCACGCTAGCGCGACAGCCGACCGTCGACCATCTCGAGCACCCGGTCGCAGTGGTGCAGCACGTCGTGGTCGTGCGTGACCATGACGGTCGCGACGCCGGACCGCCTCGTCTCGCGGGCGAGCAGCTCGACGACCTCCTGGCTCCGCGCCCGGTCGAGGGCCGCGGTGGGCTCGTCGACGAGGAGCAACGAGGGCTTGGTCATGAGCGCCCGGGCGATCCCGACGCGCTGCCGCTCACCGCCCGACAGCTCGTGCGGGCGACGCGTCGCCTTGGCCGTCATGCCGACGTCGGCAAGCAGCTCGAGCGGGTCGCGCGACGCCTGATGGCGGCCCGCGACGTGGGCGACGAGCCGCAGCTGGTCGATCGCGGTGAGAGCCGGCAGGAGGTTCCCGGACTGGAAGACGAATCCGATGTGCTCCCGGCGGAACCGGGCCCGACCCTTCGCGCTCAGGGTCGCCAGGTCGACGCCGTCGATGACGACAGTGCCCTCGTCCGGCGTAGTGAGCGTGCCCGCGACGGCGAGCAGGCTCGACTTGCCCGAGCCCGACGGGCCGACGACGGCGACGAGCTCGCCAGGCTGGACGTCGAGGTGGACGTCGTCGAGCGCCGTGACGACGCTGTCGCCGTCTCCGAGCCGGAGCGTGACCCCGGTCAGGCGAAGACCGGGGTCACGCTCGGTCGTCGCGCTCGCGCCCCGGGTGGTGCTCATCATGGGTTCCTGGCTGGTCATCGCTGTCCTCCGAGCGCCGCGAGCGGGTCGATCCGGGTGATGCGGACGATCGCTGCGGCCGCACCGATCATGCCGAGCACGACGAGCAGCCCCGAGCCGAGTCCGATCGCCGGCGCCTCGAGCGCGAACGGCATGCTGGTACCGGACAAGAGCCCACCTCCGGCCACGCCGACGCCCACGCCGAGCGCGGTCGCACTCACAAGAATGAGGAGCGCCTGCACCAGGCCGTCGCGCAGCAGGTAGGACGTCGAGGCGCCCATGGCCCGCAGCACCGCCAGCTCGTGCTGCCGGTGGATGGTCCAGACCATGAAGAACGAGCCGACGACGAGCGCCGAGATCGCGTAGAGGAACACCTGGATGAGCATCAGGGTCGAGGTCTCGGCCGTGTAGCCCGGCGAGGCGGCGAACGACGCCGCGCGCGTCATGCTCGTGGTGCCGACCGCGGCGTCGCCGGCTGCGAGATCGATCGTCGCACCGTCGACGGCTCGCAGGGCGACGGCGGTCGCCTCGGAGTAGGCGTCCGCGCGCACGGGGTCGCCCGGACCCGTGCCGGCGTGCAGCTCCTGCCAGAGGCGCAGCGGTACGTAGGCCACGTCGACATGACCGAACGTGTGCTGGTCGCTGGTCGCGCCGATCACGGTCATCGTGGTGCCGAGCCGGTCGACGGTGATGACGTCGCCGATCGCGAGACCTGCATCGAGGGCCGTCCGGCTGACGACGATGTCGTCCGGCGTGGTGCCGAGCGCCGCACCCTGCGCGGCCTGCGGGGCGAGGAACGAGCCGGCCTCGACACCGAACAGGGCGAGGTCGACGGGCAGTCCGGCCTGGTTCTTCGCGTTGATGAGCAGGTTGCCGAACGGTGCCGCATCGGCGACGCCGGCGCGACCCTGCCACGCCGCCACCTCGGCGACGTCGATCGTGCTGCGCGAGAAGGCGGAGTCGGTCTTGGTGCCGCCCGCGAAGGCGAAGGCGGTGGCGGGGACGCGCTGCAGCCCCGAGACGCCGTCGGTCACCAGGCAGGACGACAGCCCTGAGAGCAGGACCACGAGCACGGCGATGAGCGCGACGACACCTCCCATGAGGCCGAACCGGGAACGTGCGAAGCTCAGCTCGCGCCAGGCCAAGAACATGGGACTCCTCTCGTCGCGCCAGGTTCCCGACGCGCTGTCGAGACAGATACCGACACTTGTGTCGATAACGCAGCGCGTCGAGTCCTGCCCGGTGCACGCCTCGTCGCCCCAGGACCCCGGCAGGCTGCGGCCACGACGCAGCACCTCGCACCGACCTCGCGACCGTGGTGGGATGACTCCCATGACCCTCCCCGACGTCCGGATCGAGACGGTTCGCGGATCGCTCGAACCCGGCATGGCTGCCGCTGTCCGGTCGCTCGCGGCCACGGCTGCCGCGGTGGACGGCGTCGCGCCGCTGTCCGAGCAGCCGCTCCTGCGCCTCGACGGCACGACCGAGACGGACGTCGTCCACCTGATCGCGCGCGACGACGTCGGCGTCGTCGGGTACGCCCAACTCGACCTCGGCGCCCCGGACGCGAGCAGCGAGCTCGTCGTGGCGCCGCGGGCGCGCGGACGAGGCATCGGGACGACTCTCCTCGCGCGCCTGGACGCGTTGGTCGACGCGCCACGCCACCTCGCGGTCTGGGCGCACGGCGACCTCCCCGCGGCGCGTGCTCTCGCGGCGCAGGCCAACCTCGTCGTCGTCCGCGAGCTGTGGCAGATGAGCCTCGACCTCACCGCACGCCCGGCGGACGCGCCCGGGCAGGGAGCCTCCGTGCTCCCCGCCGGCGTCCAGGTGCGAGCCTTCGTGCCGGGCCGCGACGAGGACGCGTGGCTCCGGCTCAACGCGCGCGCGTTCGCCCACCACCCCGAGCAGGGCCGCATGACCCGCACCGACCTCGACGCGCGCGAGCACGAGCCGTGGTTCGACCCCGCCGGTCTGCTCCTGGCCGAGCGCGACGGACAGCTGCTCGCAGCCGTCTGGACCAAGGTGCACCCGACCGACGGCGCGGAGCCGGCCGTCGGCGAGCTCTACGTCGTCGGGGTCGACCCCGACGCCCAGAGCCTCGGACTGGGCACCGCGCTGACCGCGCTCGCCCTCGACCACCTGACCGACGCGGGTCTGCGGACCGCGATCCTCTACACCGAGGCCGACAACACGGCCGCGGTGCGCACCTACACGCGCGCCGGGTTCACGCGCAGCGCGGTCGATGTGATGTTCGGTTCCGGATCTGCCCCGTCCGGCACCGCGAGTTCACCGACGAGTGGAACGATAGGCCGATGACCGACGCCACACCCTCCAGGCCCACCCGAGCACGGACGCCGCGTGCGCCCCGCCAGACGCGACCGCGCACCCCTCGCGCGGCCGCCGGGGCCGACCTTGCCGTCGCGTCGGTCGCGTCGGTCGTCGAGGAGGTCATGGCGGAGGAGAACGGCCGGTTCCAGGACGGCGTGACCGAGCGCCTGCGCGGCGGCCGCCCGCTCGCACCCCAGCTGGCCGCGCACATCGCCGAGCACATCGCGACCGAGGACGCACCCCAGACGCAGGCCGAGTACGAGCGCACCGAACGCGTGGCGCTCCCCGACGACCGGTTCCTCGACCGCGAGATCAGCTGGCTCGCGTTCAACCAGCGCGTCCTCGAGCTCGCGGAGGACCCCGACGAGCCGCTGCTCGAGCGGGTCCGCTTCCTCGCGATCTTCGCCTCGAACCTCGACGAGTTCTTCATGGTGCGGGTCGCCGGGCTCAAGCGGCGGATCGCGACCGGGATCGCCGTGACGGCCGCGTCGGGGCTGAGCCCGCGGCAGGTGCTCGAGGAGATCAGCGCGCGCGCCCACGAGCTGACGGCCCGCCACTCGCGCGTCTTCGCCGAGCAGGTCCAGCCCGCGCTCGCGGCCGAGGGCATCACGCTCGTGCGCTGGGACGAGCTGCAGGAGGCCGAGCAGGAGCGCCTGCACAAGTACTTCCGCCGCCAGATCTTCCCCGTGCTGACGCCGCTCGCCGTCGACCCCGCGCACCCGTTCCCCTACATCTCCGGGCTCTCGCTCAACCTCGCGGTCATGCTCGTCAACCCCGCGACCGGCAAGGAGCACTTCGCCCGCGTCAAGGTCCCGCCGCTGCTCCCCCGCTACATCGCGGTCGACGCGAAGGGCCGCCCGAGCGCACCGACCGCCAAGACGACCGGCGGCAAGCTCGGCCCCACGTCGTTCGTGCCGCTCGAGGACGTCATCTCCCAGCACCTCGACCACCTGTTCCCGGGCATGGAGGTGCTCGAGCAGCACACGTTCCGGGTGACCCGCAACGAGGACGTCGAGGTCGAGGAGGACGACGCCGAGAACCTCCTGCAGGCCATGGAGAAGGAGCTGCTGCGGCGCCGGTTCGGCCCGCCCGTCCGGCTCGAGCTCGCCGACGGCACGAGCCCGCGCATCCGCGAGCTGCTCACACGCGAGCTCGGGGTCGTCCCGGCCGAGGTCTACGACATGCCCGCGCCCCTGGACCACACCGGCCTGCACCTCATCGCCGACATCGAGCGCTCGGACCTGCACTTCCCCAACTTCGTCCCGTCCACGCACCGGCTCCTCGCCGAGGTCGAGTCGGCGACCCCGACCGACATCTTCGCGGCGATCCGCGCGCACGACGTTCTGCTGCACCACCCGTACGACTCGTTCTCGACGTCGGTCCAGACGTTCCTGCAGCAAGCCGCCGCCGACCCGGCGGTCCTCGCCATCAAGCAGACGCTGTACCGGACGTCGGGCGACTCCCCCATCGTCGACTCGCTCATCGACGCCGCCGAGGCCGGCAAGCAGGTCCTCGCGCTCGTCGAGATCAAGGCGCGGTTCGACGAGGAGGCGAACATCTCCTGGGCGCGCAAGCTCGAGCAGGCGGGCGTCCACGTCGTGTACGGCATCGTCGGGCTCAAGACCCACTGCAAGCTCAGCCTCGTCGTGCGGCAGGAGTCGGACGGGCTGCGCCGCTACTGCCACGTCGGCACGGGCAACTACAACCCGAAGACCGCGCGCATGTACACCGACCTGGGCCTGCTCACGTGCGACCCCGACGTCGGCCAGGACCTGACGCGGCTGTTCAACCAGCTGTCGGGCTACGCGCCCAAGTCGCGGTTCCACCGGCTGCTCGTCGCGCCGCGCTCGGTCCGCTCGGGGCTCATCGAGCGCATCGACCGGGAGGCCGCCGCCGCCCGGGACGGCCGACCCGCGTGGATCAAGATCAAGGTCAACTCGATGGTCGACGAGGACACGATCGACGCGCTGTACCGCGCCTCGCAGGCCGGCGTGCCGGTCGACCTCGTCGTGCGCGGCATCTGCGCGCTGCGGCCGGGCGTGCCGGGCCTGAGCGAGACCGTCCGGGTGCGCTCGATCCTCGGCCGGTTCCTCGAGCACTCCCGCATCTTCGCGTTCGCCGCGTCCGACGGCGTGCTGAGCATGAGCGGCGGCGTCCCGGCGCGGGCCTCGGACGGTCCCGAGGTGTTCATCGGCTCGGCCGACCTGATGCACCGCAACCTGGACCGGCGCGTCGAGGCGCTCGTGCGGATCGCCGACCCCGACGAGATCACCGAGCTGATCGACCTGCTGACCGAGTCGGCCGACGACCGCACCGCGTCGTGGCACCTCGAGGCCGACGGCACGTGGGTCCGCCACCACGTCGGACCGACCGGCCCGCTGCGCAACCTGCAGACCGAGCTCATCGCCCGCCAGCGTCGACGCTTCGGTTCCGCCCGGTGAAGACTGCTGCCCCACCCGTCGTCGAGGCAGCGGGCGCGCTGGTCTGGCGGCTGCGCCAGGGCCGGCTGCAGGTCGTGCTCGTGCACCGGCCGCGCTACCAGGACTGGTCCTGGCCCAAGGGCAAGCTCGACGCGGGCGAGTCCCTGCCGGGAGCCGCGGTGCGTGAGGTCTCCGAGGAGACCGGCTACGACGTGGTCCTCGGGATCCCGCTGCCGTCGCTCGAGTACCCGCTCGTCGACGGCCGGGTCAAGCGCGTCACCTACTGGGCCGCGCAGATCGCCGGGCGGCCCGACGCGGCCGCGCTGGTCGCCCGGCCGCCCGTGCCGCGCGCCTCGACCGACGAGATCGACCGGACCCGGTGGCTCGACGTCGCCGCCGCCGCGAAGAAGCTGACGAACGTGCTCGACTGCGAGCCGCTGAACGCGCTCGTCGACGCCCACACCAGGGGCCGGCTCGTGACGCGTGCTGTGGTGATCGCACGGCACGGCAAGGCCCGCCGCCGCTCGACCTGGCCGGGCACCGAGCTGGACCGGCCGCTCACGCCCGTGGGCGTCCTGCAGTCCGCGGCCCTCGTCCCCGTGCTGTCCGCGTTCGGGGTCACCGACATCGTGACGAGCCACTGGGCGCGGTGCCGGACGACCATCGAGCCGTACGCCGAGGCGACCTCGATCGTGCCGCGCGACTCGGTCCACCTGACCGAGGCGGAGCACGACAGCTCACCCCAGCGGGTCGAGGCGGAGGTCGACGGGCTGCTCCGGTCCGGCCGCGACGTCGTCGTGTGCACGCACCGACCGGTCCTGCCGACGGTGCTCAAGGTCCTGGCGTCCCATGCGGTGCACGCCGCCGAGGTGGCACTGCCCTCGAAGGACCCGTACCTCAAGCCGGGCGCCGTGCTGGTGGCGCACGTCGCGCACAGCGAGAAGGGTCCGCGGGTCGTGGCCACCGAGACGCACCGGCCGCCGGTCGCCTGACGGGTTGGCCGGACCTCAGACGAGTCCGACGAGCCTGACTGCGGTGTAGACGGCCGCGGCGACGAGAGCCGCCATGGGGATCGTCAGGATCCAGGCGACACCGATGTTCCGGGCGACGCCCCAGCGGACCGCGGACAGCCGCTTCGTGGCGCCGACGCCCATGATCGCCGAGGTGATCGTGTGGGTCGTCGAGATGG